>CAZOMJ010000130.1:0-28242 GCA_964581055.1 uncultured Candidatus Kuenenia sp.
CCGCCCGCCGGGTTTTTTTGGGCGTCGACTTCGTGACAAATTTCACGAAGTCGTCTCCCACGGCCGATTTTCCCCACTGGAGCCTTTCCCCGAAGCTCCGGTGGGCCCTTTAGCCCGACTTCCTCCCGCCCCGCGGACATCATGGACGCCATCCTTCCCGTCCTGCTCTTTGTGGCCATCGCGGCGGCGGTGTCGGTGGGTCTGCTCGTCACGGCCAACCTCATCGGCCCGCGGCGGAGCGGGGCCGTCAAGGAAATGCCGTACGAGAGCGGCATGGACCCCGTTCACGACACCCGCCGACGGTTCGACGTGCGGTTCCACCTCGTGGCCATCACGTTTCTGGTGTTCGACGTGGAACTCCTCTTCCTCTATCCATGGGCAGTCGCGAGCCGGTCAACAGCCGGGATCGACGCCGCGGTGGCTGATGGCCTGGTCTCCTGCCGAGGCCTGGTCTACGCCTGCGCCATGCTGTTCGTTGCTCTGGTGATCGTCGGATTCGCATACGACTGGCGCAAGGGGGTGTTCCGATGGCGTTGAACATGCCGGGCAGACAGACCATGCCCGGGAAGATCGAACTGCCCGAAAACGTGGTGGTCAGCAGGCTCGACGAACTGGCTAACTGGTGCCGCAAAAACAGCCTCTGGCCGATGCCCTTCGCCACTGCGTGCTGCGGCATCGAGCTGATGGCCACCGGCGCCAGCAAGCACGATCTAGCCCGGTTCGGCGCCGAGGTCTTCCGCTTCAGCCCGCGGCAGTGCGACCTCATGATCGTGGCGGGCCGCGTGGTCATGAAGATGCTCCCGGTGCTGCAACGCATCTGGCAGCAGATGCACGAGCCGAAGTGGTGCATCTCGATGGGGGCCTGCGCCAGCACCGGCGGCGTGTTCGACACCTATGCGGTCGTGCAGGGCATCGACCGTTTCATCCCGGTCGACATGTACGTGCCCGGCTGCCCGCCGCGGCCCGAGCAGCTCATCCAGGCGATCATCGACCTGCAGGACAAGATCCAACGCGAAGGCACGATCACGGGCCGCGAGTTCGACACCAGCCAACGGCAGCTCCGCAAGCGGGCGCTCGTCGAGGCAGATGAACTCCTCGTCCTCGACGCCGCACGCAATCCGGTCGCACAGCGGGAACTCTCCGCCGCAGCCCATCGCACCTGACACGCGCCCCATCAGACCGCCCAACCAATGCCTCACGAACCACCCTCCGTCGACGACGTCCTGGCCGCGGTCAACGCCCGGTTCGGCAAACTGGAGTCGTCTGTATTTCGCGGCCAAACGAGCCTCGTCGTGCCGGCAATGCAGTCGTTCGAAGTGCTCGGGCACCTGAAGGACCAGGGCTTCGATCTGCTCGTCGACGTCACCTGCGTCGACTATCTGGAATACCGTGGCGCGAAGCAGCGATATGGGCTCGTCTATCTGCTTGCCTCGACGACGACCAACCAGCGGCTCACCGTACGTGTGTTCGTCGACGACCCCGTGTCGGCCGGAGAGAAGTGGCCCACGGTCCGCAGCGTCGTGCCGCTCTGGCGGGCGGCCGACTGGCTCGAACGGGAGGTCTGGGATCTCTTCGGCATCTCGTTCGCTGGCCACCCCGATCTCCGCCGTCTCGTCATGCCGGAGGAATTCACCGCCCATCCGCTCCGCAAGGATTACCCGCTCCAGGGCCGCGGCGAGCGGCACAACTTCCCCGTCATCACCCGCGACCACAGCTGAACAGCCGCCACCCCACCATGTCCATCGCCCCAGCCCCCTCTTTCAGCAGTCCGTCCAGCAGCACCTCGGCCGCCGATGCCGCCGGCGCGGCGCGGTCCGAGGACTACCTCTGGACGCTCAATTTCGGGCCGCAGCACCCGGCCACGCACACCACGCTGCGGCTGGTGCTCAAACTCGACGGCGAGCGGGTCGTCGATGCGATGCCCGAAATGGGCTATCTGCACTCCGGCTTCGAGAAGCTCGGTGAGCACCTCACGTACAACCAATACGTGACGGTCACCGATCGGATGAACTACATCTCCCCCATGGCCAACAACGTGGCCTGGCACCATGCCGTGGAGAAACTGCTCGGCATCGAACTCACTCCCCGCTGCCGGACCATCCGCACGATCATCGCCGAACTGGCACGGATCAGCGACCACCTGCTCTCGAACGGTGCCGTCGGCCTCGACACCGGAGCCTTCACCTTCTTTCTCTACGCGTTTTATCAACGCGAGGTGATCTACGACATCTTCGAGACCCTTTGCGGGGCGCGGTTCACCAACAGCTGGACGCGCGTGGGCGGCGTCTCGCAGGACTTCACGCCGCTGGTGATCGAGAAGATCCGTACCTTCGTGAAGACGTTCCCCAAGACACTCAACGACATGGAGCGGCTGCTCACCCGCAACCGTATCTTCGTCGACCGCACGAAAGGCGTGGGCGTGTTGTCGAAGGAGGAGGCCATCAACGCCGGCGCCAGCGGCCCAGTGGCACGTGCCAGCGGCGTGACCCGCGACCTCCGCAAGGACGAGCCCTACCTGGCGTACCAGGACTTCGACTTCCAGGTCTGCTGCGCCTCCGCCGGCGACTGCTACGCCCGCTACCTCGTGCGAATGGCCGAGATGCGGGAAAGCCTGAAAATCGTGGCGCAGGCGATCGACAACATCCCCGCCGGCGCCGTCAACGTCGGCATCGACCAGCGGACGGCCCTGCCGACCAAGCAGCAGGTCTACTCCACGATCGAGGGTACGATCTCCCACTTCGAACTGTCGATGAGCAACCGCGGCTTCGAGGTGCCCTGCGGGGAATCGTATGGGGCGACCGAGGCGCCCAACGGTGAACTCGGCTTCTACCTCGTGGGCGACGGCAGCGAGTCTGCATACCGCGCACGGTGCCGCCCGCCCTCTGTCCTGCACTTCGCCCTCTTCCCGCAGTTGATCCGCGGCCACACGCTCTCCGACGTCGTCGCCGTGCTCGGCAGCCTCAACATCATCGCCGCGGAACTCGACAGGTAGCCCAGCGTCCATGATCGCCCAGCCAAAAATCCTCACTGACGAGATGGTAGCCCAGATCGAGGCGCTCGCGCCCCGCTACCCCAACCGTCGGGCGCTCACGCTCCCCGCACTGCACATCGTCAACGCCGAACTCCGGCACGTGCCGCTGCAGGCGGTGGCCGAAATCGCGGAGGTGCTGGGTCTGGCACCGGCCGAGGTGCAGGACACCCTCACCTTCTACCAGTTCTTCCACCAGGAAAAGCCCTGCGGCCAGGTGCGGGCCTTCGTCTGCCGGTCGATCTCGTGCGCCCTTCGCGGCGGCGACCAACTGCTCGAGCACCTCTGCCACAAGAACGGGATCGCCCCATACGGGACGACGCCCGACGGCGAGCTGACGATCGAACCGGCCGAGTGCCTGGGGGCGTGCGACTTCGCCCCCTGCATCCTCGCCAACGACGACCTCCTCCAAAACATGACTCCCGAGACCGCCGAAGCGGAGCTCAAGAAGCCACGGGCGAGGGCCACCTGACATGCAGCCATTCAAACCCGTTCTGCTCGAAGCCGTCGGCGTGCCCGATGGCCAGACGATTGCCAGCTACAAAAGCCGCGGCGGCTATGAGCCGCTCGAGAGACTGCTCAAAGAAAAGCAGCCGATCGACGTCGTGGAGATGGTGAAGGCCTCGGGCCTCCGCGGCCGCGGCGGCGCGGGCTTCTCCACGGGGCTCAAGTGGACCTTCCTACCCAAGGATCACCCCGGCCCGATCTATCTCTGCATCAATGCCGACGAGAGCGAGCCGGGCACGTTCAACAACCGGATCCTGATGGAGGACGATCCCCACCAGGTGATCGAGGGCATCATCCTCTCGGCCTACGCCACGCGGGCCAGCACCGCCTACATCTATCTCCGGTACGAATACCCGCGGAGCTGGCAACGGCTGCAGGCGGCGATCGACGAAGCCTACGCCGCCGGCTACCTCGGCAAAAACATCAAGGGCAGCGGATTCTCGCTCGACATCTACCTGCACCGCGGTGCCGCCGCTTATATCTGCGGCGAGGAGACGGGCCTGATCGAGAGCTTGGAGGGCAAGCGGGCCTGGCCCCGGATCAAGCCGCCGTTCCCGGCGATCGAGGGCCTTTTCCGCAAGCCGACGGTGGTTAACAACATCGAGACGATGGCCTGCGTCGCGCAGATCGCCCGCCGCGGCGTTGACTGGTTTCGCTCGATCGGCGTCCCCGCCGATCCGAACAACCCTCGCGACCCCGGCAGCTACGGCCCCAAGCTCTACTGCCTGTCGGGTCATGTCGAGCGGCCGGGCTGCTACGAGACGCCGCTTGGCATCACGGCGCGGCAACTTATCGACGAGTTCGGCGGCGGCGTCTGGAAGGGCCGCAAGGCCAAGGCGGTGATCCCCGGTGGCATCTCGATGGGCCTGATGACCGAGGCCGAACTCGACACGCCGCTCGACTTCGCCGGCCCGGGCAAGGTCGGCTGCCTCGGGCTGGGCACGGCGGCCGTCGTCGTCATCGACGAGACGGTGAGCATCGTCGACTTCCTGCACAACTCCTGCCGCTTCTTCGCCCACGAATCGTGCGGGCAGTGCACGCCGTGCCGCGAAGGCACGAGCTGGTCGCTGCGGATGCTCGAGCGAATCAAGGCGGGCAAGGGCCGCCTCAGGGATCTCGATCTGCTCGCAGAAATCGGCAACACGATGGGCATGATGCCCGGCTCGACGATCTGCGGGCTCGCCGACGGGGCCGCGTGGCCGATCAAAAACGCGATTAAAAAATTCCGCGGGGAGTTCGAGGACTACATCAAGCAGACGAATCCACAGGGATGGATGGTGACGGATCCCGTCCCGGCCCTGCAGATCGTCGGTTCTCACTAACGGCGCCGTGCACCAACAGCAGGAACGCATCAGGAACCTTCATGCCCACAGTCATCGTTGACGGCAAGGAAATCGAGATCGGGGCCGACGAGCGGCTCAACTGCATCGAGGCCGCCCGCCGCGCCGGCGCCGAGATACCGCACTACTGCTGGCATCCCGGCCTGTCGGTCGTGGCCAGCTGCCGCATGTGCCTGGTCGAGACCGGCACCCGCGATGCCGCCACCGGCAAGATCTCGATGATGCCGAAGCTGGTACCAGCCTGTCAGACGCCGGCGAAGGACGGCACGGTGATCGTGACGGAGAGCCAGCTGGTCAAGGACAGCAGGGCCCGCGTCGAGGAGGCTCTCCTCATCGACCATCCCATCGACTGCCCTATCTGCGACAAGGCGGGGGAGTGCCTGCTGCAGGACTACCACTTCCAGCACGGTCAGGCGGAACGCCGGGCCGATCTCCATCCCTTCACGAGCCGCCGTCGCGACGTCGGCCCGACCGTCACGCTCTTCGTCGACCGCTGCATCATGTGCACGCGGTGCGTGCGGTTCACTCGCGAGGTCTCAGGCACGTCGGAGTTGATGGTGACAAGCCGCGGTGCCAAGGAGGAAATCGACGTCTTCCCAGGGCATCCGCTCGACAACAAGCTCTCCGGCAACGTCGTCGACCTCTGCCCGGTCGGCGCGCTCGGCGACAAGGACTTCCTCTACCAGCAGCGGGTCTGGTTCATGAAGCGGGAGGCCAACGTCTGCGGTGGCTGCTCAGCCGGCTGCTCGATCCATACCGAACACAACCAGGACACGGTCTACCGACTCAAACCGCGCGAGAACCAGCACGTCAACAAGTGGTGGATCTGCGACGAGGGCCGCTACGGCTGGCACCATATCCACGACGCCGCGCGGATCGTGGGGGCCGGTCGCCGCACCAGTTCCAGCACGCCGCTGGAGGCCGTCGAATGGGCCGACGTCGTGACCCGCATCCGGACCGACCTCAAGGCCGCCGGCCGGTTGGCAGTGGCCGTCTCGCCGATGCTCACGATCGAGGAGGCCTGGATGCTCTGCGCGGTCGCCCGGTCGATCGATCCGCAGGCGATGCTCGCCGTCGGCCATGTGCCGCGGACGGGTGACGACGAGACCTTCCCGGGCGGGTTCACGATCCGCGCGGAGAAGTGCCCCAACCGCCTGGGGGTGGAAGGGGTCGTGGCGCTGTTCGACCCGTCGGTGCCCTCGTGGAGCCAACTTGTCGAACATGTCGGCAAGGGTGAGGCCGACGCGGCCTGGATCACGGGCGGATACCCGGCGGCCTGGATCGACGACGCCACCGCAGCCGCCTTCGCAGACCTGAAATGCCTCGTGGTGCAGGATCTCTTCGACTCGCCGCTGACGGCCGTGGCCACCTGGAAACTCCCCGCCGCCGGCTTCGCAGAGCGGGCCGGCACCTGGGTGAACGTCGCCCACCGGGCGCAGACCTTCGAGCAGGCCGTCCGCCCGCCCGTCGGCGTCTGGCCGGAGGGCCGGCTCTACTGGAACCTTCTCGGCCGTCGCGGTCTCTACGATCCGACGTCCGTGCGACGGCAGATCGCCGACTCCTCCGCCTCGTTCGCGGCGCTCGCGGGTGAGATCCCAGCCACCGGCGTCGACCTCCGCATCCACCAACTCGCCTGATCACCACCCCGAAAATGGTGACAGCCACCATTTTCGCAACCGAATTCACCATGTGAACCAGCCACAGGAAAATGGCGGCTGTCACCTTTTCCGCCTCACCAAACCATGAACGCTTTCCTTCCCTCTCCCACCACGATCGCGGCGCTTCTGAAGATCGGCCTGCTCGTGGGCGGCCTGATGACTGCCGCGGCCTACCTCGTGCTCGTCGAGCGTTGGATGGCCGCGTGGGTGCAGGACCGCAAGGGTCCCAATCGCGTCGGCATACCGCTCACGAAGATCCGCCTCTTCGGCCTCGGACAGCCGCTGGCCGACGGTCTGAAGATCATCATGAAGGAAGACTTCACGCCACGGCACGTCGACAAGGTGCTCTACACCGCCGCTCCGCTGGTGATCCTCGCGGCCTCGCTGGCGATCTTTGCCGCGATCCCCTTCGGCAGCGTGCTGCCACCGCTGGGCATCCCCGGCCTTCCTGATCCGGTGCCCTTCCTTGTCGCCCCGGGTCTCGACGTGGGCGTGCTCTGGGTCTTCGCCCTCTCGAGCATCGCCGTCTACGGCGTGCTGCTCGGCGGCTGGGCCAGCAACAACAAATACGGCTTTTTGGGCGGCCTGCGGAGCAGCGCCCAACTCGTGGCCTACGAGATTCCGCTCGGCCTCGGCCTCCTCGGCGTCGTGCTCGCGGCGGGATCGCTCAAGCTCGACGCGATCATGAACGCCCAGGCGGAAAGCGGCGTCTGGTACGCGTTCGCCCAACCGCTGGGCTTCATCGTCTTTCTCGTGGCCAGCTTTGCCGAAGCGGCCCGGCTGCCGTTCGACCTGCCCGAAGCCGAGCAGGAACTGGTGGGCGGCTACCACACCGAATATTCCGGCATCAAGCTGCTGCTGTTTCTCGTGGCCGAATTCCTGCACATGGTCACGGCGGCCTTCCTGATCGTGATCATGTTCCTGGGCGGCTGGCATCTCTGGGGCGTGACGGGCTCGGGCCAGGAAGTGACCTGGATCGGCGCCCTCGTCCGCTTCGGCGTGCTCTCCGCGAAGATCTTCGCGGTGATCCTGTTCTTCATGCTCGTCCGCTGGAGCTGGCCGAGGTTTCGGTTCGACCAGCTGATGAACCTCGCCTGGAAGGTGATGCTCCCGCTTGGCATCGCCAACCTCGTGACAGTCGCAACGATCGAGGAGTTCCGTCCGCAACTGATCGAGCGACTGGGCGCCGGGCCCGCCCAGGCCGTCGCGCTCGCCGCGCCGTGGGCGGTGTTCTTCCTCGGCTGGATCGCCGCCGGCCTGCTCACGCCCTCCGGCACCGACAACACGCCGATCCGCACGCACAGCCTGCTCGACGCGGAACGTTCCCTTCGCGGGCAAGATTTGGTGGAGGTTTGACATGAAGCCGACCGACCCTGCCGTCACCTGGATCGAGGAAAAGCCGCTGGGCCTGACCGAGCGGCTCTACCTGCCGCTCTTCGTGCAGGGGCTCACCACCACCGCACGCCATCTCGTGAGCCCGAAGGTGACCGTGAGCTTTCCCGAACAGCGGCCCACGGTGGGCAATCCGCTCATCTATCGAGGTGTGCATCGGCTCAACCGTGACCAGGAAGGCCGCGTGAAGTGCGTGGCCTGCTTCCTCTGCGCCACTGCCTGCCCGGCCCACTGCATCGACATCGTCGCAACCGACAGTCCCTGGCCCGACCGCGAGAAATACCCCGAGAGCTTCTCGATCGACGAACTGCGATGCATCTTCTGCGGCATGTGCGAGGAGGCCTGCCCCGTCGACGCGATCGAGCTCACGAGCCTCCTCGACCTCACCGGCAAGAGCCGCGAGGAGATGATCTTCGACAAGGAGAAACTCCTGAGCGTCTACGACATGACGAAGGATGCCGAGCCGATGAAGTCGGCGAGCCTGGGGGGCACGCTGTGATTCCATTCTCCTTCGATCCGTTCTCGTCCGGCCCGCTGCTGGCCGTGGCCGTCATGGCCGCTGCGGCGAGCCTGTGGCTCATGCTGCCCAATGGCCGGGACAGTTCCTCGATTCGCTGGCTCGGCACGCTGCTGGGCCTGGGCGCACTGGCCGCCTTCGTCGCAACCGGCCGCCGGCTCGGCGGCCTCGGCGAGGAGGCTGTGTTTCTCATCGTGTCGCTCGTGGCCGTCATCTCCGCCGCCGCCACGATCGTGTCACGGTCGCCGGTCTATGCCGCGATCTGGTTCGCCCTGTCGCTGGCCGGCGTGGCCGGCGTGCTGCTCGTGCTGGGCGCACAATTTCTCGGCGTGGCCACGATCGTGGTCTATGCCGGCGCGATCCTTGTAATGTTTCTCTTCGTGCTGATGCTTGCGCAGCCGGCGGGCCTCGCCCCGTATGACCGTGTTTCCAACGAACCCTTCCTGTCGGCTGTCGCCGGTGCGGTGCTGCTCGGCGTGCTGTCGCTTTCGATCGGCCGGCTGTCGGCCGGACCGGCAACGTGCTGCAGCGTGCCGTCGCGGGCCGCCGCAACGTCAACGGCAGCAACACCGCCTGCGGACCCGGCCGCAAGTGACACGAACGCGGCTCCTGCCGCCAGCGGCGCGGCCGGTGCTGTCGCGTCCGCCGCCGACCCGCTCGCCGAGAATCACGTGGCCCGGCTCGGCGGCGAGCTGTTCGGCCGGCATCTCGTGGCGGTCGAGGCGGCTGGCGTCCTGCTCCTGGTCGCGCTCATTGGCGCGATCGCCGTCGTTGCCCGCGGTGAGACCACCCACGCCGCCGAGGCCCCAGCCACACGTGCCCCCGCCGCAGGCAGGAGTCCCAGCCGATGAACCCCACGCAGTCGCTGCCCCTGTTGCAAAACGCCCTCACCGTGGGCGCCATCCTCTTCAGTCTCGGCCTCGTGGGCATTCTCACGCGGCGCAACCTGATCGTCATGTTCCTGGCGGCCGAGATGATGCTGCAGGGAATCTCCGTAAGCCTCGTGGCATGGAGTCGCTACCACGGTGATTGGGGTGGCCACGTGCTCGTGATCTTCGTGCTCACCGTGGCGGCCTGCGAAGCGGCGGTGGCGCTGGTGTTCGTGCTGCAGGCCTTCTCGCGAACCGGACGGCTCGACGCCGCGGCATGGCAGTCGCTCCGCGAAGCCACCGCAGGACGCACGGTCGATCACGAACTGCCCTCGATCGATACCGTGCCGCTGCGATTCCCCACGCTCACGCCCGCGGGCGTCCTTCCACCCGCCGACGAGAACGAACCCCTGCAACGCGAGCACGTCTGAGCCCGAGGCCCATCCAGGGCCTGCCGACTCGCCATTCCACCCGCCATTCATCCGCCGTCCGCATCCCCCATGCAAGAATTCTCCCCGTCAACGCTGCTGGTGCTCGTGCCCCTTCTGCCCCTGGCAGGAGCGATCCTCACCGTGCTGCTCGGCCGCACCCTTGGTGCCCGGGCACACCTGCCGGCGATGGCCGGCATCGCCGGCGCCGCCGTCGTGGCCATCGCACTCCTGGCTGCGACTGCCCGTGACGTCGGGCCCGCGCACGGCGCCCATGCCGAAGCCGTCCGTCCGGTCGAAATGATCTCCACGCTCTGGCAGTGGGCCTCCTTCGACGCTGCCTACGCCCCACCCGCCGGCAGCCCGGCGGCCGACACCCGTCTCACACCGCAGGACCTCGCCGCGGGGAAGGACGTCCGCAGTTTCTCGATCCCGGTGTCGCTGCGGCTCGATCCGCTCACCGCCACGATGCTCACGATCATCACGTGCGTCGGCCTGCTCGTGGCCATCTATTCCACCGGCTACATGCACGGTGATCCGGGCTACCCGCGGTTCTTCGCGCTGGTGGCGATGTTCGTCTTCTCGATGTCGATGCTCGTCGCCGCCAGCAACTTCCTGCTCGTCTACGTGTTTTGGGAGGCCGTGGGCGCCTGCAGCTACCTCCTGATTGGATTCTGGTTCACGAAGCCCGAGGCGGCCCGCGCTGCCAAGAAGGCCTTCCTCGTGAACCGCGTCGGCGACTTCGGCCTCGCCATCGCCGTCTTTCTCCTCTGGATGAGCTACGGCACCCTCAACTTCCACGACACCATCTCGCCGGACGGCGTGATCATGCCGGGCATCCTCGGACAGACGCGGCTGGCCGATGCCGCAGGCTACGTCGGCGGTGCGATCGGCACCGCGATCTGCCTGCTCCTGCTGCTGGCGGCCTGCGGCAAGAGCGCGCAGTTGCCCCTGCACGTCTGGCTGCCCGACGCGATGGAGGGCCCGACGCCGGCCAGCGCACTCATCCACGCGGCGACGATGGTGACCGCCGGCATCTATTTGATCACGCGGTCAGCCCCCTTGTTTGCCGCCTGCCCCGGCGCACTCACGGCGGTGTCGATCGTCGGTGCCACGACGGCGCTCGTCGCCGCCCTCATCGGCACGGTGCAGAACGATCTGAAACGGGTGCTCGCCTACTCGACGATCAGCCAGCTTGGCTACATGTTCGCAAGCCTCGGCACCGGCACGCTGCTCGGCTTCACTGCCGCGATCTTCCACCTGCTCACGCACGCCTGTTTCAAGGCGTTGCTGTTCCTTGGTGCCGGCTCGGTGATGCACGCCATGGGCGGCGTGATCGACATGCGGCGGTTCGGCGGCTTGCGTCGCGTGATGCCAATCACCGCGGCCACGTTCTTCGTGGGCTCTGCAGCCCTCGCCGGCGTCGCCCCCTTTGCCGGCTTCTTCAGCAAAGACGAGATCCTCGCGGCACTGCACTCGAAGGGCTGGCCCGCCGCGCACGGCGACCACCATGCGGCGGCAGCGGCAGGCAACCCGTTCCAACTCGTGGCGTTCTCGACCGACGGCACGCACGCCGCGGTGGCCGCTCCGGCCGTTGGGCTCGACGCCCTCGACCGTCCGGAAACCTGGCAGATTCTCTTCTGGATGTCGCTCGTCACGGCCGGCCTGACCGCCTTCTACACGTTTCGCGCCGTGTTCATGACGTTCACCGGACCAACGCGGGTGCCCGAGGGTGCGCACGGCCATGGCCACCATGGCCACCACGATACGCATGGCGGCCACGAATCCTACGAGTCCCCCTCGGCGATGACGCTGCCGCTGATGATCCTCGCCGTGCCGTCGGCCGTGGTGGGCTGGCTGCTCTTCAGCACGAACTGGCTGGCTCATTTCCTGTCGGCGACCCCCTCGCTCACGGCACCGGCCGTCGCCGCCACCGCCACGCCCCACGTGTTTCACATGAACCTCGCCATCCAGGGCACGCTGGCCGCCGCCATCGGCATCGTCGTCGCCGCCATCGGCCACCTCGGCCGCCGCAGCGACGGCCCGCAGTTGGAACGGTTCCTCGGCCCCCTGCAGACGCTCTTCGCGAACAAGTTTTACTTCGACCAGATCTATTCCGCGCTCATCGTGCGGCCCCTCGAGGTCCTGGCCCTCGTCGCCGCACTCTTCGACCGGCACGTCATCGACGGGGCCGTGGACGCCATCGCCGGCATTCCGGTCGCCCTCGGCGGTCTCGTCCGCCGCTCGCAGTCGGGCCTGCTGCAACGCTACGCATTGGCCGGCGTGATGGGCGTGCTGGCGATCGTCGTGCTGCTCGCGTGGCAACTCCGGAGTTGATCACTGCGTTCCCCCGCCTCTGCCCCCCAGCGGATCATTCATCTCCATCCATTTTCTTCCAGCGGCCCCATCCTCCATGAACGGTTTTTCCCCTGCGACGCACCTTCTGCTCGTCATCGCCACGCCCCTCATCGGGGCCGTCGTGGCCTGGGTGCTCGGCGGCCGTGGGCTCTCGGCGGTGCGACAGAGCGCGGCCGTGACCGCCCTCATCACGCTCGTGAACGCGGGCTGGCTCGTGCTGCGGTATCTGCAGAGCCCGGAGGCAGCGGCCGGCGCTCCGTACGGCGTGTCCTCGGCTCCCTGGCTCGTGGGTGGCATCTTCGACGTCCGGCTGTCGCTGGGCCTCGACGGCCTCTCGATCTGGCTCTTCGGCCTCTCGGCCCTGCTCTCCCTCACGGCGGTGCTCGTGAGTTGGCAAGCGATCAAAGAGAAACCAGTCGGGTTCTACGTGCTGCTGCTCCTGCTGGAGGCGGCGATGCTCGGCGTGTTCGCGGCGAGGGACGTGATCCTGTTCTATGTGTTCTTCGAATTCACCCTCGTGCCGCTCTTCTTCCTGATCGGCATCTGGGGCCACGAGGAGCGTCGGCGGGCGGCGGTGAAGTTCTTCATCTACACGCTCACCGGCAGCGTGCTCGCCTTCCTGGGCCTGCTCACGATCGTGCTCTGGAATGCGTCGCACACCGGCATCATCACGTTCGACATCGCCGGTCTCACGGCCGGCTTGGCCGCCCATCCGCTGCCGATGAGCAGCGAAGGGGGCTGGCTGCAGATGATCGTGTTCCTCGCGCTCTTCGCCGGCTTCGCCGTGAAGGTGCCGATCGTTCCCTTCCACACCTGGCTGCCGCTGGCCCACGTCGAGGCTCCCACGGGCGGCAGCGTCGATCTGGCGGGCGTGCTGCTCAAGATCGGCATCTACGGCTTCCTGCGGTTTTCGATGCCGATGCTCCCCGACGCCACGGCAGCAGCCGCCCCATGGCTCTTCGGCCTGGGCGTGGTCGGCATCCTCTACGGGGCGCTCGTGGCGTTGGTGCAGACCGATCTCAAGCGGCTCATCGCCTATTCGTCGGTGAGCCACATGGGCTACATCGTGATGGGACTGTTCGCCCTCGAGCCCGTCGCCGTCGAGGGAGCCAATCTGCAACTCATCAACCACGGCCTCTCGGCGGCCGGACTGTTCGCGCTGGTCGGCATGATCTACGAGCGGTTCCACACGCGGTCGATCGCGAACCTCGGCGGCATCGCCACGAAGGCTCCCTGGCTCACCGTGCTCTTCATGCTGTTCACCTTCTCCAGCATCGGACTGCCCGGCTTGAACGGCTTCGTAGGTGAATTCTTGATCCTCGCCGGCTCCTTCCAGCGGGCCTGGGTGGGTGTCGCCGACGCGATCCGCCTGCCCTACCTGATCATGGCGGTGTCGGCTGTGGCTGGCGTCGTGCTCGGCGCGTGGTACATGCTCTGGGCCGTTGAGCGGGTCTTCTTCGGCGGATCGCGTGAGCCTCCCCGGCAGGGAGCGGCCGGGCATGACCACGGTCACGACACGCACGGTCACGGTTCGCACGGCCACGATGCCCACGGCGGGAACGGCGACCGCTGCGATCTGGAATGGTTTGAAATCGCGGCGCTCGCCCCGCTGGCGGTCTTCGTGCTCTGGATCGGCCTCTCGCCAGCGACATTCCTCGCGCCGCCAGCGGCCGTGCTTCGTGCCGCCACCCGCGACGCCACCACCGCATTCGACGAGTCGATGCGGGAATTGGATGCCGGCCCCTCCATACCCCGGCCCGCCCACGTCGCGGACCGCGTTGTCGGCCACGACCATGCGGCTCCCCGGCAGCCACGCGTCCTGACATCGCAACTGACACTGGATCGTCCATGACTTCGCACATGAGTTCCCTGCAGAGCTTTTTCCTGCTCGCCCCCGAGATCGTTCTGGTGGCAGCGGCCTTGGTCGCCTTTCTGGGCAACGCCTTCGCCGGCCTCCGCAGCGGCTGGTCCGTGGCCCTGGTGGGCATCCTTGCGGCGATGCTCGTGGCCGGCGGACAGCCGGCCGATGGGGCCTGGGTTGCATCGGGGGGCATCCGCATCGATGCCTTCTCGATCTACATCCGCTGGACGGTGTTGGCCCTGGGGGCAATCCTCGCCCTCGTTCAGGCGGGTGACCTGTTCCGCAGCGCTGTCAGCCGCGGCACCCGCTTCGGCGACGGCGGTTTCCATGCCGGTGGCACCTGCGAGGAGGCGGGCACCTTCCTGATTCTGCTCGCCGGCCTCTCGCTGGCGGCCGTGGCCGATGATCTGGTGCTCTTGTTCATCGGGCTGGAGCTGGTGTCGATCCCCACCTACATCCTGCTGGCGCTCAAGCGCACCGACGCGCACGGCCAGGAGGCGAGCCTCAAGTATTTCTTCCTGTCGCTGGTGGCTTCGGCCCTGTTCCTCTACGCCGCCGTGTGCCTCTACGGGATCGGCGGCTCCACGAGCCTGTCGATCATTGGCGCCCGCCTGCGGTCCACGGCCGATCCGCTGGCCGGCATGGCGACCGTGCTGCTGCCCGTGGCCATCGGCATGGCCATGGCCGGTGCGGCATTCCGTCTGGCAGCCGTGCCGATGCAGTTCTATGCCCCCGACGTCTACGAGGGCACGAGCCCGTCGAACGCCGCCCTGCTCTCCACGCTGCCGAAGGTCGCGGGCATCGTGGTGCTCGTCCGGGTGCTGGCGCTGGCGATCCTGCCGGTCGACGCGAGCGACACCGCCGTGGGCGGAGCCGCGGCGGCCCACTTGTCGCTCTTCTGGCCCCTGACCGCGACGCTCGCGGCGGTGACGATGACGGTCGGCAACGTGATGGCGCTCCTGCAGCGGAACCTCCGCCGCCTGCTCGCCTGCTCCTCGATCGCCCACGCCGGCTACCTGCTCGTGGGCATTGCCACCGCGGCCGCGGCCGCCGCCGCCCGGTCGGGCAGCAACGCATCCGGCGGGGCCGACACGTCGTGGACCCTCGGCCTCGGCGGCCTCAGCGCCGCGCTTTTCTATCTGGCCACCTACGCCCTCGCGACCGCCGGCATCTTCGCGGCAATCACCTACCTCGGCCACCGTTGGCCGGAGTGGACGGCCGGCAGCGGCCCGCGGCCGCCGCGGGAGGAGATATCCACCGTGGACGATCTCGACGGACTGTCCTCCACGAATCCCGTGGCGGCCTTCGCGATCACCTTGTTTCTACTGAGCCTCGCCGGCATCCCGCCGCTGCCGGGCTTCTGGGGCAAGCTCTCGCTGGCCACATCGGCCCTCGAGGTCGACTGGAACGCGGCGATCACCTACGGCAGCCGCCGCGCCTGGTTCGTGTCCCTGGCCGTGATCCTGGTGCTCAATGCGGCGATCGCTGCGGCCTATTACCTGCGCATCATCGCAGCCATGTATTTCCGCACCGCCCGACGGGGCGTGCAGGCCGATGGCGGCCTCAGCGCCGGCGTCGCGATGCTGCTCTGCACGGCGCTCGTGCTGATGGTTACCGTGCAGCCTCGCGGACTGTTCGTCTCTTCGTCCCGCGCCGGCAACGTGATCGAGAAGACGAGGCCGTAAAAGCGGAGAGAACAAAGCGGAGGTGCAGGCCTGAAGGGCCGGTTCAGCACCAGCGACCTGCGGTCGCCAAGCCGGGGCGGACAGGATGTCCGAGCCCGGCGTGAATACGGAACGCGGAGACGACAACATCGCGAGCTGGAGACCCGAAAGCATCATGAGCAACCAACCCACTGCCGTTGATTCCGCAGCCGTCACGTCCGTGCTCGCCGATATCGCCGATCCCGAGACGGGCAGGTCGCTCGTCGAGATGGGGCAGGTACGGTCGGTCGATGCCTCGCCCGCATCGATCACGGTGCAGGTCGGCCTCACCTCGCATGCGGCGATTCTCTGGAACCAGACGCGTGGCCGGATCGAGGAACTCCTGCGAACCCGCTTTCCAGCCGTGCCCAGTGTCGCCGTGGAGATCGTCCCGCACGACCGGCCTCCCACGAAAATCGGGCAGATCGGTCTCGAGGCAAAGAGCGTGATCGCGGTCGGCTCGGGCAAAGGGGGCGTGGGCAAGAGCACGATCGCCGCCTCGATCGCGATCGGTCTGGCGCGGGCAGGCAGCCGCGTCGGCCTGCTCGATGCCGACGTCTACGGACCGAGCGTGCCGCACCTGCTCGGCCTCTCCGGCCGTCCCCAGATCGACGCCGGCAAGATCATCCCGATGTTTCTGCCGGTGGGCCCGCATCCAATGCCGGTGATGTCGATGGGCTTTCTCGTGCCGGCCGGCGAGGCGGTGGTGTGGCGGGGACCGATGCTGCACGGCGCGATCACGCAGATGCTCCGCGACACGTTGTGGGGGCCGCTCGACTACCTCATCATCGACATGCCGCCGGGCACGGGCGACATTGCGCTGACGCTCTCGCAGGTGCTGCCGCTCACCGGCGCCGTCGTCGTCTGCACGCCACAGGATGTGGCCCTGCTCGACGCCACGAAGGCGATCGCCATGTTCCGAAAGGTGAACATTCCCTTGCTCGGGATGGTGGAGAACATGAGCTTCTTCGTCTGCCCCGACACGCAGAAGCGGTATGACATCTTCGGCACCGGCGGTGCCAAGCGGACGGCAAAGGATCTCGAAATCCCGTTCCTCGGCGAGGTGCCGATCCAGATTCCGATCCGCGAACACGGCGACGCCGGCCGCACGGCGGCCAACTACGACGATCCGGCCGCCAGCCCCTACCTAGAGGCGATCTGCACGCGTCTCGTCGGCAACCTCGCCGCGGCCCACGCCACACGGCCGCCGATGCCCTCGCTGCCGGTGCTGTAAGAGTTCTTCCCCCGTGGCGGCACGTTTTCAACTTGCTCATTGCGGCCCCGACCCACACAAGATGAAATCTTGTGGCCACATTCCCTGCCCCCGTGGCGCCAAGTTTTCAACTTGCCGAATGCGGCGCCCCGCACAGCGCAATCTTGTGACCACGCCCACAGGCTGCGCGCCGCCTAATACAACGACAGCATGCCGCCACTTCGTAGGGGCAGCACCGGCTGCGGCGTGAACCGCATCATGCCGCCGAGCGAACGGACTTCGGCGGCCTTCGTGCCGACCTTCAGCCAGTCGATGACGGCCGGCCTGACCGGCGACTCTACGGCGTGAAATCCCCATGCCTCGCAGGCCATGCGCCAGAGGTCGTCGAGGTGGCGACGGCGAACATGCAACGTGTCGAGGCCATACCAGTGGGCGGGCTGCTCGATGATCTGGCCGCTGAAGTCTCCGGCGATTGTCAGCAGTTCTGCATCGAGCCGTGTGGCTGCCTCCTTGAGGCCGGCGAGCGAGAGGCGACAGCCCGGGACGAAGAATGTCCGCAGGGCGCGGTAGCGGACGGCGCCGACCGTCGCGATGCCTGCCATCGGCAGCCGCGTGATCACGATCGTGGCGCCACGATCGGCAAGCCGCCGGACGCTCTCGCGAACCCATGACGCGATCTGCTCGGCAGGAAAGCCGTAGAGCAGTTCATTGCCGACATCGGTGACGAGCGCGAACGGAGCCGCGTCACCGTAGCGGTCGAGGCCTCGCCAGAGGCCGCTGCCAAGAATCGACGGCAGCCGTCGCGCCGCCACGCGGGTGTTCACGCCATAGCCTCGTCCATGACCGGCAGCCACGAACAGGTCAGCCCCCGGCGAACGGGATTCCACCGCCGCCACGAGCCGTGACAATCCCCGCGACACATTGCTCGCCCCGAGCACCACCACACGAGGACGCGGGAAACGAGGCATACGGCCCTCAGGCGAGTCTCTCGCATCTGCATTCTTCATGATCGAGAATTCCGCGAGGGGTTGGCCGTTTCATGTCACCGGCGTTGCTGACAAGCGGAGGCAGGATGCCGGAGCGCAGTCAGCGTCGAGTGAGCGAAGGACAGGATGTCCGTAGCGAACGTCCGGGCGACATGGAACGGCCAACCCCGGCCCCAGGCAGCTTGGGCCAACCAACCCTCGCTAGTCCCAACGCTGCCACGGTGTGTTGTCCGACAAGCTCTGGAAGCAGGAGACGGTGAGCATCGCGAACATGATGCCCAGATAGGGCTCGTTGTGCGTGTAGCCCCACCACGCGACCGCGGCCCCGGCCGCCACGCCGATCATGGCGGCGATCCGTGCGGCATCGGCCACGCCCAGGCTGAGCAGGCCCTCTCGCACGATCTGCCCGCCGTCGAGCGGCGGCACCGGCACGAGGTTCAACAGCGGCCAGAAGATGTTGACCTGCAGGAGAAAGAACACAAGCGCGAACAGGAAGCGGGAGCCGATGTCCGCGCCTTCGTACAGGCCCAGTGCCACCCCCACGCTCCGCACCGGAAATGGCACGGCATAGCCTCCGGCCTTGAGCACTGCGACGATCACCGCCGCGAGGGCCAGTTGCGCCAGCGGCCCGGCCGCCGAGACGACTAGCCGCTCCGAGGGCCGGCGGGCACCGCGGCCCCAGGCGGTGGGAATCGCGAGCCCCCCGAGGTGATAGAGCACCACGTGTGCCGACTGACCGAACCAGCGGTAGGCCAGCGCGTGTCCCATCTCGTGCACGAGCAGCGAGAAGAGCACTGCCACCATCCAGATCACCAGATACTGCAGCAGTTGCCGCTGATCGCCACGCGACAGCGCCATGCAGAGCCCCCAGCCAAGCAGCGCCGCTCCCACCCAGAACCATCCCGACACCCGCACCGGAATCCCGAACAGCGAAAACTGCAGGTCTGCGGGCGTCGGCTGGGGGGCGGCAAGGAACATGATGGCATTATGCCGCATGGGCCGGTGGCCGGCAGGGGGTGGAGCCGGCCACCGGGCCGGAGGCCCCGCAAGGCCATCCGCCCTGCAGCCCAGCCCGGCCCCGGGAGGCGATGGCGAGCACCGCGTCGGCCGCCCGCTCGGCGGAACCACCATGGGCCACACGATCGGCCACGGCATCGAGCCTCGCGATCACGGCCTCCCGCACCGCCGGCTGCGTGAGCCATTCGACGATGTGTCCGGCGAGATGGGCCGCCGGATCCTGCACTGCCAGATATTCGGGAAAAATTGCCTCGGGATCGGCGGGAGTGACCTCGCGCGGAGCCCGCCACTCGGGCCGCGTCGGCCCGACCGGCTCCCGAGCCGTCAGCAAATTGACCAGCGTGATGAACCGCGCATGACGAAACCAACTCTGCACCACGTGGGCGAAGCCGCTGATCCGATAGACGATCACGGTCGGCACCCGTGCGGCGAGCAGTTCGAGCGACACCGATCCGCTCACCGCGATCGCACAGGCGGCCTCGCGCATCAGGCTCCGCGTGCGGCCGATCTCCACGCGGAGGTCGAGGCCGTCGAGCGCCGGAGCGAGGGCGTGAATCGTCTGCCGCACCCGCGCGGCATGCTTGTCGTGGAGCGCGCCGACCACGAAACGGGCCGCTGGCACCCGCTGGGCCGTTCCCGCGGCAGCCCGCAGAATGGTGTCGAGGTTGGCCTCGATCTCCTGGCCGCGCGAACCGGGCAGCAGCAGCACGAGGGGGCGGCCGGAGCGTTCCGTCGCACGGTCGCACGAATTGTTCGCGGCTGACTGGGCGGCGTGAAGTTCGTCAAAAAACGGATGGCCGACCAGCGTGCTCGTCATGCCCTGCTCCAGGAACCAGTCGTGCTCGAAGGGAAGCGCAGCGAGCACGTGGTCGACGAGCCGCCGCATCTTGTGAATCCGCCAGCTGGCCCATGCCCATATCTGCGGCGGGCAGTAGAAGATCACTGGGATGCCGTGCCGCTTGGCCCGCCAGGCCAGCCACCAATGGAAGCCAGGGAAATCGACGAGGACGCAGACGTCGGGACGAGCGTCGAGAAAGCTCCGCTCGGCACGGCGGGCGAGATCGACGAAGCGGTGGATGTTGAGCAGCACGCGGAGAAACCACATCACCGCCAACTGCGTCAGATCGGCGATGAGGCGGCAGCCTTCCGCAGCCATGCACGGCCCCCCCAGCCCGACGCACTCGACGTCGGGCTGTCGTGCCTTGAGCGCCCGCACGAGCACCGCTGCATGATGGTCGCCGGAGGGTTCACCCGCCGAGAGAAACACGCGCATGGACAAAAAAACTCCGCACCGAAGGGAATGCCCACTTCGATGCGGAGTATTCCATCCGGCCGGGGAACGACCTAGGCCAGTTCCAGGCCTGTAAATACGGTGAAACCGTCGGGGGCGGCGATTACTTGGACGCGGGTGCGAAGCCCTTCTCGACGTTGCCGAAGACCAGGGCGACCTGATCGTCACCGCTGGCCTTCTCGACCTTGCCCTTGCAGTTGTTGCAGCAGAAGCCGACTTCGGCGCCGCCGACATCAAGCTGCGTGCCCGCCTTCACGGGAGCGCCGCTGAAGGGGCAGCCCTTCTGCACGAGTTGACCTGTTGAGACCATCTGCTGGTGGGCCTTGGCGGCGAACTTGGCAGAATCGCCCTTGAAGGCGTTCTCGCAGTTGCCGCAGCAGAAATAGACCTTGGCGCCGGCGAAGTCGGCGGCCTTGTCAGGGTTGCAGCCCTTGCCCGACACCGGGCACTTCGCGTCCTTCGGCTCCTTCGGGGCAGCCGAGACAAGCGAGGCCGAGCAAAACACTGCCGCGACCAGTGTCACCAGACCCATCATTCGGAAAGACTTCATGGCATATGCCTCCACACTGTTTCGAAAAAGCCGCAACGGACATCCGTGCAGACGCCAGAGCCTACTGCCGCGAAGCCCCTCGGTGCAATCGATTTTTAGGGGAAAAGGGCCGACTTGCCCCCTTCATCTCCCGTGGCGGCAAGTTTTCAACTTGCCCGTGTCCCGGCAAAGATTCCGCACGTTCAAAACGTG
This sequence comes from uncultured Candidatus Kuenenia sp., assembly GCA_964581055.1. Lineage (GTDB taxonomy): Bacteria > Planctomycetota > Planctomycetia > Pirellulales > UBA1268 > CAMCQY01. The sequence goes on from CAZOMJ010000130.1 coordinate 20,911, forward strand.
CCACCGCCGACCGCCGTCACCGATGCCGGGGCTCCGGCAGTCCGAGGGCGAAGGCCGCCCCTGCGGCGATCACGGCGGCCCCCGCGATAAAGACGGGCCGGAAGCCCAGCGAGTCGACCGCCATGCCCACCAGCGGCGAGACCACGAACGGCACGGCCAGCGCCGCCCCGACGATGCTCACATACCGCGGATGGTCCGCCGCCGCGGGCGCCAGTTCGAGCGCGTAGTTGGTGAAGATTTTCAGCGAGATTGGATTGAGCCCCAGCGGTACATAGACGATCCAGAACCATTCGACGGCGTGTTCGTGTGGCAGAAGCGAGAGCAGCGTCACGACTAACGGCGTGAGCGAGGAGAGCGCCACGAGCCAGACGAGCACGATCCGCGTGCCGCGACGGTCGGAGAGCGGTCCCGCGACGAGGCTCACGACGCCGGTGGCGGCGTTCTGCACGATCACCCATGTCAGCAGGCTGGCCGTGCGGCTGCCGAGCCGATCTCTGGCGAAGGCCTGATAGTGGGGAAAGAGCATGAGCACGGCGGAGAAGCAGGCGGCCACGACGCACAGCCGCACAAGCGGCCGATCCCGGCGAAGCGTCTGCTGCCACGACGCGATGCCCGCGCCGACATGTGTGAGCAGGCTGCCGACGATGCCCCGCGGAGGGCCGGAGGCGATCGCGAGGGGCGGCGCAGTGTCCGCCGGCTCGTCGAGAAACACCGGCACCACCGCGGCCAGGGCGAAAAACGCGGCCGTCGCGGCGAAGATTTTTGGGAAGCCATCGGGCTCCGTCAGCCACGGCCCCAGCAGCAGGGCCGCGGCCACGATGGCCAGCACGCTGCCCACGGCCACGCTCACTACCATGGCACGGCCGCGGTGCCCCGGCGAGATGAGCTTGCCCTGCAGGGCCGCGATGACCAGCTGGTTCAATCCGTTCGCCGCCGAGAAGAGGGCGTAGAGCACGAGGAAGAGCACCGCGAGCAGATCGGGCCGCGTGGCCGCAAGCGCCGGCCATGCGGCGGCCAGTAGGCCAAAACAGCCCGCCATTGCCAGGCTCGTCAGCACCAGCGGCCACTTCTTCCTGGGGACACGTGCCAGGGGGCCCGCGGCGAGCAGCGGCGGCACGCTCTGACCGCCCCGGTTCAGCACCGGGAGGAGGCCGCGGAGCAGCCCCGAATCGACCACGGCGTCGAGCACGGCCGGCATGATGATCGTCTCGGTCTTGAAGATCCAGCCAACGCGGACGACCACCTGATAGAGCTCCAGCCAGAGCGTATTGCGGGCCTCGCGGCCCACTCCATCGGTGGCCGTCGCCGGCCGCGGGTGCCGATCGTTGCGTCGCTCGGTCATGGGGGTACGATCTGTGGAGTTGGAGGCGGAGCCGGATGCCGGCGGTTCCGCAGGTTTCACCGCCGGCAGCATGAGGGTTTCATCCAGTGACGTCCATTGCCAGGAACCTGTTGTCCGCCGTCGTGGCCGTCGCCGGCCTTCTGGGATCTGCACTCCCCGGGACGGCCCCCGCCACGTCCGGCGTCCTCGGCGCCGAGCCGGCTGGCCAGTTCGTCTGGTTCGCAACCTACACGGGCGGCCCCGCCAAGAGCGAAGGGATCTACGTGTCGCGGTTCGATGCCGCCACGGGAAAGCTCACCCCACCGGTGCTGGCGGCAGCGGTGAAGAACCCATCTTTCCTCGCGCTCCATCCGACGCTGCCGGTGATGTATGCCGTGTCGGAGGTTGCAGATGCCGAGGGCAAGCCGACCGGTGCGGTGTTCTCCTTCGCGATCGATGAGGCCAGCGGCACCCTCGCAGCCAAGAACCATCAATCGTCCGGCGGCGGCGGCCCGTGCCATGTGTCGGTCGACCGCACAGGCCACGTAGTATTGGCTGCCAACTACGGCGGCGGCAGCGTCGTCTGCCTGGGGCTCGCCGCCGACGGCAGCCTCGAGCCCGTCGTGGCCGGGTCGCCGGGGGGCTTCATCCAGCACGAGGGCAAAGGCCCCAATCCGCAGCGGCAGGAGGGTCCGCACGGGCATTCAATCAACCCCACGGCCGATGGCCGGTTCGCAGTGGCCTGCGATCTGGGAGTCGACAAGGTGCTCATCCACGCCCTCGATGTCGGCAAGGCCACGCTCGCGCCCCATGGCTTCGGCCGCGGCAGGCCAGGCGCGGGGCCGCGGCACTTCGCATTTCATCCGAACGGCCGGTATGGCTATGCGGTCAACGAACTCGACCTCACTGTCACGGCCTTCGCCTTCGATCCGCAGGCAGGTGCGCTCACGGAGGTGCAAACACTCTCGACGCTCCCCGCCGACGTCACCGACACGAAGGGCTTTTCGACCGCCGAGATCGTCGCGCATCCGAGCGGCCGATTTCTCTACGCCTCGAATCGGGGCCACGACTCGATCGCCATGTATGCGGTGGACGGGGCCACGGGGCGGCTGACGTTTCTGGGCACGGAGCCGATCCGGGGCAAAACCCCCCGCAACTTCGCGATCGATCCGACCGGGAAATTCCTGCTGGCCGCCGGCCAAAACTCGCATACGGTGGCGGTCTTCGCGATCGACGCCGAAACTGGCACACTGAAGTTCACGGGCCAATCGCTCGACGTGCCGTCCCCCGTCTGCATCCGCTTCCGTCCCACCCGCTGAACACCATGACGATCTGCCTGCTGAAATCGAAGATTCACCGTGCGACAGTCACCGGCGCGTCGGTGGACTATGAGGGGAGCCTGACCATCGCGGCAGATCTGGCCGAGCGGGTCGGGCTGCGCCCGTACGAAAAGATTCTCGTGGGCAACCTCGCCAACGGTGAGCGGTTCGAGACCTACGTAATCTACGGAGCGGCCGGCTCGGGCGCAATCGAACTCAACGGCGCCACCGCCCACCTCGGGGCGCCCGGCGATCGTCTTACGATCATGTCGTACGCATGGCTCGACGAGCAGGAGGCCGCCAAGCACAAGCCGGCCGTCATCCTGCTCGACGGCCGCAACCAAGTCGTGCGGTAGCGTCACCGTGAGGCCTACGGCTCCAGCAGCAGTTCGAGATAGCTGCGTCGCTCGGAAACACCGCACCCGAGTTCTCGGGCCAATGACTCAAGACAGGCCCGCGCCTGCGGCACATCCGCCTCGCTGGCCTGGAGTTCACATTCGAGATACTTGCCGAGCCCGGCCACGTCGTCGAGAACCACCTCGACTTCCATGCCCTGCCAGTGCACGCGGGCCGGCCGCCGCCGCTTGGCCACCGTCGCGACAGAGTGAAATCCGAGCGCCTCGAGCAACTCCGTCCAGTGCGTGATCGTGCTCGCCGCCGGAGCCGCCGCGTCGCTGCCCTTCGGCAGCACCATCGCAAGTGGCAGTTCGATCTCGCGGCGTGTCTTGGTGGCGGCATCGATCCGCGGACCCTTCCAGGTGATCACGACCGCGTCGCCATCCAGCCGTAGCCGCAGTGCCTCGTCCGTGCGGGCAAAATCCCGGCAAGGATGGTTGAAATACCGGTCCACCTGGTCGATCGGCTCGTGCCATCTCGCCCCACACGAAGCGAGCCGTTGCTCGAGGGCCTGCGGGTCGGCCACGGAAAACTTCAGTTCGACTTCGTACACTCGTTGCTCCTTCCGCATGCGATCCCCGAACAGAAGATCCTGTTGAGCGAGGTTCCGCCGATGATACCCCGCAGCCAACGTCGCTCCGCCGCCGGGCTCGTCATCGCCCTGTGCGGCGGCTGGGTGCTTTTCTCCGCCGGCTGTGGCGGGGTCACGCCGGCCCATCCGGCTGTCGGCAGGACCGTGGGCAATCTGCCGCTGACGTCGCTGGCCGACTCCACCCGCCGACCGCCGACCTTCTCGGGTCGCGTGACGCTGCTTAATTTCTGGGGCACATGGTGCCCCCCATGTCGCCGCGAACTGCCGGGGCTCGTGCGGCTGGCCGACCGGCTGCGGCATGAGCCTGCCTTCCAACTGGTCGCCGTCTCCTGCGGTGGGCGGGCTCCCGAAGACATGGCCGCACTGACCGATTCCACAGACGCGTTTTTGAAGGAGGCGGTGAGTCCGTCACAGCGATCCGCGATCGAGCCATGGGCCGATCCCGACGGCCGCACGCGGATGATCTTCTCCACGTCGTTCGGCTTCGAAGCCTTCCCCACGACCTATCTCATCGGCCCCGATGCCAAGGTGCGACAGGTGTGGGTGGGCTACCGCTCCCGCGACGAGGCCGACATCGCCAGCGCCATCGTCGCCGCGCTTAAGGAAAATGGGGACGGGAGCGATTTTCCAATCCCAAACGAGGTACATCAATAAGCTGGTGAAGGAAAATCGCTCCCGTCCCCATTTTCTACCTGCAGCTGCTTCAGCCGATCGATGATCGCGGCGGCGGCGGCGGCTGGGTCACGGGCTCTCGTCACGGCCGCGGCCACCGCCACCCGCGTGATGCCGTGTGCCGCCAGTTCATCGAGCCGGTCGAGCGTCACGCCACCGATGGCAAAGGCGGGCAGACTGATCTCGCGAGACACCGTGCGCAGAAATTCAGCTGCCGCGAACTCGCCGAATGATTTCGTGGCCGATGGAAAACAGGGGCCGATGCCGAGATAGTCGGCACCGTCGGCTGCGGCGGCGCGGGCCTCGGCAACGGTATGGGCCGTGCGTCCAAGGAGCGGCTGCGGCCCCAAGACCTGCCGCGAAAGCGTCGTGGGCAGGTCGTCGGCCCCGGTGTGCGCTCCATCGGCCCTCACGGCCGCGGCCACGTCGACCCTGTCGTTCACGATCACCAGTGCCGGATCGGCGGGGGAAAGCCGTCTGCTGATCGCGATCGCGTGCTCCGCCCGCGCGGCGAGCGCGGGCGGGATCAGCGCCTTGTCTCGAATCTGCAGCATCCTCACACCTGCCTCGATCAGCGACGAGACGAGACGATCGAAGGCGGCCAGGTCGGCCTGCCCATCGATCAGCACGCACAGAGTGACGCCTAGAAGCCGCTCCCGCGCCCGCGCTGCAATCAGGGCTCCGCGTTCCAGAGCGTAGAGCCGATAGCGGAGCTTCTCGAAGCCGGCGGCAGCCCCGGGCGCGACCACGGCCGCACATTCCGCCAGGCTGCGGAGCGCCTGCGAGGCCCGTGCCGCATTGGCAGCGATCAAATCGACCGGTGCCGCCCGCCGCAGGGACACCGGCGGCTCCACCCCGATACCCACGTCGCCTGCCACATCCCGCAGGGCCACTCTGAGCGGCAGGGGAGCCTGGGCGAGGAGGGTCGCCAGCGTGTGCCGCAGGTCCTTGGCAAGAACGGTCAACTGGGCATCGTCGAGAACGAAGCGGACCACGTCCTCGACCACCCGCAGGGCCTCACCGGCACGGTTGGCCGAGGCGTCGATGGCCCGCCAGACACCCGGCGTGCCGCCGGATGGCTCGAAATCACTGGTTTTCATGGCTCTGTTGTACCCCCGTGGATGCCTTGGCGAAATCGCGGGGCCTCGCTATCTACTGCCCATGGGATTCGCACGCTACCTGACGCTCGTCTGGCCGGGAATGCCGTGGCTGTGGCTGCGCGGCAGCTTCGCCGGACTCGTGCTGGCCCTCGCCTTCGCCCTGGCGGTCGATGTGGCGGTGTTCACCACCTGGATCTGGTCGGAACTGGTCGACTTCCGGCTGTCACTGGCGCTTTGGACGGCCACGGCCGTCGTCTGGTTGATCGCCACGGGGTCGGCAGTGACCGGCTTCCCACCCACGATCCCGAGTGGTCGTGACGCCGCCGCGGATGCCCTGTTCGTGAAGGCCCGCGACGCCTACCTCGCCCGCGACTGGCTCGCCGCCGAGACCAAGCTTCGGGCGCTGCTCGACCTGTCGCCCACCGATGGCGAGGCACAACTGCTTTTGGGCACGCTGTTGAGGAGGGTGGGCCGGCTGGACGAAGCCGCGGCGGCGTTCGAGACACTGTCACGGAGCGATTCGGGAGCCCCGTGGCTGCCATCGATCACCCGGGAACTGGAGCGGGTTGCCGCCGCCCGGCGACCGTCGGCCGCCGGGGATCTGGCCAGCCTGCCAATCACACGCGACCAAGGCGACCCGGCCCGAGATGCGGCTGCTCGGGACAGGGCTGCGTAAAAGTGGCTGTCAAACGGCTGTTTTTACCGTTTCCGCACGCAGGCCCCAGACATTCGCGGCGGACCGTCCTAAACTCTCCTGGCTCCACGGGCTCGGGATACCCTCCAGGTGTCGCCGCCCCGGCCGGAACGCCAGCCACATCGGCAAGGCCGTGCTGGAAAAAGCGACGTCGTTTGGCGTAAGGTTTGCATAGACTATTCAGGGCGGGCGCTGAGGCGGTGGCAGACTGCCGCAATGGCATCCTCCGCAGGCTGGGCTCGATGGGTTTGGGACGATGGGCCGATTCACGAAGGGATGTTTTTCATGTACGAGCGTTTCACTGACCGTGCTCGCAAAGTGATGCAGCTGGCCAATCAAGAGGCCCAGCGGTTCAACCACGAATACATCGGTACCGAGCACGTTCTCCTCGGCCTGATCAAGGAGGGGAGCGGTGTCGCCGCAAACGTCCTGAAAAACCTCGACATCGACCTGCGGAAGATCCGCATGGAGGTCGAGAAGCTCGTGCAGAGCGGCCCCGACATGGTCACGATGGGCAAGCTCCCGCAGACGCCCCGTGCCAAGAAGGTGATCGAGTATTCGATGGAGGAGGCCAGAAACCTCAACCACAACTACGTCGGCACCGAACACATCCTTCTGGGCCTGTTGCGTGAGCAGGAGGGAGTGGCCGCCCAGGTCCTCATGAACCTCGGCTTGAAGCTGGAGGACGTCCGCGAGGAGGTCCTCAACCTGCTCGGCCACGGCATGGAGGAGGGGGGCGAGCGGGCCGGCATGGGCGGCGGTCGGCAGCCGGCCGGCGCCGGCGGTGGCGGTGGCGGCGAGGCCTCCACGAAGGGGGGCAAGAGCAAGACCCCCGCGCTCGACAGCTTCGGCCGCGACCTCACCGAACTGGCCCGCCAGGGCAAGCTCGATCCGGTGATCGGCCGCGAAAAGGAGATCGAACGCGCGATCCAGATCCTCTGCCGCCGCACCAAGAACAACCCGGTGCTTCTCGGCGAAGCGGGCGTGGGCAAGACGGCGATCGTCGAGGGCTTCGCCCAGCGGGTGGTCGACGGCAACGTGCCCGAACTCTTGGCCGACCGGCGTATCGTCGTGCTCGATCTCGCCATGATGGTGGCCGGCACGAAGTACCGCGGCCAGTTCGAGGAGCGGATCAAGGCGGTGATGAACGAGGTCCGCCGTGCCAAGAACACGATCCTCTTCATCGACGAGTTGCACACGCTCGTCGGAGCCGGCGGCGCCGAGGGAGCGATCGACGC
>CAZOMJ010000131.1:0-13556 GCA_964581055.1 uncultured Candidatus Kuenenia sp.
CCTTGTCACGCTGCGTCCCCACGAAGTGCAGCCGTTCGATCAGGCCCTGCAGCGCCTTGAAATACTTTAAGCCGTGGATGTCTTCAGGGCGTATCTTGCGGCGAGCTGCGGCCATGGCTCACACTATGGCAACTTCGAGCCAAGGGCGCAACTCAGCCCACCCTCCCTGGGCTCGCTGGCTTCTCTGGCGCAAATTTCGTGCCGAACAGGACTGGCTGCGTCCCCTTTTGTCACTCGGATCGGCACGGAGGACGAGACCGAAGGAGTTCGACCCGTGGCCACGAGTTTTTAACTTGTGGAATCCGCGCCGGGGCAACGGACAAGTTAAAAACTTGCCGCCACGGGGGGAAGCACATCCTGTGCCGAACAGGACTGGCTGCGTTCCCTCGTTTCACCGAGTGTCACTTGGCGGTGACGGCCTTGAAGTCGCTCTTCAGCTGGAAGTCGATCTTGTTGCGGCCCGGCTTCACCGTGGCTGACAGCCCGGAAGTCTGCGGGTCGGCGTATTCTTTCGGCGACAGCCGCTTCGCCGGCTTCATGCCGAGCTGTGCCATCTTCTGGTCCCACTTCTCCACCTCGGCCGGATCGGCGGGCCGCTCGGGCATGCCCGCAAACGGGTCTTCGTAGGCATCGATCGCCACGTCGTAGTCTCCCGCCTTCGCCCCAGCGCCCGACGTGCCGCCCATCGTGTTGAGCCGGTACATGCCGCCGGCGTCGGTCTGGCCGCCCGCGTGGCGGCCCTCCCCGCGCGGTATGAACTGCACGATCGCCCGACTGACAGGCTTGCCGTCGAGCGTCACGACCCCATCGACGTATTCCACCCGCTGCCCGCCGCACCCGTGGAACGCCACGCTGGCGAGGACGAGCAGCCAGTTCGCCAGCAGTGGCGACCGTGAATGGCACCGTGTCGAATACGTCATGAAAGTCGTTTCTCCGCGAGGCTTGCGCGATACCGGTTCAGTCGATCGTCACGGTCTCGCCGGTGTTCGGCGTTGCGATCGCGCCCCAGACGCCGCGAGTCGACCGCGGCTGCGGGTTGCTAGAGCGATTGTTGGTCGATGGGTATGAACCGCTTGAGTTTTGGCCGCAATCGATGTTCTCGTTTACCCAGCGGACGCTGCCGTCGCACATCGACACGTTCACACCGCCCGGGTGGTAGCTGCCGGCCGGGCCACGGGCATAGGCCGGGCCGTTGTTCGAATCGCTGAAGTTGCTGCACCGCGGTCCATTGGGCGGGCAGGCGGCGAAGAAGCCGTTGCTATGCGGGTTGTCGGCGTCGCCGCCGTTCATCCAGTTTGCGCCGACCGTGCCCGTCATAGGCGTGCCGTTGATCGCCGCATAGCACGTGTTCGGATTCGTCGCGCCCCCCGTGTCGTAACTCGTCACGTTGAACCAGGCGACCTTCGGATCGCGGACACCGCTCCGACTGATGATCCTCTCGGAATAGGCCATCGTTTTCGACAGACCGTCCGTGAACTGCCGCCACCGTTTTCCCGTCGGCCCGCGGCCGGCCCAGTGTTCGTCGCCCAGGTTGTAGGTCAGGTTGTGGAGCCCGTTGGCATTGAACGCCTGCACCTCGGAGGGGCAGCGGAGAAGCGGGTAGACATACCGATTGATGCCGTTGCCAGGATCGCAGTATTGCGTGATTCTCATCCAGGACACGAGATTGTCGTAAGTCCGCTGCTCCTCCGCGAACGGCATCGTCCGCGGCAGGTGGTTGTACTGCCGAAATCGAGACAGTAAACCGTTGTCGGTTCCGGCGAGATAGTTGGTATAGAAGTTGCTGTTCGGGAGCGCCCAGGTCATTCCGCCGGTATGGTGCGGGAGCACGCCCCCCAACACTTCTCCGAGATTGATGGTGGCCAGCGTCAGCTGCTTGATGTTGTTGCTGCAACGGGCGATGCGGCTCGACTCACGAGCCGCCTGCACCGCCGGCAGAAGCAGGCCGACGAGCGTGCCGATGATGGCGATCACCACCAGGAGTTCGACTAGGGTGAACGCCGCCCGGCATTGGCTGCGGGAGGTCAGCCCCGCCCCACGCCGCTGCTCATTGGTGTTACCAGTGCTCTGGTTGCTGGAATGTCCGATCATGAGGCTTCCCTCCGTTCACGTCCGGCTCGAACGAGGTCACGAGGCGGACCGCCGTCCCCCTTCGAAACCATCTCAAAAACAATAGCCTCAGGGCTCCGCCCGCCGCCATTGTACGAAAGGACAATACGCGAGATTTTCCTGGGTCGGACCGCCTAAAACGTGGCGGTCGTGACCTGCAGCAGGCCCAGGTCAAAGCCGCGGGCAACCGCGCCGGCCCGGTCGGTGGCGTGGAGCTTCGTGAGGATCGCCGTCACGTGAGCCTTCACTGTCCTCTCCACGATCCCCATTTGATGGGCGATCTCGGCGTTGCCCATGCCGCGTCTGAGACCCTGAAGGACCTCCAGTTCGCGGTCCGAAAGGAGCCCGGCCGGGGCGGCCGCCGCGGGCCGACGCACTCCCTGCTGGATCGCCGTCGCTCCGGCGTGCACCCGCCGAATCACCGCCACGATCTCCTCGTGCGGCGTGTGCTTGGTGAGATAGGCGCTCGCGCCGGCCGCCAGCGAGCGGGCCGCATCGGCAGCCGATTCGGAGGAGGTGAGCATCACGAGCCGGGCGTCGGCCGCCACGCCGCGGATTCGCCGCACCGTCTCCACGCCGTCGATCCCCGCCATGCTCACGTCGACGATGCCCACGTCGGGCTTCTGCTGCCGCCAGAGCCGCACGCCCTCCTCGCCGTTGTCGGCCTCGCCCACCACCTTCAGATCGGGCTCGAGCGACAGCAGATTCGCCAGCCCCGCGCGGAGCACGGCATGGTCGTCAACGAGCAGAATACGGATGGGGACGGCGGGCATCGTTCGGCCTGCGGGCATGATCACTACCCACTTATGTAGCTATCGCCAGAGGCCGGCGACATTGTACGAACGGGCAGTGGACGGCCGTGCGTGTCGGCCTCGAGTTGGCCATCGGCAGGCTGGCTGGCAGCGTGCGTACCATCGACCGACAATCCGCCCGGCACGAGAGGCACCACCGCCGCCACGGTCGTGCCATCGCCTGGGCTGCTCGTGATCTCGAGCCTGCCGCTCAACCGCTCCACCCGCTCTCGCATGCCCGCTACGCCAAAATGCCCCTGGGTCGGGCCCGCCTGACTGCCGATCAAAAAGCCCGTGCCGTCGTCCCGCACCGTCGCCGTGACGGTGCGAGCGGCCACGTCGACCCCCACACCCATCGCGATCGTCCGCGGGTCGGCGTGGTGCAATGCATTGTGCAGCGCCTCCTGCATCATGAGCAGCAGGTTGCCAGCCACGAAGGCGGGCAGACGGTCGGCCGCGGGGTCAAACGAGAGGCTGATCTGTGTCTCGTGGCCCGCGGCGTGGCGGTCGGCCAGTTCCCGCAGCGCGACTGAAAACAGCCGGTCGTCGGTCGGCAGCGAGCGGAGCGACCAAACGGTGCTGCGGAGCTGGCCCGCCGCATGGTCGACCATCTTCCGGGCCACCGCCAGGTGGCCGCCGGCGCCGACCGCATCGACGGCCTGGCTACCGTCGCTTCCCGCCACTTCCCGCTGCCGGCTCACCTCGCAGGCCTTGAGTTGGAAGCCGATGCCCGTCACGGTCTGAAGGATCGTGTCATGGAGATTCGCGGCCAAGCGGCTCCGCTCACGCAAGCCCACCTCGTATTCGAGCGCCGCCTCCCGCCGCGCCGTCGCCTCGTCCACCGCGAGGTTCGTCTGCCGGGCCACCTCGCGTTTGAGCACCGTCACCCAGGCCGTCGATCCCGCCGCGAGCGCGACGAGAAGGGCGGCGAGGCTGCCGGCCGCGACCGCGAGCCGGCGGGGCGTCCACCAAGGAGCCGCGCGGACCACGGTCACGTCTCGTGGGCTCCGGACGAGCAGGTTCAACCGTTCGAGCCGCGGATGCGCGATCGTGAGGCCGCCAGACTGCTCGGTGGAGAGGTCGAGCCGCACGATCCCCGTAATCTCCACCTCGGACCCCGGAGTCAGCCGCGGCAGGTATGTGGTCACGACCGCGGTAGGAGGCAGTTCGGCCATGAGCGGCGTATCGCCGTCGGCCAGCGAAACGATCACGCCCTCGGGCATGGGAGCGACTGCCTCGACGACCGCCCGGCAGCGGACGAGGCGACCGTCGTAGCTGCCTACCGGGGAAATCATTCCGGTGCGGTGGGAGGCGTCGTGATTAGCAACGATCTCACGGGGCTGGATCCGTAGTGGCTCAGGTGGCTGCTCCGTCTCGATGCGGCGAACCACCGCGCCGACGATGCCGCCGATCCGCCGGCTCATGTCGAGAAATCCCGCCACCTCCACCCGGTCGCCCTCGCGAAGCGGCTCGGCCTCGGCAGCAGGGCTCTCCGCGAGATCGACCCGCACGCCTCCAATCCCCTCCTGGAGATAGAGGCTCTCGGGCGTGACGAACGAGACGACGCCCGAGGTACGCAGGCGATGGCCGCCGAGCGGCCGCACCCGAAACCGGGCGATCTCCTCGAGCGGCACGAGCGGAGCATCAAACGGCGGTCCGGCGGCGGTCTTGATCACCGCGATGTCTTCCGGCCGGGCGATGCAGAGCCGCGGCGCGATGAACTCGCCGCGGATGTTGCGAAACGCCGCGACCACGCCGGTCGCCTGCACCTCGGCATCGACCAGGTGCGCAGGATCGTCGGGGAAGAACTCCTTCGGCAGTTCAACCGCGATCCGGCGGGACGCGGTCTCGACAAAGAGCTGCCAGGAACTGCCTTCCCGCAATGGATCCATCCCCTGCACGACACCCCGGATCTCCACGCGGCGGTTGTCGTCGGCTCCGCTGTAGAGCCTGCCTACGTCGACCGGCGTGGCCGCCGGCAGGTTGCCCGGCGACACCACGCGGAAGTCGCTGGCGATGATCGTGGGGGCGTAGCCCCCAGGCTCGACCACTCCCTCCACCTCCACAACCGAGCCCAGCGGAATCTGCAGCCATGCTTCGGTGGTTGCCGCGTCGCTGCCGTCCGACTCTGAGCGACGGGCGACGAAAATCGCATCGTCCCCATCCTGGAGCACGAGGCTGTGGCTGCGGAGGAAGGTCGCCGTGCCCCGCACGACCGCCGGCCGGTCACGGTCCAGTTCCGCGATCGGCAGATCGAGCACGACGGAAATCGACCGCAGCGGCTCGGGCGCCGCCGCCCGTGCCGGCAAGCCGGCCAAGAACAGGAGTGCGGGCACAACGACGAATGTCAACGACGGGCGGGCCATGACTTCAGTGTAGTGCGGTCGCCGACTTTCCACCGCCTCCGGCGCTAACCTGCAGCGGCCGAATTGGAAGACGAGCCCGGTCAGCCCGCCCGGGCATCTGTGCTCAACGGCTCGACGGTGGCCACATGAAACATCGGGCAAATCCTGAACTCGGCAGGCATGCCGTCGTCAGCGATCTCAGTTCCCACGAGAATGTCGTTTTTCGTGACCCACGCCATCTCGGGATGACGCACCTCATACGATTGGCCGCTCGACATGACCAATCGAAACGGCTTGAACGGTTGCTGCCGAAGCAGTTCCCGAAACATCATGGTTGTCATGAGACTCTCCATTGCGTCTCGCACGTGTGAGCCGTTCCACTTCGCACGAATGTATACGCTCGTACACACGTCCGTCAAGAAAGCTGACCGTGGCTATGGGCCGTGGCATTCGGCGGGACGCTCCGCCGCCCACGACAGGAGGCCCCGAGCGGCCATTGTCCTTTCGTACAATAGTCGCCGTATCTGGAATCCTGTGTCATGAGCCTGCAATCCCCCGTGACATAGGAGAGTTCCACGATGGCTGGTTCCCTTCAGGCTCGATGCCGGGCCATCTTGGTGGCCCTCCTCCCGGCCCTGGCCTTGGCCGCCTCTCCTGCCCTCGCGGCTGAAACACGGTCGTTCACGATCCAAGAGCCCTTCGGCCTGGCCTGGGGCCCTGACCGGGTCAACTATCCCGTCGCGTTTCCTGCCGGCGCCGTCGCTCCGCAGGGCGTCGCCCTCGCCGATGCCGCGGGCAAGAGCGTGCCCGTGCAGATGAGCGACATCGAATACTGGCCCGATGGCAAGAGCGTGACGAAGGCGACGCTCTCCTTTATGGCCACGCTCGCCCCCGATCAGACCGCCACGTGGAAGCTGACTGCCGGCACGCAGCCCGTGCCCCAGGCGGCCGAGGTGAAGGCGGAACTGAAGGGCGGCACGATCGAGCTTACTAACGCCAAGACCGGCGTCCGGCTCGTCGGCGGCAAGCAGGCATTCAAGGAGCCCATCGCCGGCGACAAACTCCCCGCGCCGATCCAGGGCGTGCGGCTGCCCAACGGAAAATGGATCGGCAAGGGGGCATGGCAGACCGACCTCCCCTGCACCGGCTACTCGGCCGAGATCACCGACAACGGCCCCGTCTTCGCCCGGGCGAAGCTCCGCTACGACTTCGAAGGCGGCAAATCCTACTCTGCCACGATCGAACTCAATGCCGGCCAGGATCTCGCCGTCGTCAGCGAGGAATACAACCTCTCCGAGGGCAAGCGTTATCCGATGACCGGCCTCGACGGCATGAAGGCCGACGAGCGGTATGGCTACGTGCTGCCGCAGTTCGCCTCTGCCGACAAGGCCCTCATCTGGGATTGGTGGGGCCAGACGATGGCGAAGCTGCCGACGCCTAACGCCTACACGTTTTCATTCCACGAGGGCCTCGCGCCCGATAGCGCGAGCTTCAGCGGCCGCAGCCAGTACGGCAACCTTGCAGAAGGCGACGGCGGGCTCAAGTACGACAAGGACGGCCGGTTTGCCTATCTGAATTCCTATCTGCAGTGGGGCGACGAGGAAGCCCTCTATCTCGGCTTCTGGAACGCGAAGGATCCGGCCCAGCAGATCGCGTTCGTGGGATTGCGGCCGAGCGAGTGGCTCCACCCCGACATCGATCCGCATCCGAGCACGATCATCAAGCAATACGTCCAGACCACCTGCCCGTCGTTCGAGCGGAAGACCTCGGGCGACGTCTTCATGCGGGCGCCGGTCTGCCTCGGAAAGCGGGGCTACGGCATCGGCGGCGTCGAGCGTTCGCTCGCCAAGCAGGTGCTGCCGGAGCGAAACGGTCCCAAGACCACCGACAAGGAACAGTGGGGCTCGAACCTCATGCTGCGGCACATCCGTCTGGGACGCGCCGAGCTCGACAAGGTTCGCCACTGGGTGGTGCGATACGACGAGCAGGGAAAATATCCGCGGATGTATGTGCCGGCTGGGGATCTCGCCCGCTACGAGTCGCGAAAGACCCGAAAACCCCTGGCCGAGGCGCAGGCGGCGATCGCAGCCCGGAAGGAGCCGACCAACGCCGATAAGAAGGCCGTGGCCGATGCCATCGCGAAGCTTCGTGGCACCGTGCAGCACTTCGCGCAGACCGAATACGGCCACATGGACTACGGCATCAACCTCGGCCTGATCGCCAACGCCGCCGAAGACGCCCTCGTGTCACCGGCCTGCACGCCGGAGCAGGCGGCCGACATCCGTCGCTGGATGGCTGCGATCGTCTCCCACGCCGTAAATCCCGACTTCGTGCCGCCGCGGACCGCGGGCTTCGCCTGGGGCTCGGCCAACATGATAGCGCAGGTGCAGTGCCGCAGCTCGTATCTCGTGTCGCTGCTGCCGAGCCACCCCGATGCGAAGACGTGGCGTGACCAGCTCTCCCACGTGGTCACGCTCTACCTCGAGGACCAGATCAATGAGTCGGGCGCGACGCTCGAATGTCCGCACTATGGCACGATGGCGATCATCATGCCGGTGCACGCGCTCGCGGCACTTGCGAGCAACACCGATCTCGATCTCTCCCGCGCCGAGAAGCGGCTCCGGGCGGCGGCAGAGTTTCGGCTCTCCACGCTCCTGCCGTGGGACATGCGGGGCAACCTGCGGTCGGTCGGCAGCGAGGGAGACAGCTACTACGCCACCGACGAAACCTTCGCCCCGCTGGCCGGCTTCTTCCAGACCCGGGATGCCAAGCTCGCGCAGCAGCTGGTCTGGGGACTCAAGGAGAGCGGCAACAACCTCGGCCAGCATGCCGACGCCAGCTACAAGATGGTCGATCCGGGCCTCGAGCCCCTGCCGCCAACGCTCGGCACGGAAAACTTCCCCGGCTTCGGCTTCGTGATGCGGAACGGCTTTCCCCGGCAGGACGAGGCCTATCTGCAGGTCTATGCCGGCTCATTTTCCTGGGGCCACGGCCACAACGACCGCGGCACCTGGCTCCTCTACGGCAAGGGCGTGCCGCTGATGGCCGACTTCGCCGCGATGTACACGCCCTCGATGCGGGAGAACTGGCTGCATCCGGGCGGGCTCACGTTCAACCACGATGAGACAGTCCGGCCGGCGGGCGAGGATCCCAAGGACGACTGGTGGCGGAAGAGCGCCAACGCCGACTACCGGGCGCTGAAGACGGCCCCGTTCACGGTCGTCGAGATGAAGGAAGACCCGACAGCGAAGGACGATCTCTCCATGCTGGGCGCGGTCACCGCCTTCCGCGCCGCGCCGCAGGCCGACTATGCCCGGATGGAGCGGCAGGTGGGCTTCCTGCACCGCGTGCCCTTCATGCTCGCGGAACCTCACGGCAAGGACATCTTCGACGACACGACCTGCCACGAGAAGGTCGTCCTTCAAAAACCCTTCCGCTGGACGCGGCAGTATGCCTTCGTGAAGGACGCCGACCCGATGGGGCACAACTACCTCGTGGTTCGCGACGACCTCGCGGGCAACACGGAGCTCGACCCCAGCCTCAACCTCTGGGCGCTGGCCGACAAGGTGGCGGTGAACAAGCAGACGGCGATCTACACCGGGCAATACGGCGTCGATCTCCACTGCTACATCGCCGAGCCGGCGAGCTTCACGCCGCACACGCGGCTGCTCGGCCACAACAACGGCTTCGGCTTCGCAAAGTATTACCAGGAGAAGTTCGGCAAGCCGTTCCGCGAAGATCAGACGCAGCTGCGGGTTCCGCAGGCGAAGCGCGACGGCGGTTATTTCGTGGCGGTGGTGCCGGTGAAGCAGGGTGAGCCCGCGCCGGAGTTTTCAACCGTTGCCGGCGGCAACGCGATCCGCGTGAAGTTCCCCGACCGCACCGACACGATCCTCCTCCAGAAGGTCGCCAAAGAGGTCGATCTAGGCGGCCAGAAGGCGAAGGGCACGGCCGTGCTCGTCACCGAGCAGGCCGGCAAGGCGACCGTGACCGATCTCTCGGGTGGAAAGTGATTCGCGCGGCGATTGCCACGATCGCGCTTGCCTTCCTGTCGGCGGCCGCCTTGGCGGCCGCCGAGGAGATCCGCGTCGACTGCGGCCGGCCGCTCGGCCGGATCAAGGCGATCCACGGTGTGAACAACGGCCCGCTCGCCAATGGCGAAAATGCCAAGCTCGGCCGCTGGTATGCCGAGGCGGGCTTCCCCGTGGCAAGGCTCCACGACGTCCGCTGGCCGAGCCCCGATGCCTGCGACGTCTCCACGATCTTTCCGCTCGCGCACCTCGACCCCGACGACCCGCGGAACTACCTCTTCGCGAAGACCGACGACTACCTCGCCACGATCCTCGCCGCGAAATCAAAGATCGTTTACCGGCTCGGGCAGAGCATCGAGCCCTGGTCGAAATACCACACGCATCCGCCCCGCGACATGGACCGCTTCGCCCGGGTCTGCGTGAACATCATCCGCCACTACAACGACGGTTGGGCCGACGGCTTCCACCACGGCATCACCCACTGGGAGATCTGGAACGAGCCCGACATGAAGCTGCCGTTCATGTGGCTCGGCTCGCAGGAGGACTACTTCCGGCTCTACGAGACCGTGGCCCGGGCGATCAAAGCCCACGATCCGAAGCTGAAGGTGGGCGGACCCGCGCTCACGTCGATGTCGAGCGACTGGGCGCGGCCCTTCGTGGCCCACTGTCGCGACCACAAGCTGCCGCTCGACTTCTTCTCGTTTCACGTCTACGCAGCCAAGCCGCAGGTGCTCGTCGATTCCTGCCGGCAGGCGCGGAAACTCCTCGACGAGCACGGCTTCTCCGACACGGAAATCCATCTCAACGAGTGGCGGTATCACCCTACCTGGGACGGCCTGCGGCCCGACGATCCGGAAAAGTACGTGGACGTGCCGGGCTGGTTCGCCCGTGGCTGCAGTGGCAAGGGGGCGGCCTTCGCGGCCACCGTGCTCATGCGGCTCCAGGACGAACCGGTGGACATGACGAATTTTTACACGGCCGACACCTCGGCCTGGAGCATGTTCGGCCAGTTCGGCATCCGTACGCCGGTCTACTACGCGTTCAAGGCCTTTGATGCGTTGGCCAAGCATCCCGGTCGCGTGGCCTGCGACGTGGCCGCCGCCGGGGCGGCCTCGCCCACGGTGGCATGTGCCGGCCTGAACGACGGCGGCACGTCCGCCGCCGTCCTTGTGAGCACGTTCGACGCCCCGGCGGGGCGGCGTGAGATCGCCCTGGCGGGCCTGCCGTGGAAGGGGCCCTCTCAGGTCGAGGCCCTGCTCGTGAGCGACGCTCATACGCTCGTGACAATCGCTGCCACGACGGTAGCCACGTCCCCTGGGACGCTCCGCATCGCCGTCGAACTGCCCGCCGATTCAGTCTGCCTGATCAGGTGCGGGCCACAGGAAAAGTAGACCCGATAAGAGTTGCGTCCCACCTAGAGGGTGCTGCTCATGAAGGGGAATCCGGCGGATACACCGGGCCGCGTGACGATGCTCTGCCACAAGTTCCACGGCAAGCACGTGGACGACCTCGTAAATATTTGCGACTACAACGGCGGGCTCTACCTCACGGCGAGGTGCCGATCACCGATCCGGAGGATGCGAAGAAGGTCGCCGGCGGGACGATGGCGGGCGTGAAGGTGAAGAACGTGCCGATGGTCTTCTCGCACACGGGCACGAATCCCTTCGACGTCATGTTCGTCGGCGGCAACACGGTCTTCAAAACCGATCCAGCCGCGTCGATGGTCCTGCCGAAGGAAGGCAAGCCATGGCCAGCGGAGTTGAGCGACGCGGAGAAGTCGAACATCTCCGCGGCGCTCGACGACCTCCGCCGGTTGGGCGACGTGTATATGGAGTTCAAGGGCGTCTCCCGCTGACGAAGGGAGACCTTCCCTTTCGTACAATAGCGGGATGCTCTCGGGGAGCACTAGCCTGACGGGCTGAATGAGATCGTGGTGTGTCCCCTTCGGAGACTCTTCCGTGCGCCCGAACCGACGAAATCGTCCCCTGCAGATCGTGTTCGCAACCTGCTGTCTATTTTTCACCGCCCTGTCCGCCGCCGCGGGTGTGACATTCACGCTCACCGAGCACTTCGGCGTCGCGCACCCCGAGCAAATCATCACGTTCGATCTCGCGCAGCCGCTCGAGCCCGGCAACGCGGTGGCGACAATGGCCGTCGGCGACGCCGCCGCCACGGCGGTGCCCTGCCAGGTCTTCGCCGACGGGAAACAGATCGCCGTCCGCTCGGCGCTCGCCGCCAACGAGACCCGTACCTTCGTCGTGAAGGCCGGCGCACCCAAGACCGACGCGGCTGATGCCGTGGCGATCAAGGAAACGGCCGACGGCTACGAGATCACCAATGGCCTCACCGGCATCCGCGTTCCCAAGCCGGTCACCACGCTCCCCTTCCCTGCCCCAGTGCAGGGCGTGCGGCTCCGCAACGGCACATGGACGCCCGGCGGGGCGAGGCTGTCGCTCACGCCCCCAGAGAAGGCCGAGCCCAAGATGAGCGTCGACTTTCTCGAAAAGGGCCTGCTCAAGACGGTTCTGAAAGTGCGGTACGACCTCGGCGAGTCTTTCAGCATGACGACGATCACTCTCGAGGCCGGCCAGCCTTCGGTGATGTTCGAGGAGGAGGCCAACCTCGACCGCTCGTACGCGATCGAATTGAACGACGCCGTTCATCCCACCCACGCCCGCTACCGCGGCCACCATTCGAGCAGCAAGGATCGGGGCTACGAGCCCGACGGACAGGTGTATCGGCAGTGGCACCAGCGGCCGAGCCTCGACGCGCAGGTCGACCTCACGTTCGCCGCCCCGCGCACCTACGGCCGCGTGGCCCGCTGGGATCCCTGGATCACCGACTGCGGCTGGTATTGGCAGATGTTCGACGACGCGGCCGGGCCGGAGAGCCCGGTCGTAGGCGCCTTTGCGGGACGCGCCTCGCGGCAGGTGGGCAGCGGCATGAGCGGCGTGAGCGGCTATACCGCCCCCGCGGGCATGTCGGACCTGGTCTCGGCGGTCGATGCCAAAGGCGTGATCCACTGTGCCTATACAGGCAGCGGTGGTCTCTGGCACGTGGCGATCGACGAGTCGCTCAAGCCCGGGAAGCCCGTGAAAATTGTCGACGGGCTCGTCAACCCGTCTGCCGCCGTGCTGAAAGACGGCACGCTCAGCGTGATCGCCTTCGATCCAGTCAAGAAAGGCTTCGTCGAGGCACGGTCCGTCGGCGACGGGCCCTTCTCGGTGGGGCCGCTCGACCTCGGCGGCATCGAGATCCGCGACCCTCACCCCTGCCAGACGGTACGAGGCGACGACCAGTTTCTCTTCGTGACGGCGGCACGGTCCTCTGATCCTCAAGCCGCCTCGGAAGGCCTGCTGTTTGTCCGCCGGGGAGGCACGGGAAGCTTCTCTCCCGCCGGCAGCGTGGGCGAGATCGACTCGGGCCGGCAGATCTACCGGCCGTCGCTCGTCGCACCCGCCGACGGCAGCCTGCGGCTGGTGGTGACCAACAAGGGGGGCTACGCGCAGCTTGCCGTTGTGCTGCCAAAGGGCTCGGAACTCACGAAGCCCGCCAATCCCCCGCTCGGCATGACGCTGAATTTTGGGTCGGTGATCGACTCGGCCACGGGCGCCGGCGTGATCGTCGATCAAACCGGCACGCTCCACGACTACCCCTCATCCGCCAAGCCGGCGACGAGTGACCTCACGCTCACCCGGGATCACCACGGCCAGGGAGCCAACCGCCGGTCGCTGGCCACCGCCCCCGATGGCACGGCCGTCTTGCTCTTTGGCGGCAACAGCGACAACGCCTACCAGCAATCGGTCTATCGCCGCTCTGGCAGCGCGTGGGCCGCATGGGAGGAGGCCAACAAGCTGGCTCTGGCCTGCACGCAGGTGGTGTTTCACAAACCAAGCAAGCAGTTCGTGCTCCTCGGCCGCAAGGACGGCAGACTCGCCGCCTATGCCTGCAAGACCGGGGATGCCGCGCCGGTGAAACTCTTCGACCTCCCCGAGACGGAGAGCCGCCGCGCCGGCTTCAGCGTGGCGATCGGGCAGCGGAGCCCCGACGCGAGGTTCTTCAAGCAGCCCCGGTTTCAGTGGGGCCTCTTCACCGGCACGAAGGGCTCCGACCTCGAGCCCGCCACGGAGATCCAGCCGATCGCCCGGCAGCTGAACCTCCACGGCGGCATCAGCCTCGACAAAGTCCAGCGCTACACGCTCGACTTCCCCGATCCGCCGCAGGGCTACGGGGCGATGTACATGCCGAAGCCGGCGGTCGAGGCGCTGATCGCGAAGCTC
>CAZOMJ010000132.1:0-18231 GCA_964581055.1 uncultured Candidatus Kuenenia sp.
GCTGGCGGAAGCAGAAGGCAAACCGGCGATCGTTTTGGAACTGGTGGCCAATGTGCCGGCCGCGAGCGACAAGCCCACCGGCCCGCAGGCCTATCGCATCAAGGCCGACGGCAACCGCATCACGCTGACGGCGGCCACGCCTCTCGGTTTGCACAACGCCGTCTATGGTCTCTTGGAAGATCACCTCGGCTGCCGGTTTTACACGTTCGCCCGCAAGGGGCTCTCCTACGCCGGGCCGGGCTACGAAGTGGTGCCAAAGCGGCCGACGCTCTCGCTCGATGGGATCGACGATTTCCAGGAGCCGGCCTTCGCCAATCGCGGGTTCATCTACTGGAACGGCAGCTATCCTTGGATCCTGCAAAATCGCGGCATTGGCCTGCCGACCGACAACGTCAGCGGTGCCCTCGCCGCCGGCCACAACCTCTACGATCTCGTGCCGGCGAAAGACAGAACGGTCGGCAAGGAAGTCAGAAAGGGATTGTTTGCAGAGCATCCCGAGTTTTATCCGCTGAACCGCGCCGGCAAGCGGGAGCCCGACTGGGCCTACGGCATCTGTGGCACAAGCCCCGAACTGCCGGCATACCTGGCGCAAGGCTTGGAGCGTGACATCAAGGTACGGGTCGATCGCGCGAAGACACTCGGTCGCGAGGTCGACTGGTCGCTGCCTTTCTCGGCGGCTCAAGGCGATGGGTTCACCGGCTGCCAGTGCGCGGAATGCCGCAAGCTGGTGCTCGAACAACAGTCCGAAGCCGCGCCATTGATCTTGGCCCTCAACAGGACGATCGACATCGTCAAGAAGACCTACCCCGAAGCCCGGGTGATCACGTTCGCCTACTTCGAGTCGCTCGACGCGCCGAAGACGCTCGTGCCGCACAAAGACCTCTGGATCAATGTCGTGTCGAGCGCCCGGAGCCAGAATTCCGCCGGCGACCAGGTCGGATCGATCGCCACGAGCCCCGCCAACCGCGACTACGCGAGAGCCATCCGGGAATGGCCGAAGATCGCCCCCGGCCGCGTCACCGTCTGGCACTGGGATACCTTCCGGTCGGAGTGGCCGTCGGTCTTCTATGTGGCGGAAAACCTGCGGTTCATGCGCGAGAGCGGCGTCTACGCAGTCAATCCACAATTCTGTGGCGGCCCGTGGACCGACCTGCTCGCCTGGCTCTATCTGAAGCTCGCCTGGAACCCGGACCAGGACGCCGACAAGCTGATCCGGCAGTATCTCGACGACAACTACGGCCGCGAGGCCGCCGCGCACGTCTGGGACTACCTCAAACTGGTGCAGGCCGCCTACGCCGACAGCCTGCATGTGCCGAGCGCCGTCCGCTGGAGCGGCTGGACCGAGATCACGCGGCAAAAAATTGTCCAGCCGCATCTCGAGGAGATGACGCTGGCGATGGATCAGGCCGTGGCGGCGGCGGAGAAGGCCGGCGACAAGGCACGCCTGGCTAATCTGCTCACGGCCCGCGGCGGTTCGCTCGATCTCATCACGCTCAACGAGGCGGCCTGGACTGGCAAGCCATGGGGCACCGTGAAGAATCCGGTCGACAGTAAGAAGTGGTTCGTGGCCGGCGGCGACGCCCGCGTGCCTGCCTGCCTCGCGCGGGCCAAGCAGGGCATCCAGGCCGACGGCGGCGGCGAGCATGGCGTCTTGCGCACGATCTCATGGTATGTCGCCGGCCAGGGCGGCCCGGTGGTGGAACTCGAGGGTAAGGGGCTCGCGGCGACGGTCTGTCCGGATCTCAAGGGGCAGATCGTCAGCGCCGTCGATCGCAGCAGCGGCAGGGAACTGCTCTCCGTGCAGGGAGCGGCCAGCGGCTATGCCGACGAGTTTCCGAAGGTGAGCAGCCAACTCTGGCTACCGCCGGCGGTGGCGGAGGCTGGGCTTGCCACGGCGGGCGACAAAAACTGGACGACCGTCTGGAGCGAGTTCAGCAATCCCGCCCGCGATCGACTCGAGACCGACCTGACGCTGTCGCCGCCCTACTACGGCTTTGATCCCAGCCGACACCTGCGCCGCACGGTGCGGCTCACGGATGCAGGCCTCGAGATCGAGCGGTCCTACACCGGCAAGCTCGACAACCCCAATCGCTTCAGCACCCGCTGGCTCCTCGCGCTGCCCGAGCCGAAGCTCGCGAAGGTGGCGGTGAAGGGCGGCGGCATCGACAAGCTGCTCGACCTGCGCTACGCGGTGGCGGGCGGCATCAAGGGCGCGAAGGCGGGCGAGCGGCTGCCCGGCGCCGACAACATGGACGAACGCTTCGATTCGGTCATCGCCGTCTCCGATGCCGCGACGATCACGTTGCCGGTAAAGCCGGACGCGGGCGGGCAGATCACCGTGAGCGTCGATCGCGGCGACGGCCTGGCGGCGATCCTGACCACGCCGGCCGCCGGCTGGGAGTCGATCGAGGTCAAGCCGGTGGTGGACAAGCAGCACGTGCAGCTGACGCTCGTCGGCGCGCCGGCGGCCAAGGATGCGAAGGCCGTCGAACTGCCCATGCAGACGCTTGCGGCGAAGGCTGTGCCGGCGGCACCGCGAGCCCCCGCCGTGGCCGACGCATCGGCTGCGTCGGGCGAGACGGCCGCAACGCCCACACCGCCAAAACTCAAAATCACTGGAAAGAACACGGCCATCAACGAGCTGGACGGCGCCGAGCTGGTCTGGATTCCTGCCGGCGGGTTCCTGCGGGGCAGCCCGGAGGGCCGGGGCGCCGGAGACGAGCGGCCGCAGAAAACGATCGAGCTCGATGGCTACTGGATCTACAAGCACCCCGTCACGGTAGCGCAGTATCAAAAGTTCTGCGCGGCCACGGGGAAGAAGTTCGAGCCGACATGGGGACAGGGGATGCATGCGGGAAGCAAGGCCGACGATGGCGTCTATCCGGTGCAGGCCAGTTGGTATGAGGCCGACGCCTACGCGAAGGCGATGGCCGCGGCATTGCCGACCGAGGCGCAGTGGGAGAAGGCCGCCCGCGGCACCGACGGCCGCGAATACCCGTGGGGCAACGAGTGGGATCCCACGAAGTGCGCGAGCATGGAAGAGACCCTCTACACGTTTTCATCCGGGTTCCGTCCCGTCGGCAGCTATCCGGCCGGCGAGAGCCCCTATGGCGTGCTCGATATGGCCGGCAATACCTGGGAATGGGTCGCCGACTGGTATCGCTACGACACCTACCAGACGGCGCCCGACAAGAACCCGACCGGCCCCGCGCAAGGCACGCATAAAGTGCTACGTGGCGGCTGCAGCCTCTACGACGAGCGGTTCAGCCGAACGGCCGCCCGCATGATCCAGCCCCCGCATGTCCGCGACTGGACCTGCACCGGCTTTCGGTGCGTGGTCAACGCCCCCGCCCCGTAATGAAAAGGGGACGCAGCTCTTTTCGTCCCAGACGAAAAGAGCTGCGTCCCCTTTAAGGATTTCAAAATGAGCTGCGTCCCCTTTTTGCTGTTGCTGCTGGTGTCGTTTTCGTTCGGTGTTGCAGCCGCCGAGGAGCGGAAGGATGACTACGAAGGCATTCGGCGCGAGGCAGTGCGACCTAATGGCGACCCGGAAGGCCGGGCGCTGCCACTGGCCTCGCGCTGGACGGCGCACAACTACACCCCCAAGGACGTGGTCGGGCCGGATGAAAAACCGGTCTACCATTGGACGTTTTCGCCTGGGCGGGTGATGGACGACATCGATGCCGGCCACCATGTGATGCCGTTCCTCGACTGGGGATACATCACGGCGAAGAAAAGTTTGCCGGATCTGGAGTCGGTCATGAAGC
The DNA here is from genome assembly GCA_964581055.1 of uncultured Candidatus Kuenenia sp. Lineage (GTDB taxonomy): Bacteria > Planctomycetota > Planctomycetia > Pirellulales > UBA1268 > CAMCQY01. The sequence goes on from CAZOMJ010000132.1 coordinate 3,768, forward strand.
GGATCGCCGCGGCCGGACTGCCATTCGAGATCGAGCCGGGTAACATCGAGGACGTGATGTTCGGCACGAACTGGAACGGCAAAATCAAGAACGCCGACCGCTACTGGCATCGTCCGATGGCCGAGAACCCCGCCCACATCCGGGCCGACGTGCAGGCGAAGACGGCGGCGGCCCAAGCCGGCGCGGCCGAGGTGGCAAGCAAAGGCTGGCAGCCGGGCAAGGAGATCCTGAAGAAGGGCCGCTTCGTGATCTTTGCCGGGCACGGGCATGTGTATGCGCTTGCCGAGCCGCTCGTGAGCGATGCCCAGGGGGCGGCGGTGCTCAAACTCGCCGAGCCACTCGTCGAACCTGTGAAGGAAGGCGAGACCGTCGCCGAAGTGCAATTGAAGATGGATTTCTGGTCCGCCGCCGATCCGGCAATCTGGGAGCAGGCCGGGGGAGACTTCGTGCGGGAGACCTCAGGTTACGGCGCCAATGCCGAGACCTGGAAGATGATGGCGGAGATCTATCCGAATCCGCCCCAGGTGCAGATCGTCAGCAACAACGAGGGCGGCCGCAAAGTCGGCATCGGCGAATCGGGCGTGAGCTGGCATGCCCAGAACCAGAAGCTGGAAAAGGAGGCCGCCAGACAGGCCTATGTGAAGGGGTATGTGGAGAAGATGTCGGCCTACCTGCGCGGCATCCGCAAGGCGCTGCCCTGGCCGGAATCGACGGTGAAATGCATCGCCTACAACGGATTCGGCGTGAACTTCGAGGTCGGCCGCTGGGACGGATGGCAAGGGGGCGCGATTCCTTTCAAACACGTCGACATGTATCCCTGGCTTGCCTGGGACGGATCAGCGCCCGACTTTTACTGCTACGACTGGAACTACGCCACCGACGAGCACGTGGGCTCGCCGCATATCGGCGCGATGCAGGCCTACACGATGCTCGCGCCGCGGGCCGAGGCCCAGGTGCCGGGCTACCAATGGCAACTGGCGCTCTGGGACGGCGGACAGAAGAAGCGGTATTCGTATGCCCGCTGGGGTGAACTCCCCCGGACTCGCGACATCGGCAAGACCGCAACGGCGATCACAGCCAGCGGCGCGCTGAAGCTGCCGATCGAGGACGCGAAACCCGGCGAGCTGATCTTGGAGCAGGGCGACTTCTTTTCGATCGAGGGGCATTCGGACTACCAGCCCGCCCTCTGCACTGCACAGTTCGACGAGGTTTCTCTACCGGGCGAGGCCGGTGGCGGCATCGGCCTCTTCGCATCCTCCGCCGATATCGGATCGGTGGGCCTTCCCGGCAAGGCAGCCTTCGCCGACGGCGTCTATACGGTGACAGGAGCGGGCCAGGGGTTTGATCAACGGTCGGCGAAGCCCGATGGCTTTCACTACCTCTATCGCTCCCTGCCAGAAGACGGCACCGTGTCTGCCCGGGTGAAGGCGATGGATAATCCCGTCGCCGCAATGCGGCCGGCCGCGACCGCGTATGTGCCCAACACACCCGGCGCCGACTATGCCGATCCCGCCGCAGCAGCGCTCCAGAAGGAGATCGATGAGAAGCAGTCCAAGGTGGAAGGCACGGCGGCGGCCGGGGTCATGATCCGGGCGTCCGACGCCCCCGGCGCCCCGTTCGTCATGCTCTGCCAGCGGGGCACGCGGGTGTTTTTGATTCTTCGGCGCGATAAAGAGCAGCGGGCGGTGTTCACGCTCGTCACCGACAAGATCAACGCCGCCACCAAATGGCTGCGGCTCGAGCGCAAGGGGGATGATGTCGTGCCGGCCTATTCCACCGATGGCGCGTCGTGGACGACTGTCGAACCGGTGAAGGTAAAGCTCGGCAAGGAGCCGTTGGCCGGCCTGGCGGTGACCTGTAGCAATTCGACCCCCTTCAAACTCCAAGTGTATAGCGCCGCCGCGGACGTCCGCGCCGATGCCGAGGGGAAAGCCGTCATTCCCGTGGGGACGCTGCAAGGCGGGCCGATTCTCATCAACGCCCATTTCAAGCCGATCGCCCAGGGGTCGAAGGTCTATTTCCACAACTACATGGAACGCTACGAGGGGCTCTGCAATGCCGCCCTCTGGCTCACGCGGCCGCGGATCATCCGCGAATTCGGCTGGGGCGACTTCAACGGCCAGGTCGACCGGCAGTGGAAGACGCTGATGCGGGCCGTCGACCGGGTGTGGACCGATCCTGTGCTCACGCGGTTTTGGCGCAAGGGCTCGCTCGTGGTCAACCCGGACTACGAGGCGGCGACGGGCGTGAAGCATCCCCTCTGGGGGCTGACCGACCTCGACAAGGAGGGGAAGGTCGGACCCTGGCTGGACTTATGGAAGAAGCAGGATCGTTTCCACCAATTGACCGTTCCCATCAATCCGCCCTTCGCGAAGTGGCCGCAGCGTTACGAGGTTCATTCCACAGGCCCCGATGAAGAGCAGTCGCTGATCAAGGTCTGGGCCTTCGCCTACGAGCTGGGACAGACGCCCGACCGCGAGTGGCTGCTCTACGTGCAGTCGCCCCGCGAAGACCGCAAGGCGGTCGAAGTGAAGGTGCCCGGCTTCGGCGACGTCAGCGTCGACGTGCCCCGCACCGGCGCGTTCTATCACCTGCGCGAAGGCCACCCCGCCCCCACCCGCGTTGGCCACTGAAAGGGACGCAGCTCTTTTCGTCCCCCGGTGATGATCACGATGCCTTATGATAGAGAAATGAGCTGCGTTCCCTTTTTGCTCCGGCTGGCCGTGGTGGCCCTCTTCGCCTTGGCGGCGACTGCGTTCGCAGGAGCAGACGACACCGCCCCGATGTTCATGGCGGACCGAGGCACCTGGCAGCACCGCATCGAAAGCCCGTACCTTTCGGGAACGAACCTCGTCGAGGTGCTCCTGCCGGATGCCTATGCGAACGATGACACGACGAGGTTTCGCGTGGTCTACGTGCTGCCGGTCGAGCCCGGTGAGCAGCGGCGGTGGGGCGACGGGCTGAAGGTGATCCGCGAACTCGGCCTGCACAATCGCCACAAGCTGATCTGCGTCGCGCCTACGTTCGATACGACACCTTGGTATGGCAACCACGCCAGCGACCCGAAGACACGGCACGAAGACCACCTGATGAAGGTCGTGCTGCCGCTCGTCGAGTCGCATTATCGCACGGCAGAAGGGCCGGACGGCCGACTCCTGCTCGGATTCAGCAAGTCGGGCTGGGGGGCGGTCTCCATCATGCTCAGACATAGCGACGCATTCGGCGCCGCGGCGAGTTGGGACGCCCCGCTCATGTTCACCGAGAAGCAGTTTGGCATCTGGGAGACAGGCAGGAACTTCGGCGCCCCGGAGACGATGGCCACGCACCTGCCCACGGCCCTGCTGCGCCAGCATGCAGCGGAGTTTCAAGACAAGCCGCGGTTGGTGATCACGGGGAAGGCGTCGTTCGGCACCAATGGCGATCCGCGGTTTCCCTACGACGGACCGTCCCACACCGAGGCCTTTCACGAACTGGCTGACGCGCTCGGCGTGAAACACGCTTTCCGCGCCGACATCAAGGCCACGCACTCGTGGAATAAGGAATGGGTCGAGCCGGTCGTGGAGCGGCTCTTAGAGGTATCGCCGACTGACCAAAACCCTCGACAGGATGAATCTCAATGAGACATCTGATCGCCTGCCTCGTGGCTGGGCTGGCATGGCTGGCATGCGGGGCCGTCGCGGCTGAGCCGCGGCCGCCCGTCCGCGTGCTCTTCTGCATCGCCGACGATGCGTCGCCCCACTTTGGAGCCTACGGCTGCTCGTGGGCGAAGACGCCCACGATCGACCGTCTCGCCCGCGAAGGGGTCACGTTCGAACGGGCATATACTCCCACGGCGAAGTGCTCGCCGTCGCGGGCGGCGATCCTCACCGGCCGCTATCCCTGGCAGCTCGCGGCCGCGGCCAACCACAATCCGTTCTTCCCGCCTGAATACAAGGCCTTCACCGAGGCACTCGCCGATGCGGGGGTGGCCGTGGGCGCCGCGGGAAAGTTCTGGGGCCCGGGTGTCGCGAAGACGGCGGATGGTGCTGACCGCACCTGGGGCATCGATCCGCCTGGGCTCGGCCGATCGAGCAAGCCGGCGTCGCGATACGCGGACTTCCTGAAATCGCTGCCCGAGGGAAAGCCGGCGTTTTTCTGGTTTGGCAGCTTCAATCCCCACCGCCCCTACGCACGCGACGCGGGCCTCGCCGCCGGCAAGAAGACCACCGACATCGATCGCGTGCCCGGCTACTGGCCCGACGACAAGATCGTCCGCCGCGACATGCTCGACTACGCGACCCGCGTGGAAGCCTTCGACGCCGAGGTGGCCACGTTGCTTGCGGAGGTGGAGTCGAGCGGCAACGCCGACAACACGGTCGTGATCGTCACGTCGGACCATGGCATGCCGTTTCCCCGCGTGAAGGGGCACTGTTACGAAGCGGCGCATCATGTGCCGCTGATCGTGCGGTGGCCGGGCGCGGGCGGGCAGGCCGGGCGACGGGTCACGGAATTCGTGAGCTTTGTCGATCTCGCGCCCACACTGCTCGAGCTGTTTGGCCTGAAGCCGGAAGACACGGGCATGGCGCCGATCTCGGGCCGCAGCTTCGTCGACCTGCTGCGCAGCGGTAGGAAGAATGACTCGTCGTCACCGGAGGCCATCAGCGGCGAGCGGGTCTTCATCGGCCGCGAGCGAAACGACCAGGGGGGGCGGCCCGGCACGCCATCCGGCCTCGGCTACCCCGCCCGGGGCATCCGTGAGGCGAACCTTCTCTACGTGAAAAACTTCGCGCCCGACCGCTGGCCATGCTGCGATCCAGATCGTGGGCTTTCCGATACCGATGCCGGCCCGACCAAGGAATTGATCGCTGCCGCCGGCCAGCAGGATCGATACTGGCAGCTCTGCTTTGGCAAGCGGCCTTCCGAGGAACTCTACGACCTCACCACCGATCCTGACTGCCTGAAAAACATCGCCGGCGATCCCGCGCATGCCGCCACACGCGAACGGCTCGAGTCGAGGCTGATGGCGGCACTGCGTGAGCAGCAGGACCCGCGGGTGCTCGGCAAGGGCGACCAGTTCGACGCCTACCCGGCCGCTCCCATGTCGTGGCGGAAAAACTGGGCAGATAGTGCGCCACCTGCGACTGGCTCGTCTGTCGGTCAGGGTCAGCAACACGACGTCGTGATCTATGGCGGCACGAGCGGCGCTGTGGTGGCGGCCGTCCGTGCGGCGATGCTCGGCGCGAGCGTGGTGCTCGTCTCGCCCGATAAGCATCTCGGCGGGCTCTCCAGCGGCGGCCTCGGCTACACCGACAGTGGCAACACGCGAGCCATCGGCGGCCTCGCGCGGGAGTTTTATCGCCGCGTCTGGACGCACTATCAGTCGCCCGAGGCGTGGAAATGGCAGCCGCGGGACTCCTTCGCCGCGCTCGGGCAGGGCGTGAAGAAGAGCGACGTGGGCGACCACTCGATGTGGCTCTTCGAGCCGCATGTCGCCGAACGGATCTTCGACCGTTGGCTGGAGGAGCATGGCGTCGAGGTTGTCCGTGGTGCCCTGCTCGACCGCGAGAAGGGAGTCGCGGGGACGCAAGACGAGGCCGGCGCGGGGCTGCAGATCGTGGCGATCACGACGCTCGCCGGGCCGTCTGGACCAGCGCGGCGGTTCGCCGGCAAGGTGTTCATCGATGCCACCTACGAGGGCGACCTGATGGCGGCGGCCGGCGTGAAGTATCACGTGGGCCGCGAGGCGAATGCGGTCTACGGCGAGGAATGGAACGGCAACCAGGTGGGCATCCTCCACCACCAGCACCACTGGAAGATGCCGGTGGATCCGTTCAAGCAGCCGGGCAATCCCGCCAGTGGCCTGCTGCCGCTCATCTCCGCCGATCCGCCGGGCACCCGCGGCGAGGGCGACGCCCGCGTGCAGGCCTACTGCTTCCGCATGTGCCTCACCGACCACTCCGACAACCGCATGCCGATTGAAAAGCCCGCAGGCTACGACCCCGGCACCTACGAACTACTCGCGCGGACGTTCGCCGCCGGCTGGCGGGACGTCTTCCATAAGTTCGACGCCATCCCCAACCGTAAGACCGACACCAACAACCACGGCCCGTTCAGCTTCGACAACATCGGCGCGAACTACGATTACCCCGAGGCATCGCACGAACGGCGACGGGAGATCGTCGCCGACCACGCCCGGTATCAGCTGGGGCTGCTCTGGTTTCTCGCGCACGATGACCGTGTGCCGGCCGACATCCGCACGAAGATGCAGACGTGGGGCCTCCCCAAGGACGAGTATGCCGACAACGGCCACTGGTCGCCGCAGCTCTACATCCGCGAGGCCCGGCGGATGCTCGGCGACGACGTGCTCACGGAGCACGAGTGCCTGGGGCACCGCGACGTGAAGAAGCCGATCGGCATGGGCTCCTACACACTCGATTCGCACAACGTCCGCCGCTATGTGACGCCCGAAGGCACCGTGCAAAACGAGGGCGACATCGGCGTGCACCCGAAACAGGCTTACCAGATCGGCTACGGGTCGCTCGTGCCGAAGCGGGCGGAGTGCACGAACCTGCTCGTGCCCGTCTGCCTGTCGTCGAGCCACATCGCCTACGGCTCGGCACGCATGGAGCCCGTCTTCATGCTCCTCGGCGACGCGGCCGCGAATGCCGCCGTGCTCGCAGCCCGCGCGGGCTCCGCCGTGCAGGACATCGATTACCCATCGCTCCGCGGCCTTCTCGAATCGCAGGGGCAGATTCTGGAACTCCCCAGATGACGATCCTTCTAGGTGCCCGGTAGCGGACGACTCACCGGCTTCGCAGGCGCGGCGGGCCCGAAACCAGGTGTGCGGAGGCCGGCGGCGCCGGCGCCCATCTGATCGAGGTCGAGAAAGCGAGCGTCGTCGACGTCGACCCGATTGAGTGCCCGCCAGTAGAGGATCTTCCCGGCCGAGGCGCTCGAGGTGGCCGCGCCCACCTTGGCCTGCCGGTAGAGTTGCGCATCGCTACGGCCGTCCCCCTCAAAGACCAGCAGGTCTTTCGCCTCGCTCCATGTGAGCCGGGCGCTCCGCGCCGTGAACGATTCCCCTTCGACGAGGACGTTGCCGCCGGCCGCCAGTTCGATCGAGCTTCGCTTCTGCCCTGGTGCCGGCGGCGCCTGGCCCACCCCCAACACGTCGCTGGAGATGGTCACGACCCGCGGCGGCAGGCCGGCGACCGCGTGTGGGTCGAGCGTGTCGCCCCACTTGGCGACCGGCCCCCAGATCGCCTCGACCCGCTGATGGAACTCCATCACGCGGCGGTTGACGTTGCCCCGCATGCCCCGCTGGAAATCGACGCCCAGATAGGTGAGTTCGTCGGATTGTTTCGCCGCCACGGGGGCCGCTGCGGGGACTGCCCCCGGCGTCTGCGGACCAGCCGGCAACGACATGCCCGGCGGCTGGCCAAATCGGGTGCTCGCCAGACGCCCTGGGCCCGTGCCTGTCACGTTCCCCGTGGTGCGGTCGATGACGAGGTCGCGTACGAACAGCTGCTCGACCGACTTGGTGCCATCCTGCCCCGCCGACTCGCTCTCGATCCGCACGCCGCTGCCGCAGGCGATCCTCGCCACGTCGGGCCGTGCCGCCGGCTGCGGCTGACCTGCTGAGAATTCGATTGGCCTGTCGAAGACCACATCGAGTGAACCGGCCCGAACGGCCGTGCCACCGCTGGTGGTGACCACGCGGTCAACGAAGCGTGCCGTGAGCCCGTCGAAGTCCATGCGTCCCTGCCAGTTCACGTCGAGCGAACCCGGGGGAGCGGCCGCCTGCCCACCCATGACCACGGGCGGCGGCGTGGCTGCGGCTGGCATCGGCGTCATGCCGCCGGTGAATCCGAGCGACTCGAATCCACCCACGCCGGCGGCCACGGGCACCTTCAGCCTGCCCGCTCCATCCACGGTGAGACGATTCCTGCCCCGATCGAAGTCGATGAGCGGCCCCTGCAGATCGAGCCCCCGTCCACGAACCTCCGCCGGCCGGCCCGACACGATCGCCCGGGCGTCGAACCGTGTGGGCCGCGTGAGCTGCATCTGGTCGCCGCGGATCTCCATGCCGGCCTCGGCGGCCTCGTTCCGCAGCCCGGCAGCAGCCTGTTCACGAGGCTCCTCCACGACGTTGACCTGGCCCTCGAGCGACATCTCCTCAAGTTCGCTCCTGTTGCCTGCCACGGTCACAAGCCCGCGAACGAGCGCTGCGGTTGCCACCATCCTGCCGGCGCTCGGGCTCTTCGGCGCACGGGACGTGGGCGGCATGGGGCCGGCCGGATTCACCCCGGGCGACGATGGTGCCGCGACGGCAGCCTGCGGCGACGATGCACTTCCTGCAGGCGTCGCTGTCGCCGGATCCTGATTGCGGAACCAGACTTCCATGCGATCGGTCCGCGCAGCCAGTTGCTCCGCCTCCACCTCCACCATGCCGCGGGCCAGCATCCGCGTCGGTCGCACGCCCGACAGATCGGGGCCCGCGCCGCTCGCATCCGCCGCCACGGCCGTGGCCGGCGCGGCGACCGGGCCGGCCTGCTTGGCGAGTTCGAGCCAGAGGTGCATTTCCGACCCGCTGAGCCGGCCCTGCGCCTCGACGGTCACCTCCGCATCGCCGGCGATCGACGCCACGTGCCCTTCCCCGTCGGGACGCATCCGCAACCACTTCTGCCAGCGGGCCTGCACCGGAGGCGAGCCCGCGGAACGCGTCCGCAGCCAACCGGGACCAACCGCCATGAGCGCCCCCGGCGCGGAAGCCGGCCCCGGCACGTAGTCGATCGAGCGGGCCTCCATCTCGGTGCCACGCGCCACGAGCGACACCGGCTCCTCGCCGTCGAGCAGGATCCGCCGCGTGGCGATCTCGTAACCGAGCCGGGCCGCGCGGGCCTCGAGCCCGGCGCCACTCGAACGGGCAACCACCGGCGTGCCCTTGGCCTGAATTTCGATCGGTTTGAGTTCCGACTTGTCACCGGAACCAGCGGCCGTCGGCTCCTGGCGGCCAAGCACGATCGCCAGCAGTTCGCAGGCGAGTTGGTCGGTCGTACCTCCCGGCACGGCGCGGACCACCTCGACCTGATCCTCGCAGGTGATCACGTTGGCCGACACATTCAGGCAGAGACCACCTCGACAGCTGACGAGCACGGGCGCGGCGTCGGCGGCCGAACCGGGCTCGGCTCCGTCGGCCGGCGGTTTCTGCCCCGGCAAGAGCCCGCCCTGCATGCCCTCCAGCCGCATCCGCACCTCACGGTCGAGACGGATCGAGTCGATACCGCCAATGCTGGGCCCCTGATCCGAGGCCCCCTGCCGGGGCAGCAGCCTCGCCAGCAGTGCCCGGCCGCTGCCGGTCGAACGTCCATACCGAAACTGCACCATCTCGGCCGTCCGAACCTCGAACTCCTCGAGTTCCACGTCGCGGGTGACGATCTCGATGTCGTCGTCGGCACCGGGCGCCGACGGTGTGCCGCGGATCGTCACCTGGCCGCGGAGGCTGCCGCCGATGAGCCGCGCGAGCCGGCCCTGCCGCAGGTCGAGCGGCTCGTCGAACTCGAGCACGGCCCCCTGGGGCACCCGCAACACGAGCGTCCGCCCCTCGCTGCCATCTTCCGCCACGCGGTTGCGGTCGGGTAGCACCACCAGCGTGCAGGGAACGAGGTTCACTCGCCCGTCGGGCAACGCCTGATACTGTTTGAAGAGGAGCCGCATCTGCCGGCTCTCCAGCATGATCGGATCCTCCCGCTCCCACGAACCTGCCGGAAAAATGTCGCCCAGCGCCGCCAGCCGGCGGTCGGCCCGGGCCCGGATCGCCGCTGCCTGTTCCGGCGACAGTTCGAGCGCCTCCTCGGCGTCGTGCACGCGAGGCTCCACCAACGGCACCACAGTGAGCCGGTGAAAGCCGGCCACCGCGAGGACGATGAGAAACACCCGCAACGTGCGTCCGAGGCGATGTTCCATGAAATAGTCCGCTGGCGGGAGACGCCGTCAGGCCCTCCCGAGATTCATGCCTTTGTCCACGCCGGCGCGAGGCGCGGTGTATCCGCTGACGATGCTCTCCCAGCCACCGCGGGCCCGGAGCATGCGTTCGACGAGTTCGCGGACGGCCCCCCGTCCCCCCGGCAGACTCGTCACCACCGCGGCGGCTGCGATCAGTTCCGGGCAGGCATCGGCAACGGCCGCGCCCACTCCGCATCGCGCCACCACCGGCAGGTCGGGCAGATCGTCACCCATGAACGCTGCCTGCTCCCACGACAGCCCGCATGCCTCGATGATCGCCCCGGCAACGGCGAGTTTGTCGTCGACTCCCTGCCGCACGAACTCGATCCCGAGTTCGGCGGCCCGCCGCTCCACGATGCGGCTCGATCGCCCCGTGATGATGCCCGTCCGACCGCCGGCCCGCTGCCAGCCACGGATGCCCAGGCCGTCGCGGATGTGAAACGTCTTCTGCTCCACGCCGTCATCGCTCCACGTGACGCCGCCATCGGTGAGCACGCCGTCGCAGTCGAGCAGCAACAGCTGCACCCCGGCCAGACGGCGTTCGAGATCGGTGGGTGGTGTCATCGGTGTGCTTCGTGACAGGGGGTGTCGTGTTCGAATGCCTGACGGCGGAGCCGTGTCGGCTCATGCCGCGGCGGTGCCGGGCAACGGCACGGTGTCGCCGGTGATCTCGGGGGTCGCCACGGCGGTCGGGACGGCGGGCACGAGGCCCACGAGGTCGACGATGTCCAGCAGCCCGAGGGGACGTCCTTCGGCATCGACCACCGGCAATTCGCTCAGCCGCCGCGACTCGAGCACCGCCACGGCATCGCGCAGCCGCGTGCCCGCTGTGACCGTCGTGGGCCGGCTCGTCATCACGCCACGGATCGCGCCGTCGATGGCGGCGTCGTTGCGGCGTTCGAAGAGTCGGGCCAGATCGCTGTCGGTGAAGATGCCCGCCAGCATGCCGGCGTCATCGATGATCATCACGGCACCGGTCCGCCGCGAGGGCAGCGGCTGGGAAAACACGGTCCGCACCGTCTCCTCCGGGCGGGCCGTCCGACACTGCGCGAGCGGCCGCATCGCGTCGTCGACCCGCATCAACTGCCTGCCCAGACTGCCACCGGGATGCCGGGCGGCGAAATCCTCGTGCGTGAACCGACGCAGGCTGCTGGTGACCAGTGCCAGGCTGTCACCAAGCGCCAGGAGGATCGACGTGCTCGTGCTGGGCGCCAGCCCGAGCACGCACGCTTCGCGGACAGGGCCCGTGGCCACCACGACCTCCGCGGCGCGGCCGAGCGTGCTCTCGGCCCTGCCGGTGAGGGCGATGATCCGCACGCCCGCCGCCGCAAGGTGCGGCAGGAGCCGCGTGATCTCCTCCGTCTCGCCCGACTGCGACAGCCCGAGCACGATGTCGTCGCGCCGCAACACGCCCAGGTCGCCGTGCATCGCCTCGGCCGGATGGAGAAAGTGGCTGGGAGTGCCGGTGGAGGCAAGCGTGGCCGAGATCTTCTGGGCGACGAGTCCGGCCTTGCCGATTCCCGTGACCACGACCTTGCCCGTGCAGCTCGCGATCATCCTTACGGCGAGGCAAAACGACGCGTCGAGCGCATTGGCCATCCGCAGGACGGCGTCCCCCTCGAGGCGAAGAATCTCGCGGCCATGGTCGAGCACGTCGGTGTCGGAGGGCTCCGACGCGGAACGGCGGTCGTCGATCGGAAGCGACAGGGGCGCAGTCATGGTGGAGTCCAGCCGGAGGCATGCGCGCGCGGAACCGCCGCGCGGGGGCGGGACTATAGGCCGACTGGGCAAACGCCGCAACGCGTGTTTTCCTCGGGTAACGCGCTCTGGCGGCCGGCGTTTCTTGTCCCCGTGGCGGCACTATTTTCTAGTGTCGATGCCCGAGACCTGGCTTCAGCAAGTTACAAACTTGCTGCCACTCGAAACGTTGCCGACACCTGCCGCACCCGGTGGGGTGCGTTACGCCTTCGCGTACCGCTTCGCCATCTCGTCGAGCGTGACCACCGGCACCTTGCGGGCGTTGCCGGCCTGGCCGAACTGCACCATCCGCTCCGCGCAGACCTTCTTCATGGCCTCGCGGGCCGGCTTGAGATAGTCGCGGGGGTCGAACTTCTCAGGACTCTCCCAGAGCACCTTGCGGACGGCGCCCGTGATCGCCATGCGGCAGTCGGTGTCGACGTTGATCTTCCGCACGCCGTGCTTGATGCCCCGCTGGATCTCCTCGACGGGCACACCCCACGTCTGTGGCATCTTGCCGCCGTACTTGTTGATGATGTCCTGCAGTTCCTGCGGCACGCTCGACGAGCCGTGCATCACGAGGTGGCAGTTGGGAAGACGACGGTGGATCTCCTCGATCTGCTTCATCGCCAACACCTCGCCGTCGGGCTTCCGCGTGAACTTGTAGGCACCGTGGCTGGTGCCGATGGCGACGGCCAGCGCGTCGACGCCGGTGTCGGCAACGAACGATGCGGCCTCGGCGGGATCGGTGAGCAACTGGTCGTGCGAGAGCTGCCCCTCGGCACCATGGCCGTCCTCCGCCTCACCGTGGCCGCTCTCCAGCGACCCCAGGCAGCCGAGTTCTCCCTCCACCGACACGCCTCGCGCGTGAGCCATCTTCACGACCTCCTTCGTCACCTTGACGTTGTAGTCGTAATCGGCCGGCGTCTTGCCGTCTTCCTTGAGCGAACCGTCCATCATCACGCTGGTGAAGCCGTTGTCGATCGCGCTCACGCACGTGGCTGTCGAGTTGCCATGGTCCTGATGCATCGCGATGGGGATCCACGGATAGAGCTCGGCGGCGGCGAGCATCAGGTGGCGGAGGTAGTTGTCCTGGCTGAAGCTGCGGGCGCCCCGGGAGGCCTGCACGATCACCGGCGACTCCGTCTCCTTGGCCGCCTCCATGATCGCCTGGATCTGCTCCATGTCGTTCACGTTGAAGGCGGCGATGCCATACCCGTGCTCGGCGGCATGATCGAGCAGGATGCGCATGGGAACGAGCGGCATGGGAGTGTCTCCGATGGTGGGCGGGAAGGTCTGGACTGGTGGGAGCCGCAGGTCGGCCCCAGATCGATCGAACGAGATCATACGGAAAAAACAGACGTGGTAGAATCCCCGCAGCACGACCGCCCAGCCTGCCGGATGCAGCACGCATGGACCTCCGCCCCACCACCGATCCAATCCGGAGCTTTCTCTACGTCGCCGGGGGCTGGATCTGCGTGGGGCTGGCCGTGGTAGGGGCTCTGCTCCCCCTCGTTCCGACGACCCCCTTCCTGCTGCTGGCCAGCTGGTGCTTCTACCGCGGCTCGCCCCGTATTCATGCCTGGCTGCATCGCTCCAAGTTATTTGGCCCCACGCTCGATGATTGGCAGCACTACCACGGCATCCGGCAGACGATGAAGCGACGCGCGATTCTGATGGTGGCTGCCGTCGTCGGCTGCAGCCTGCTGCTCAACAGCCTGCCCTGGTGGCTGCGGTACATCGCGATGGCCGCCGTGGCGGTCGGGCTGTATGTGATCTGGACCGTACCCACGCTGCCCGACGACGCGCCCCGCGCCCCCCGCACGATCGTGGAGTGACGCGCCGCCGGGGACGGCAAAGGTTCCGTCGCTCGGAGATTCCGACTTGCGACCCCGGTCGGAATGGTGCGCACAACAAGTCGAACATCCTCCTCGTCTCCTCCACCTTTGCCGATCCCCGGCTCCCCGCGAGGCGGGCGAAGTCGTTCTGCCAGATACGGTGTCGCGATCTAATGCTCGACGCCCGACTCCGGCTCGGGCAGCCACTGCGTGAGGATCGCGCCCACCAGTGCGTAGGCTCCGGCCACCCCCGCGCCCACCAGCGCGATCCGCACCGGATCGGGCGGCGTCGCGGCAGAGAACGTGAGCGTGAGCCAGGCAGCAGCCGTGCCGAGCACGCGGCCCCCGATGTTCGCGGCGAAGCTCTCGCCCGTGCCGCGGAGATGGGTGGGGAAGACGAGCGGGATGTAGTTGCCCCAGAAGCTGAACTGCGACACGGTGAACAGGCCGGCCACGAAGATGCCCGCCTTGATCAGCGGCAGCGAACCAGCATTTGGCAGCTGCGTCGAGATCCACCAGAACAACGCCGGCACAAGCAGGAGCGCCGGCAGCTGGAAGAGCCGCAACAGGAGCCTGCGGCTGGCGATCCGCAGCGCCGCGAAGGCCAGCAGCACGCGGCCCACCAAGCCACCGATTTCCTGATAGATCGTGACGCCAGCCACCGCCTCGTCGGTGGCGTTTCCGGCGATGCTCTTCAGCCGCCCGGGAGCCACGGTTTCCCCCTTCACCTTCGCCGCGGCGATCGCCTCCTCCTGCGCTTCCTTGGCCGTGGCGAGAATCGCGGCGTGTCCCTTCGGCCCGCCAAGGATCTGGGGCAGTTGCTGGATCGCGCCGAAGGCGATGCCGTAGCTGGCGGCAAAGACCAGCGTCGTCACCACCGTGGCACGGACGAGCGCGGGGCTGAA
>CAZOMJ010000133.1:0-3473 GCA_964581055.1 uncultured Candidatus Kuenenia sp.
AGCAGGTGATGGGTCGTCTCCGGAGGGAGCTCGGGCAGCGGACCTTTCGTCGAGAGTTCGATCGGCGCGGCCGTGAGTTCCCGCAGGTCGTTGAGCATCACTTCCGTACGATCGGCGAGGCTGCCCTGCAGGCGGGCGGGCACACGGAGATCCCAGACATACTGCCGCGTTTCATCTTGCAGCCGCGCCAGGATCTCCCGCTGCCGCTCCATCACGCCGCGGGCCTGTGGGTCGTTGACGCTTCCTGCCGCGGAGTCGATCCGCAGGGCGAGCCCGGCCAGGTCCTGCTCGAGCGAATCGTGAAACTCCCGGGCGATCCGCCGCCGTTCCTCGGCGACGGCCTCGGATTGAATCTTCTCTTCGATCACCGCCAGTTGGCTCCGCACCTGCCGGCGGAGCAGGACGACCCAGGCAAGCCCGACGGCACCAGCGGTGAGGCTCGCTGCCAACGCGATGGCCAGGCGGCGGGCGTTCCACCAAGGAGGTCTCCGAATCAATGTCACGTCGTCCGAGGTGGTCGGGTAGAGGGCGTAGCCCGCGGCCCGCAGGTTGTATTGACTATGGCGGGTGTCGGTGACCAGGCAGGGGGCCGTCACGCGAATGGTTGCGGTGGGAACGATCTCCGGCGAGAGTCTCACTGGGGCGACCACCTGCATCGAGATTCCATCGAGGTCGGCCGTGAGACGGGTTCCCTCGGCACGATCCTCCCGCGCGAGGACCGGCATCTCGACCTGAATCAGTTGCGCGTCGCAGTTGGCGCGAAGCTCATCGGCACTGGGACGGCGTGGGACAACGGTATCCCCAGATGCGGTCACTCGCACGCGAGCCTCTGCCAGCCGTGCGGCAAAGGGGCCCGCTTCGGCGAACCCCACCGCGTCGACCTGGTCTCCCGCCATGATCGACGCGGCATCAGAATCAGTCCGCTCGTCGAGCAGCACGCACAGGCCTTTCTCACCATCGGTGAGAAAGAGCCGACGATCTCGCGGCGGCGTCACCGCGACGCCCGACACCGCCTGCAGTCCCTCGCGGAGTTCGCCCCGACCGAGTTCCAGGAAGGCCGTTTGGGGCAGGCTAAACGGGTCCAGGGGAGCTGGCTCGAGCACCGTGACATCGTCGCGATCTGGCACAAGGAGATATGGCTGAATGAGCTGGTGGCGGTCGTTGATCTCGCCAGCTGCGACGCCGGCCAGTCGCAGCCGGGCTCCGATCCAAGCCGCGGCATCGTCATCGGCGGGCGCCTGCTCAAACCGTGCTCTCACGATGCTGCCCGCCACGTTCACCATGAGCGTGGCGGTCTCTTCACCGGTGCGTTGCCAGCTCCGTCCCATGCCCTCGAGCGACACCCAGTCGTAGTGCATCAGTCCGGATGCCATGAGTTGTGGCGTGATCGGCTTGGGGGCGGGCAGTGCGCCGGCTGCGAGCGGCTCGACCCGCGACGGACGGATGCCGTTGATGAACAGTCCGCGGTGAACGACACCCGCGACCCGGACACGCTCTCCCCTGGGGAGCCTGGGCCTCGCCGGATTGTTGAAGAAGATGAACGTACTGCCGGTCTCGTCACGGAGAAAGGCCGTGCCTTGCACGTCGCTATGCGTCACGACCGCTTCGAGACTGACGGGTGGCGGCTCGTTGGTTTCAGTGACCACCGATCTGGCTATCGCCGCGGCCGAGGTGAGCAGCTCGGGGCCTGCCGCCATGGCGGGCTGTCGATGCACGTGCGGCGCCAGGACGGCAAGTAGGACGAGGGCCGCCGGAGAGAAAATGAACGTTCGTGTCGAGGCCGTCATGATCACGCCCGTTGCGTCGGCAGAGAAGAGTTCAAAAACGGTCTCGGCCCCAACCAGTTTGCTCCAAGACGACTGCCGGGCATTATGATCAGTCGGAACGGTCGGGGCTATCGCCCAATTCGGCATTCCATCTGCAAGCCGCACGAGAATCCAAATGCTTCCACGCAATCGCCTCCTTGTGACGTTAGCACTTGCATGGGCCGTGGCGTTCGCGAGCTTCCATCACCCTGCCGCGTGGGCGGAGGTCGTCGTGCTGGCGGGATCAGCCGCAGGCCGCGTCGGCAAGGAGCCCGATGCCGCAAAGGTCAATGAGCCGTTTGCCGTGGCATTCGACGCCGAGGGGCGGATGTATGGGGTGGAATACACGCGAGGCAACCGGCTCTTCCGGGTCGCGAAGCCGGCGGCGGCGAAGGATAAGCCGGAGTCGGCGGGCAGTGAGCCGCAGGTGGAGTTTTTGGCGGGGATGTTCTACGTGCCGGCGCCCAAGCAGACCTTGCCGCCCGACACGGCGACCGCGGCCGGGGAGGTTCGGTTTCACGGGCTGCACGACGTGGCGATCGGGCCCGACGGCACGGTCTACGTCGCCGACACGTTCAACCATCGCATTCGCGCCTTTGATCCGAAATCGGGCACCGTCCGCGTGGTCGCGGGCACCGGTGTGTCGGGCTTCGCGGGAGACGGCGGCCCGGCGACCGTCGCACAGTTCAATCAGGCCTACTGCGGAACCCTGCTTCCCGACGGCGCCGCCATGCTGGTGGCCGACATCGGCAATGCACGGCTGCGGCGGATCGATCTGGTGGCGGGCACCGTCGAGAGCATCGTGGGCAATGGGCAGCGAGGACGGCCCGTCGACGGCGCGAAGGCCCTGGAGACGCCCTTGGCCGGGCCGCGGGCGGCGTGTCAGGCCAAAGACGGCACCATCTACCTCGCCCTCCGCGAGGGCAACGCGCTCGTGGAGATCAAGCAGGGCGTCGTGCGGACGGTGGTCAACGCTGCCGGCAAGGCGGGGTATGGCGGCGACGGCGGGCCCGGCCGCGACGCCCTGCTGGCCGGACCCAAGTATGTCGCCTTCGACCGCAATGGCCGCGTGCTGATCGCCGACACCGAGAACCATTGCATTCGCCGCTACGATCCGGCTTCTGGCACGATCGAACTCGTCGCCGGCACGCCGCCGCGGGGCGGCGCGACCGTTGGAAAGGATCTCCTCTCCACGCAGTTGTTGCGACCGCACGGCTGCTGTCTCGATCCCGAGGGCCGCCTCGTGATCGCCGACAGCGACAACGACAGGATCATCGTGGGCGACCTGCCGGCGTCGAACTGACGGCGTGTGCTGACGGCGTGTGCTGACGGGGCGTATTGGTTCGCCGGCTGCGGCATGCTCGTCGCCGGCGGATTCTGCTACAGGATGCTCGTGGACATATCGCGAATCACTCGTGAGTCGCAGAATTCACCGGCTCCTGCGCGTGCCTCCGACCGGCTCCTCAGCATCGGGAGTTCACGGAAAGGCTCGGCATCCTGCCGACCTTGCCTTGGCGGGCCTACGCCCGCTGGTGCTTACCCGGCCTTTCGGGCCTGGCGCACATGGCGGGCCGATCCCATCGCTTGCGCTCCGGGCTTGTATGGGATCAGAGTGATCCGTGAGGGGCTGCCAATGTCCCGAGAGCCGGCGTTGCTGACCAGCGCAGG
>CAZOMJ010000134.1:0-3924 GCA_964581055.1 uncultured Candidatus Kuenenia sp.
GCCAGCCCCAGCCGGTTCTTCGGCTGATTGGCAGGGAAGGGGGGAAGCACTTCCGGCGTGCCGGGCTCCACCGGCTCGCCCCGCTTGTCGTAGTCGCCACGGTTGAGCACGTAGGCCGGCTTCGGCTGCGGCAACTCCCGCATCACCATCACCTCCTGCGGCTTCTCGGCGAGATCGTCGCGGGCCCTCCGCTTTTCCTCCAAAACGACCCGCTTCGTGGACGAGGCCTCATCGAAGGCCGCAGCGAAATACCCGCCAATCAATTCACCGTCCTGCTTCGCGGCGACAGCTGCCCTGATCGTGTCCGGCTGAAACAGGTCGCGGACCTCGAGGTTCGAGAGACGCCGGTCGAACACACGGAAGTCATCGATCAGGCCGTCCTTGAAGCCGTGGTCCCGCATCCGTTCGCCAATCCGAATGTGGTCGCCACCGCCGCCGGTGATCTCCCGCGTGAGGCTGTCGCGGACCACCTCCGTCGCCACAGGATGCCCGTTCACGAAGATCTTCAGGCCAGAGGCCTTGCTGGAGCCGTCGTTCGACACGGTCACGTGCACCCATTCGCCAACCGGCAGTGGCTCGGCAGAGCGAACCGAGATCGCATCCCCCGGCCAGAAATGGATGAGCGACCACTGCAGGTGGCCGTCGAGCACCAGCAGCTCGTAGCCGCGGCTGGCCGCATCGGTCCAGGCCTGCGAGCGGTGAAAGACGACCGCTCGCTCATATCGACTCGCTGCCTTGAGCCAGAGCGAGACGGTGAATGGCTGGCTCCGCTTGAAGTTGCCCACCGGCGTCTGCACCGGATGGTCGCCCGTGAGTTTGATAGCGTTGCCGGCATGCCCCTCGACGAGCGTGTTTTCCGGCGGCGACGTCGCGGCCTTGTCGGCCGCAAGCAGACTGGCGAACTTGCCGTCCTCGGATCGATCATCGAAGGAATATCTCGCGATCTCGCCCGGAATCTCGCCGGGCAGATCACTCACCAGCTCCGCAGGCGGCTCGGCCTTGCCGGCGATCCAGGCAGCAACTTTTGTACGGGCCTCTGCCTCACACCGCTCGAGTTCGGCGGTCGCCTCTGCTGCCGCATCGTCGGCCTTCGCCAGGGCCGTCGCCATCTTCTCGTCGACGATCCGCAGCTTGGGCGTGGGCACAGCTTGCGTGAAATAGGAATAGAGCCCCGCCTCGTCAACGTCGTCGAAGAAGGCGAAGAACTGATAAAACTCTTTCTGCGAGAGCGGGTCGAACTTGTGGTCGTGGCAGCGGCAGCACTCGAGCGTGAGCCCAAGGAACGCGGTGCCGAACGTTGTCACACGGTCGTTGATCGAGTTGACACGGTATTCCTCCTCGACCGATCCGCCCTCGCATTCCTGCTGATGCAGCCGGTTGAACGCCGTGGCGAGGATCTGCTCGTCGGTGGCATGTGGCAGGAGATCGCCGGCGAGTTGCCAGGTCGTGAACTGATCCCACGGCAGGTTCTTGTTGAAGGCGGAGATCACCCAGTCGCGCCACGGCCACATTGCCCGCTCGCGATCGACCTGAAAACCGTAGCTGTCGGAATAGCGGGCGAGGTCCATCCAGTCGGCTGCCATCCGTTCGCCATACCGCGGGCTCGCCAGCAGCCGGTCGAGGAGTCTTTCGTAGGCGTCGGGAGACGTGTCGGCAACGAAGGCCGCGACCTCGGCGGGCGTGGGGGGCAGGCCGGTGATATCGAACGTGGCCCTACGGATGAGCGTGGTCTTGTCGGCCTCAGGCTGCGTCTTGATGCCTTGCTTCTCCAGCTTGGACCGCACGATCCTGTCGATCGGATGCAACGCCTGCGGCTCACTTGCCGCCCCGGCAAGTTCGGGAATATCCGGCTTCGCCACCGGCACGAACGCCCAGTGCGGCTCGTAAGGGGCCCCCTGGGCGATCCACCGCTTGAGCAGGTCCACCTGTTCGTCGGTGAGCCGGCCGATCTTGGCTTCGGGCGGCGGCATCACCGAATCGGGATCGGTCGAGATGATCCTCGCGACGAGTTCGCTCGCATCGACATCCTCGGGCACGATCGCCCGGGCGCCGCTGTCGAGCTCGCTCATGGCTTGCTCAGCGACGTCGAGCCGCAGGCCGGCCTGCCGGTTGCCGCTGTCGGGGCCGTGGCAGGCGAAGCAGTTGTCGGAGAGGATCGGCCGGATGTCGCGGTTGAACGAGATCCGACCGGCCGCCTTTTTGGCTGGCTCTTCCGCGGCATGTGCCGAGGGCATCGCGACCGCCGCCGTCAGGCCAACGACGACCAGCAACGCATACACGCGCACGTCGGCACGAAGCCGCTTCCAGCAACCCATACGCCACCGCGTTCTCGAAGGGTTACCGCGTCGCCGACTCGGTGCGATCGACCGAGTCGCGGACCGCCTCGAAGAGGCCTCGGGCGGTCGATCGGCGGGACGTCGGCCGGACGAACCAACCGACGCTTTTCAGATTATACCCTGATCAACGCTTCCTTGCGATCCTGCCCACAGGGCGGCTGCCAGGCTGGGCCTTCGCAGCGTCATGACCGCGCGCAGCTCCACCGACGTGCCGTTCGCGATACTCGCCGGGCGTGATCTCGTACTCACGACGAAACTCCCGGACGAGGTGGCTCTGGTCATAAAACCCGTGTGTGAGGGCGATAGCCGAGAGCGGCCGGCGGCTCGCCGTAAGCTCCTGACAGGCCAGCCGCAGACGCAGACGCCGCAAAAAACGCTGTGGCGTCACGTGCAGTTGCCGACGAAACATCCGTTCGAATGCCCGCACCGATCGGCCCGCAATCTCCGCGAGGGAAGCGTTCGAGAGCGGTTGCGCGAAGTGCGTTCGCATGTGGACGAGCACGCGGCCGAGCGACATGTCCTCGCCGCCTTCCGGCATCACGGCAGGATCGACGACCCGCGTGATGCCAACCGTTCCCACGATGCGTCCGCGGCCGTCCCGCAGCGGCTGCTTCGTCGTTTGCGACCACGCAGCCGTCCGGTCGAAGCGACCCACGAGTTCGATGCGGCAGTGCACGGGCTCGCCCCGCAGTACCCGCTCGTCGTCAAGTCGATATTGGTCAGCCAGATGTGCGGGGGAGAGCTCGTGATCAGTGCGACCGACCACGCCATCGAGTCGTTCGACTGCGTAATTGTGGAGAAAACCACGATTGACCCAACGATAGCGGCCTTCGCGATCCTTGATCCAACACTGGACACCGTCCAGCATGTCGAGCAGGCCGGCGATGGCTGCGGCCACCGAGTCCAGCGGCAGCACCTGCCGCGACGGAGCCGTGCGAGCGCTTCGTCGAATTTTGCCGCGTCCGTTCATCCCCCGAGTATCGCCTCCAGCCGGCCCGTTTCCCAACGCGCCGCCGGTCTGATCCCATGGACAGCCGTCCCTCTCCAATACCTGATTGTCGTCCCCGGATAAGATTTCTGGCATAGGAGGAAGGTTTTCGTTCATGTCTCCGTCGCCGCACCTCCCAGGCTGCCTTGCCTCATGAATATCAGCCAGCAAGCCATCATCGCGACCATCATGACGATGACGGAACTGGTGTTGCCGCCGCCCAAGCATGGCACCATCGCCGCGGCGGAGCCGAGCGCACCGGCACATAGCCAGGCATTTGTGGCCGAGATGCTCGCCGACGCTCGCTCCAACGGCGACGCCCGCCGCGGCGCCGGTGTGTTCAGCGTGGCGACAAGTGCCTGCACGTCATGCCACAAGGTCGCCGGGCAGGGGGGCGTGGTCGGTCCGGAACTCACCACCGTCGCGAAATGCCTCAGCCCAGAAGAGATCGTCGAGTCGCTCCTCTGGCCCGAGCGGCACGTGAAGCCGGAATACCGTGCGTTTTCCATCACCACCGCCGACGGCCGCGCGCTGCAGGGGATCATCAAGGAAGAGACGACGGAGGCCGTGACGCTCGTCGACGCCACGGGGCAGGCCCAT
>CAZOMJ010000135.1:0-83848 GCA_964581055.1 uncultured Candidatus Kuenenia sp.
TGCCGAGCCGCAGTTCGTGCTCGATCAGGCTGCCGGGCTTCACGCCCCCTGAAATGTATTCCGCGGGAATGTACCGCTTCTCATGCACGTGCATCCCGGCCTTGGCGTTGGCCACGGTGAGGTCGTTGGCCAGGATCAGGCCGGTGGATCCGCCGTTGTATTTCCCGAGCGGCCCGCCCTTGCCGCCGGGCGCCATGATCGACTTCACGCTCGCCTCGAGCGTGCATTCGAAGTTGTAGCCCTCGGACAGAAACCCGAGCGTGTCTTCGCCAAACGCCCACTCCACGCGGGCCGGCCCCGACCGCACCGCGACCATCTGGTTGACGACATTGATCGAGGGCGGCTCCGCCGGCGGCTTGCCCGGATCGCCGAACTGATGCGTGAAGGCCTTCGCGCCCTTCACGGTGAGTTCCGACAGATTGCCCTTCGTGTCGATCTTCGCGGTGTAGACGCCCGTGGTGACTTCCACCGACTTGTCATCGGCTTGGCGGATCGAGACCTCGGCGTGGCAGATAGACGGCGGTCGACTGTCGAGCACGATGATCGCGAGTGCGCCTGCAAAACAGGCCGCCCACCGGAGCGCCGCGTGGGTTTTCATGGACGTTTCCTATGGGATGAGTCGGGGGACTTTTCAGAGATTCAGTCGTCTGCCGATCGCGGCTCTCGCCTCTTGCTTCACCGTCGGGGCCTTGTCGTCGGCGAGGGCTCGCAGAGCGTCCAGGGCAGGCGACGTGATGATCGTGCCGAGCAGGCTCGCTGCGTCGATCCGGTTCTGGGGATTATCGCTCGCGGCCAATTCGAGGGCCGCAGGCAGGGCGGCCTTGCCGAACGCACGAAGCTGCTCCCTCGCGAAGCAGCGATGGCCGGCGGCGGCCTTCTTCACCTCGGCCGCGAGCACCGCGATCGCTTCGTCCCCGCCGATGGCGCCGAGGCTTACGATCACCTCTTTCCGCACGAGCCAATCCTTCTCGGCCTCGAGCATCGCCACGAAGGCGGGCACGGCGGCCTTCACCTGCTTCAGGCGAAGCTGGCGGACCGCCTGAAAACGAACGGCGGCATCGGCATCCTTCGCCAACTCGAGCAGGCGTTCCGGGGTCGCATCCGCGGGGACCTTGCCGGCGGCCTTGTGGTAGGCGGCCTGCCGATACACGAGCCGGCTCAGCTCGTTCCAGCTGCTCGGATACCAGCCGTCGAAGAGATGCACATCCCCCTGCTGCACGCAGTCGGCCAGTCGCTCCCAGTTGGTGTACCAGCCGTCATCCGACATGCCGGCGAATGAGATTACCGAAAACGCATGCGGGTCGCGGGCCCGCTCCGCCGCCGGCGTGCCGGTCGAGCCGCCGCGGAGTTCACGGTATTGGGCGGAGCAGGCGTGGTAGCCGGGATGCGGATGCTCGGGGATCACGAGCACCTCCGGATGGGCCGCGTGCAAGGCCTCCATCATCGCGGCGGTGAGAAAATGGCTCGGAGTCGCGCCGTCTTTGCTGCCGTCCTCCACGTAGGAATTACTGTCAAGATAGAAGAGCGAGCAGCCCCAGCGTTTTTTGGCGTAGGCGATCATCGCCGCCAGTTCGCGGACCACGTCGCTTTCGCGCTGGAGCGTGTAGCCCCACTCGCCCCACTTGGCGATCCCAGCCTTGTCGGTAATGCGGAAGATGCGATTGGGCCGGATCGTCAGGCCCGTCTTCAGGCCGGCGTCGCGAAACTTCCGGAAGAGTTCGTCCGCGACAGGATCCATCGCCGGCGCGTAGTCGGGAAGCACCCGCGGATCGCCCACGTAGACCATGCCCGGCCAGCGGTAGCCCTCCAGATCCCAGACGATCATTCCCTGGCCGTCGTTGTCCTTGATGATCTTGATGCAGTTGTCGGCATAGGCGAGGAGGTCGGTGCGAAACTTTTCCTTGCCTTCGTCGGTGGTCACGTTCACGTCGCGATTGAGATAGCCGTCGGGATTGGCGTCGGTGCGATGTTGATTCTGCGACAGAAAGAGATGGGCGATCGGTCGCCGGTCGTCCCAGCGGAAGGCCGCGGCATTGGCCGGCCGGCCTGGTGCGGCGGCGGGCGCAGGGCTCGCGGTCGGCGGCTGCGGCAGGCCGACGGTGAAGGGGAGCGACGCCTCCTTGATCGTGCGATCTCCCTGCCGCGCCGACACGGTGAGCACGTACGCCGAGGAAGGCAGTTCGGGCAGTTCGAGGATCGCCTCGTTCACCGCCTGCGGCGCGAGCGACGCGGGAATGGTCAGCCGGCTGGGATTCGTGTCGTCTCCCTCGGCACGGCGGACATTGGCATCGTATTCGAGCGACTGATTGGCCAGTCCGATATTTGTTTGGAGGATCGTGAAGACGACATTCTTCGGGTCGGGGAAATCCGCCGCGTCGCCGCCGGCCGGAAGTCGCCTGCGGGCGCCGCCGATCGGCTTGATGTCGATCTCGCCGACGAGCTGCCCGACGGCTGCGGGCTCACCGAGCCGCAGCTCCATGGAGACAGGTGCGCCGGGCTTGACTCCGCCACTGGTATAGCCGGCGTGGAAATACCGCCGGTCGTGCTTGTGCATCCAGCTTTTCGAGGTGATCGTCCGATCGTTGGCGAGCACGATGCGACTGGTCCCGCCGTTGTATCGATCGACTGCTCTGCTGCGTCCATCCGGTGCGACGACCCCCTTCACGCTCGCATCGAGCGTGCATTCGAACTTGTAGCCCTCCGTCGCGAAGCCGAGCGTGTCTTCGCCGAACGTCCATTCCACGCGGGCCGGGCCGGAACGCACGGTCACCCGCATACCGTCCACGGTGATCGACGGCGGCTCCGCGGGCGACTTGCCCGGATCGCCGAACTGGTGCGTGAAGGCCTGCGCGCCTTTTACGGCGAGTTCCGCCAGATTGCCCTTCGCGTCGATCTTCGCCGTGTAGACGCCGGTGGTGACCTCCACCGATTTGTCATCGGCCTGCTGGATCGAGACTTCGGCCCGGCAGACGGGTGCACCTACCGAGAATGCGGCATACGACACAAGCAAGCCAAGGATGATGCGCATGATGGGATTTTCCTTCCTTCAATACTTCCGCACGCCCACGAGCCGAGGCTTACCCGGTGGCACCACGCCGAGGTCGAGCTTCCGGCCGTGGAAGTCGAGCTTCGACTTCCCGCCTTCGAAGTCGCGCACGCGGACAAACTCCTGCCAGGGAAGCTGCGGCACGAGCCCGAGTTTTTCGAGATCGATGTCGAGCGCGATGGGCATCGGCTTCTCCGTCGTGTTGACGACCGCCACGAGCACGCGGTCGGGCAGTTGCCACATCGCCACCTGCGCCGCCGGATCGTTGGCCTTCACCGCCGGCGCCTTGCCGGCCGCGAAGAACGCGGCCGGCTTCTCCGCCAGCCCCCAGTCGAGCATTTCGTCAGAGACCGCGGCCCCATTG
Organism: uncultured Candidatus Kuenenia sp.; assembly: GCA_964581055.1. Taxonomy (GTDB): domain Bacteria; phylum Planctomycetota; class Planctomycetia; order Pirellulales; family UBA1268; genus CAMCQY01. The sequence goes on from CAZOMJ010000135.1 coordinate 3,411, forward strand.
CCGACGGCTTGAAAATCAGCTTTGAGCCGCTCGAGTTCGGCCGGGTTTGAAACCCGCAGGCCGATGTAGCGGGCCGTGTGGGGCTCGAGCCCGGGCACCGCCACGGTGTTTGTGCCGGCGTCGAGCGTCGGGGCGGGATCGGGCTGGTCTTTCGGCAGCTGGCCGTTGTGGCCGTCGATGCCCCGCAGTTCCCTCACCGTCACCGGGCCGCCCGTGAGCCCGAGCGCCGCGAAATCGACCTTGAGCGCGGCGTTCTTCACTTCCTTGCCATCGTGGTTGAACGCCATCGCGAACACGCGGCCCGGCAGCTGCCAGTAGGCCACGAGCACCTCGGGGTCGGCGGAGGTGATGGCCGTATTGCGCCAGTGGGGCACATACCGGAGCCGTTCGTCGTTGAGGCCCCAGTCGATCAGCGTGTCGCGGGGCCGATAGCCGTCCCAGCCATACCAGTTGCAGTCGTGAAAGCGGGTCCAGTCGTAGAACCCGCGCCACACGCGGCCCTTCCGCACCGGATCGGTGATCTGGTTGATGCTCATCCAGGTGAGCGGCACGCCGTAATTCTGCGGCGTGTTGAGGGCCCGCATCCGGTCGGGGGGATAGTTGTCGACCCAGTCGCGGGTGGAGGCGTCGTTCATGAAGGCCCATTCGCCATCGAGCCCGGCGGCCACCCAGGGAAACGCCACGAACGGAAAGCAGTTGCTCGAGTGGACCGACACGCCGCCCGGCGACAGCCCGAGCTCGTCCTGCAGCGCCGCCAGCCGTATCGAGAGCTTCCGCAGGTTCAGGCCGTTGTAGGTCGGCTGGAGCCGGCCGTCGGGCAGCCGGTAGGCCATGCCGTTCCGCTCGCCCGACCAGGCGCGGACGAAGAAGATGTCCCAGTAGATCGATCGCAGGCCGCCTTCCGTGAAGGCACGCTTCGCCAGCCAGAGAAAATAGTCCTGCTGCGACGGGCAGAGCGTGTTTTCATCCCATTCCGGGCGGAAGTAGTTCTCGACAGCGCCGTCGCCCGACCGGGTGCCATAGCCCATGAGCGCGAGCGAGTTGTGGACGTATTCCTTCCGGCGGGCCGCGAGCGGGTCGAACGGCTGCTGCTCGCGGACCTTCGCATCGGCCTTCACCTTGAACTCGCCCCACACGCGGGCCCAGTCGGCCGGCGGGGCCGGTGCCGAGAGCCACTGCGTGCCGTCGTAGGATTTCTTCGTGGTTGCGTCGGTGTATTGCTTGTGGGGACCTCCGAACGTGCCGTCCTCGGCGTTGATCGTGGCCCGCCAGCCCTTCGGGAAGGGCTTGAAGGGGGTGGCGTTGTACGTGAACGTGAGCGATCGCGAGCCGGTCAGCTCGGCCGGCTTGCCGATGATGTTGTTGCGGAGCACGACCGCGGCCTCGGGCCCCGACTCGCGGACGACTTCGTGGGCGGCCACGTCGTCGGCCGGCATCCAGCCCTCGTCGCTGTCTGCCCACCAATAGAAGCCGCGCTCTTCGTTGCCGATCCAGACGTCAGGATAGAACGTGCCGACGGTCAGTCCGGTGCCACCCGCTCCGAGCTGGAGCGTGCTCCAAAGCCGGCCTGTCTTCTCGGGCGTGAGAACCTCCGCCGACAGCGTGGCGAAGTTGCCGCCGGGGCCCATGCAGTTGAGGGCCTGCGCCTCCCTGCCCGAGAGTGGAAACTCGAGCCGCAGGGCGTCGAGTGCCACAGGCTCCTTACCGGCCGGGGCATAAGAGAGGTTCACCGTCACGAGGCCGTCCTGCTCGACGCTGCCGGTGGTCGTGAAGAGCAGCCCCGCGCCGGTTGCCTTGCCCTTGAAGGCCACCCGCCACGGCTTCTGCTCGGTGATCTCGAGGCCGCCTGTCAGATCGATCGACTGTTCCCTGCCGCCGATCACGGCGACGATCCGGGCCGGGGCGGCGAGCACCGCCTTGCCGTTCGACATGATCGCCCGGGGCAGGCCGACGGCATCGAGCGTGAACGAGCGGCCCCAGACGCCGACCGCATTCTTCTCGACCGTGAGCGGCGTGAACGGCTTGATCACCCGCTCCGTGTCGCCGATCGGCTGGTTCCACCAGCCGGCAAACTCCTGCGCCTCGTCGCGCTTCTGGAACGACCGCTGCACGGGCCCGAGCGACTTGCCATCGGCCAGGTCCATCGTGGCCGCGACCGTGTAAGTGCCCGGCTGCAACTGCGGCAGCTTGAGGAGCGACTCGAAGGCGTTGTAGGCGATGGTAGTCAGCGTGCCCGAGACGATCGGAGTGGCCTCCCCCTCGCGGGCGACGCTGTACCTTACCTGCTTGGCCGACCGTGGGTCGTCGAGATCATTCGCATCGGCCACGAGGCTGACGTTGTTGCGCACGGGATTGAAGCCCACGGTCACCGGAAACGCCTCCTTGGGCGGCGTGTACTTCACCCAGTTGTCGGGATAGCCGAGCGTGAGGAAGGCGTAGTAGCGGTAGAGCTCGCGGCCACCATCGGTCACGCGAAACGAGACGGCCCCCCTGTCCTTGCCGAGATCCCCCGGCAGCTTTTCATCGAGGCGAAACTCCGCCGTCTGCCCCGGCGCGACCTCGAGCTTCGTCTGCTTGTCGAGCAGCGCGACGGGCTGCTTCGGATCGGCGAGGTTCTCGATGCGTGCCTCCACGTCGAGCGAGACGGGCTTCGCCGTCGGGTTGTGGGCGGTGATCCGCGCTGCGGCCACGCCGTCCTTGAGGCCGGGCAGTTCGTCCATCGTCACCTGCACGGCGGGCGTGTTTTCGACGAGCGTCATCGTCGGCCAGCCGGTCGAATCGAAGTAGCTGCTGCCCAGCGGCACCGCCGCCTGAAAAAAGCCCGGGATGTGGTTGAAGGCGAGCAGCATCTTCCAGATGTCGCCTGGGCGATTCGGGCCGACGAGTTCGAAGTCCTTGGCCGGCATCACGATCTCCGCCTCCCACCAGCGGCCGCCCAAGGGGGCGGTGCCGGCCTCGGTGAGCCGCACGGCCGTTTTGAAGTGGGGCCGCCAGTTGCGGAAGATCTGGCCGACCGACACCCTCCCGAGGTCGCCGTCGGAGCCGAAGCAGGTGATGAAAAACTTGTAGGAGTTGTCGGTCGCCCCTTCGGGGATGTTTCTGCCCATCGGCCGGAGGTTAAACTCCATCCCGTCGTCGAAAGCGGTGGCCGTGCCGGGCGCGCGGCCGCTCACTCGCGGCTTGTAGCCGGGCATGAGCCAGGTGCGGCAGGCGACGTAGAGATTGTCGGCATCCCACGCCAGGAAATAGGTCGTGGGACGCATGATGAGCTGGTTGCCGCCGGGGTTTTGCGAGGCGAGGCCGCCGATCGCGAGAGCCTCCCTCCACTCCTCCGGATCGATCGTGCCGTCGACAACCGGGGGCTTGGCCATCCGCGGGACGGCGTAGACGCCCTGCTTGTCGGGCGTGAGGTCGTTGCCGTGCTGGGCAAGGGCGATGGAACCGCAGCAGGCGGCCAATACGGCCGTGACGAGGAAAAGCGTTTGTCGCATGATGAGATTTTCTTGGTGGTGCACCGGGGCCGAGCGAAATTGGCTCATGCAATCCCCGTGAGGCGGGAAAACTTATCCACAAGGGTAAAGAAAGACCTGCGTGCCACTCTTGCGGGCAAGTGCTACGGCTTCTCGACGACGATGTCCCACCTGGTCTGCTTCGGCACCTCGAAAGAGAGGCCGGAGGTGGCGGGGCTGAGAAACCGCGGATGCACGAGCGGCGTGGCGGATTTGTCGGGCCGGGTCGCCGGCTCGAAGGCATCCCGGATCGTCACGCTGTAGGTGCCAGCCTTCATGCCGTCGTTCTCGGAGAGCGTGCCGATCGTGAAGCTGCCGTTCTCCTTGATCCGGCCCCAGGCGCCGCCCTTCTGGGCGCCGTCGTACTCGACGACCACCCGCCCGGCCCGCAATGGCGACCCATCGGCGAATTGCACACGGCCCGACACGCGATGCATGCCTGACCGGCCGCATCCGCCCGCGATGGCGGCGAGGACGACGGCGACCGAGATAAACCCGCCCAGCGGACGGCACGCGGTGCGTGTCACGGCAGCTCCAGGTTCTGGCCGTCGCGGCGGTGGACAAGCCGCCAGAGGTTGGTGGTGTCGAGGTTGACGGCGATGCCGTTCACGGAGCCGTCCGCGAGCAGGAAGTTGCAAATCCCGCTGTGCCAGGAGCCGATGTGCACGTTGACCGAGCACTCCGCGGGCCCCCGCGCGATGGCGCCGGCCCAGACGGTGTTGACGGGCAGCCCCGGCATGTTGCGGCCGAGACTCCCGTCATAAGCATTAAACGCGCCGACATCATATCCGGTGCTGACGCACCGGTCGGCACCCGAGAAACTCGCTCCGCGGATTTCCTGCTGGGCGAGATGCTTTTCGGAAAGAATCGCAGTCTTGGAGAGCCCATCGAGAACGTCCTTCGTGCGAGTTCGCGGGTACCAGCTGTAGCTCGTCGTGCTGGTGGTCGTGCTTACCTTCCGAACCCGTAAATGCGTGGTGACGTAGCCGCTCGAATTGATTGGCCCCATCGCGACGTTGAGCACCTGCGGGCCCGATGCCGCACTGGTCAGGCTCGGGGCACACGCTCCTGCATTTGTCGTTCCTGTCGCGGTGATCGAGCACCGGTGATCGGCACCGGACGCGTAATTAAAGTCCTGGATAATCAACATGCCGTAGTCGAGCGAAGCCCACCGCCGTGCACCGCGAGTCGGGCAATTCCAGAACGGCATCCTGAGATTACGAAGGCGGGACGTATTATCCAATGTCGCCTGACTGAAGTCGTCGGCGGCACAGCACTGCTGGCCAAAGTGCCCTTGGCTGTAATCGATGCGTAACCCGGCCGCGGCCGCAGCCCGATTCTCCTCCATGTAGGGAAGCAGCACCGCAAAAAATGGCAGGCCAGTCCCGCCGTTGTAGCCATTTGTATTTTCATACGCCGCGCCGGTCATCGACGGTGGGAACCCCTGCCGGGCATTTTCAAAGTTGTGGGTGGCGATCCCCATCTGCTTGAGGTTGTTCATGCAGCCGGTCAGTCGGGCCGCCTCCCGTGCCGCCTGCACCGCCGGCAGAAGCAGCCCCAAGAGCAAGCCGATGATCACGATCACGGCCAACAGCTCGACGAGGGTAAAGCCATGTCTTGCCACGCGTTTCATGATGGTTCCTCCCCTTCCCCTACCTTTGTTTCAGACACGTCCCGCTACCGATAGTCGGCCCGTCCCCACGTGGTGGCCCGCTCATAGAGATAGATTCCACGCGGCTCCGCTGGATTGCGAATCTCGATGATCTGGTTCCGCCAGATGCGGCCCGTGTCGTCGCTCAGATGCAATTCCCACGCCGCGGCCAGCGTGTCGCCGCTGCGTGGCGGATCGTCCTCGGCGCCGAGCACCGTCCATGGGATGGCATATTCGAGCGTGTAGCCCTTACCGTCAGCGGCCTGCACGAAGACGCCGTCCGCCCCCTCGGGATCGAACACGATCCCGCCCCCGGCCATCTGCTTCTCGACCAGAAGCCGGCTTTTCCCGGCCGTGGCCTGGTGCCACATGATCACCGTCAGCAGCTTCGGATTCTCCGACTTTTGGATGTCGGCGAGGCCTGCCACCAGCCGGCGATCCCGGTAGTAGCCAGGGATCGATCCGTCGGCCGGCCAGCCCATGCCGCGATCCACGGAGAGGAAAACCTGCAGCGCCCCGCCGTGCCAGATCCGGCGGGGATCGAGGTCCGGATTGACGCAGTTTCGCATCGGCGCGGGATCGCCGACGCGGGCCCCGATGTAGAGATTCCGGTCGTCGTACATCATCCGCCCCTCGATCCAGTCTTCATCATCGGGCAGGTCCAGCCGCCTCCGCCGAAAGAAGCCCCCCGGATTCCATTCGTCGAGCTTTCCGTCGATGACGACCGGCCCCGGCGCGCGGGTGACGTCGACTTGGGCGATGCCCGGCGTGCCGAAATTGACGTCTGGTGGCCTTTCGTGGCCCTCCAGGTGGAAGCCTCGGCCCGGCTCTGGCGTCAGCCGCCGGACGAACCGCCGTTGGTCGAACGACAAGTCTTCTGGCTCCGAGTCCCCCGCTGCCGCGAAGCGTATGGCCGTGCCCTCCCCGATCCGCCGCGGAAACCGGCCGTTGCCCGTTGTGGCGGTGGCGGCGGCAACGACGTCTCCGGAATAGACCTGCACGTCTGCGGTCAGGGAGTCTCCGATCGCGACGGCAAACTCGCCGTCGCGTTGTCCTCCGCGGGCGTCGATCGTGACCGTCGGCGTTTCGAGGACGAAGCCCGGCAGGCCTCGCGGCAGCCGCACGACGGCGGTGCCCCGCGTGAGGAACGCGAGGTTTTCACTGACCACCTCGATTTCCGCATCGCCTTCGACAACGAGGACCACGCCGTTTCGCACCGCAATCTCCACCACCCCGGAGGCCACCGCGAGCCGCTGCCTGCCGATCCTGCGGCCAGCCGCGAGCGGCTCGGTGGAGCCGGCCTCGGTCGCGTATCGGGTCCGACTGATCTCGGCAATCGCCGATTCCGGGATGCCGAGTGAAGCCCTGACCGAAGGCCAGAGCCCCATGGGGCCGCCGACGCTCCAGAGCAGGGCCGACATGCCCATTACAACCAGCGAGACGAGCACCGCGGCAACGAGGCGGCTGATGCCAACGCGGCCAATCGCACGATCGCGGCCCTCAGCATCGGCGGGCGCGGCAGACATTCCATCCGCGGCGTGGACCCGCTCGGCGTCGCCCCAGACCATCCGGGCCGCGTCGCGACTGGCCGCATGGACCGAGGCGAGTTCCCAGAACCGCTGGCGGGCAGCCGCCGATTCCTGCATGGCCGCCTCGAACTCCCGCATCGAGTCGTCTGTGAGCAGGCCGTCGAAATAGCCGTTGATGAGCTGGTCCAGATAGCTGCCGGGATCCGACTGCTCGGACGAAGGGAGGCCGAAATTGGGCGTGCTGTCGGTCATACGCTCGCTCCTGGGGCATCGGCCTGGGCGATCTGTTTTTCGATGCACTCGCGGAGGGCGACGCGGGCCTTCGACAGGGCTACGCCCACCGAATTCACGGTGCGGGCGAGCCGGGTGGCGATCTCTCCGGGCGAGTGCTCGTGGTGGTAGCGGAGCCGGATGAGCTCCTGAGCCCGCGGCGCGAGCTTCTGCATGCAGTCGGCGAGTGCCTTGAGCCGGCGGTCGTCGGCGACCACCTCGGGGCAGGCCGCCGCCAGAGCGTCGAGCGTGGCCCCGCTGATCACCGGCCGCTTCAGCCGCCGCAGCGCGTGGAAGACCTTGTGGCGGGCGATCGTCACCGCCCAGGCCATGAAGTTCGTGCCGGTCTGGAAATCGTCCGCCTTGGTCGTGACTGTAAGGAACACCTCCTGCATCACGTCGTCGACCCCCGCGAGATCGGGCAACAGCGAGAGCACGAACGCCCGCAGCTGCGGCTGATGCCGCACGAACAGCTGCTGCACCAAGAGAACGTGGGGGTCGGGTTCGCGCATAGATGACAAGGAGGAGTTGTTGCCAGTCGGGGCGTTTTCGGGTGGCAGTAGCTTGGCTAGAACCCCGCCCTACGGGCATTATCCCGCAGCCCCGCCAAAACTTATCCACGGGCCCGCGGAGTCTTCGTGGAATGGGGGAGCCGACGCCGGTTCAAGGCAGCCGCTTTGGGGCGATTTTTGGCCACCCTGCCTGTTTTCACCAGGAATGTGCTCCATTATCTGGCCACAGTGTGCATCGGGCCCGTTGGCGGAGTGCGATCGCGTGGGGCGAGCGCGGGGCGTCGGTGTCTGAACCCTTTTGAAAAGGATCGATTCGATGGTGCGAATGGGAAGACTGATGGTGGCATTGTTGGCCGGTTTCGCAGGGACCGGCGAGGCCTTTGCCCAGGCCGCCAGCGAGCAGGTCGCGCACGCGGCTCCGCATTTGAAGGGCACCTACGACACCGGGTCGGTCGCCTGGATTCTCGTCAGTGCGGCGCTTGTGTTTTTCATGATGCCGGGGCTCGCCCTCTTCTACGGCGGCATGGTGCGTGCCAAGAACGTTCTCAATATGTTTCTTCTGGTGATGGTGTGCGTTCCGCTGGTCGCCATCGAGTGGGTGGCGTACGGCTACAACATGGCGTTCGCCGTGCCCTCCGCGATCGCGATCGACGCCGGCAAGGGGCCGGATGGCAAGGATCTGCCCAAGCACAGCTTTTTGGGCTGGGATCCGGGACTCGTCTTCATGCAGTCGTTCGCGGAACTGAACGTGGACGGCACCAACTCCTACGAGCGGATCGTGACCAGCGGCGACACGGTGGAAGCCACCCCGAACGGCGTGCCGGAGCTCCTGTTCGCGATCTATCAGATGATGTTTGCGATCATCACGCCGGCGCTGATTGTGGGTGCCGTCGCCGAACGGGTGAAGTTCAGCGCCTGGTGCCTGTTTACGGTGCTCTGGGCGACGATCGTCTACAACCCGGTCTGCCACTGGGTGTGGAACGTCAACGGCTGGCTGTTCCAGAAGGGCGTGCTCGATTTCGCGGGCGGCACCGTCGTGCACGTGCTCGCCGGCGTTTCAGCCCTGGCGCTGCTCATGCTGTTGCCCAAGCGTCGCGGTTATCCGAGCGCCCAGTTCGTTCCGCACAACGTGGGGTGGACCCTGATCGGGGCCGCGATGCTGATGGTGGGCTGGTTCGGCTTCAATGCCGGCTCGGCGATCGCTGTCGGCAAGGACTTCCTCCCGGTCGCCGGCGGCGTGGCCGTGCTGGCGTTCGCTACGACGGCGATCGCGGGCAGTGCCGCGGCGGGCTCCTGGCTGTTCGCCGAGTGGTGGAAGGTCGGGAAGCCCACGTCGCTCGGGTTCGCCTCCGGCATGGTGGCCGGACTCGTGGCGATCACTCCCTGCGCCGGCCACGTCAGCCCGCTGTCGGCGCTGATCATCGGGATTCTCGGTGGCATCGTCTGCTTCCTCGCCGTTCAGGCCAAGCCGAAGCTGGGCTATGACGACTCGCTCGACGTCGTCGGCGTGCACGGCGTGGGGGGTGTGCTCGGGGCCCTCCTGGTCGGCTGGTTCGCGATCCGTCCGGCCGTCGGCGGTGTCGGCCAGCTGCTGATCCAGTTGCAAGGTTTGCTCTGGTGCGGCGGCTATGCGTTCGTCTGTTCGTTGGTCCTGGGCTTCCTGATCGACAAGGCGATCGGCTTCACCGTCAGCCCGAGCGCCGAGGCCGAAGGACTCGACATCGCCGAGCACGGCGAGTCGGCCTACCACCTCACCTGAGCGGGCACCCGGTTCCGGTCCAGCAAACCGCCCCCATGGCCTGGGTGTGTTCTCCACGGGGACACACCCAGGCCGGGGCATCTGGGCAGCGGCCGAAGGCGTTTGTGGCAGCTAGAACCCACCCGACTTTGGTGCGTCACCGGCTTCGGGGCGGCAAAAGTCTCGTCGCGTGGGCAGGATAGCCCAAAGCTCCTCGAGCTTTCGCCGACCCCTTCGCCTCCGTCTCCTCATGGACCGGGGCATCGCTTCAGCGATCTTTGACTCGCCCTGGCGAAGGAGATAAGGCGGGCACCGCCTACCGCAGAACGACGCGGTCCATCTCGGCCGCGTCGATGCCACCGAGCTTCTGCACCCAGGGAAACACGCCCGGCATCTGCCACGAACCCCGCTCAAGGACGACCTGCACGTGGTCGGGAACGATCCTCGCCAGATTCTCGACGAGCCCGCCACCGGTGATGTGGGCGATGCCGTGCACGACCTGCTTCACGCGATAGTGGCGAAGCACCGCCTTCACCGGCCGGGCATAGAGCCGCGTCGGCTCGAGCAGCAGGTCATTGACCGTCTTGTCGCCGAGCGACCCGACGCGGTCGGTCCCCTTGAGGCCACCCATCTCGAAGACGGCCTTCCGCACCAGGCTGTAGCCGTTGGAATGAAAGCCGCTCGAGGCGATGCCGATGGCGACGTCCCCCGGCTGGATCTGCTTGCCGTCGACGACCCGCGACCGCTCCACCACGCCCACGCAGAATCCGGCGAGGTCGTAGTCGCCGCCGTGGTACATGTCGGGCAGGATCGCCGTCTCGCCACCGACGAGCGCACACTCGCACTCCACGCAGGCATCGGCGATGCCCCGCACGATCTGCTCGAGCAGGGCGGGATCGTCGTGCGACATGGCGACGTAGTCGAGGAAGAAGAGCGGCTCGGCGCCGGTGCAGAGGGCGTCGTTGACGCTCATCGCCACCAGATCGCTGCCGACCGTGTGGTGGATGCCGGCATTCACCGCCACTTTCAGCTTCGTACCCACGCCGTCGGTGCAGGAGACGAGCAGCGGGTCGACATAGCCGCGGGAGAACAGCCCCTTGAAGTCGAGCTGGAAGAGGGCCGCGAAGCCCCCCTCCTGGCTCATCACCCGCGGGCACTGCGTCCGCCGCATGTGCGCGGGCAGGCGGGCCATACCTTCGCGGTAGAGCTCGAGGTTGACGCCGGCGCTGGAATAGGTGGCTCCACTCACGACCGGATCTTCACCGCAACGCGCCGCTCCGCAAGTCCGCCGCGTGGTCCCGCGGCGAACTGTCCAGGATGACTACGAGGCGATTGAGTTCGAGCCGTCGATCCCGCAGGCCAAGCTCCCGTTCGACCTGATCCGCGCCAACCTCGCCGAAGAGAGCCGATTGGCGGGCACGGTCCGCGGCGTCTTCGGCAACGCCCAGCAGCCGCTGATGGTGCTGCCCAACATCTGGTTCTTCGCCCAGGCCGCGCGGAACCCGGCCTACCGGTCCGCCTCAGATGAGCAGATGCTTCGCGATTTGGCCGAGGCGCTCGGCGGGGCGAGCGATGGACGGGTTGCGTGGAACGTCGTGCCCGATCGCCAGCGGGAGTTGGTCGCCGCGTGGGCCAAGACGCTGGATGCCGGGCAGGTGGCTGCCATCCGCGCCGCCGTTCCAGACGCCACGAAGCATCTGCTGGACGCGATCCTGCCGCGCTGAGGGAAGGGCCCCCCGCCGGCTCATGCGTATGGGTTTTGCCCGCGGAGAGGCTAGAATCCACGCCATGACGAAACGGCTCTGGATCGAAACCGTCGGCTGCCAGATGAACGTGCTCGACAGCGAGCTCGTCGTCGCCGCCCTGCGCCGGCAGGGCTGGGAGATGGCCCGCACCACCGCCGAGGCCGACGCCGTCTTCTACAACACCTGCAGCGTGCGGCAGCATGCGGAAGACAAAATCTACTCCGCCCTCGGCCGGATCCGCCTCGAAAAGCAGCAGCGGCCCGGACTCGTCGTGGGCGTGCTCGGCTGCATGGCCCAGAAGGATCAGGAACTCGTCCGCAAGCGGGCCCCCTGGGTCGATCTGGTCGTCGGCCCTGGACAACTCCACCGCGTGCCCGGTCTCGTCGACGAGGTGCTCGCCGGCGGCGGACCACGGCTGGAGGTGAGCCTCGACCGCACCGGCGGCAGCCGCGAGGCGATCGCGGAGAGTTTCGAGAGCTACGACCCCGACCGCGACTCGCAGATGCGGCCCACTCCGTTTCAGGCCTTCGTGCGGACGCAGACCGGCTGCGACAAGTTCTGCGCGTTCTGCGTGGTGCCGCACGTCCGCGGCCCCGAGCAGGCCCGTGCGCCGGCGACGATCGTCGCCGAGGCGAGGAAGCTCGTCGCCGAGGGCTGCCGGGAGATCACACTCATCGGCCAGACCGTCAACAGCTACCGCTGGAAGGACGGCGGGGCAACGACGCGTCTCGCCGACCTGCTCGTGCTGCTCGACGCGATCGACGGCCTCGACCGGATCAAGTTCGTGACCAACTATCCGCGGGACATGACCGACGACCTGATCGCGGCCGTCCGCGACCTGCCGAAGGTGAGCCACTATCTCCACGTGCCGGCGCAACACGGCTCCGACGCCGTGCTCACGCGGATGAAACGCGGCTATTCGATCGGCGAATACATGGAGATGCTCGGCCGGCTGCGGGAGGCGATCCCGCACGCGGCCGTGACGAGCGACTTCATCGTCGGCTTCTGCGGCGAGACCGACGCCGAATTCCAGACCACGCTCGACTTGGTCCGCACCGCCGACTTCAAGAACAGCTTCATCTTCAAATATAGCCCACGGCCCGGCACGAAAGCCTTCGACCGGCAGCCCGACGACGTGCCCGAGGCGGTGAAGAAGGAACGCAACCAGGCGCTGCTCGAGGCCCAGGCGGCCGTGAGCCTCGCCGGCAATCTGCGGTTCATCGGCACTCGGCAACAGGTGCTCGTCGAGGGGCTTTCGGTGCGCGAGGAACGAAGGCAGGGTGAGCAGCCCGCATCCCCTGATGGAGTCGCGCAGCTTACCGGCCGGACGATGTGCGACCGGATCGTGGTGTTCGACGCGCCGCTGCGGCTCGTCGGTCGGCTCGTCGACGTCGACATCCAGGCGGCCGGCGCCTGGTCGCTGGCCGGCGACGTCGCCGACGGGCTTGCTGACGCGACGCCACTGGAGCATCTCTTCTCCGAAGACGATGGGGCGGCTTCCCCCACGCTCTACGACATCGGCCTCACGAACATCACTCACGGCCGGCTGGCGTCGTCTGGACAATCGGACGCGTCTCCGGCCGACACGCCCCCCGGAGCCTGACCGTGCCGCCGGACTTCCCCGGTTCGATCGCGGAGATGGAGCGGCTCCTCGATGAGCCCACCGCCGCGGCGGAGTGGGGCCGCCGTGCAGGCCTCTCGGATCCCCTGCTGGCCCACCGCTCGCTCTGCGGCCTCGCTGCGCACGGACTCACGCTCGACCTGCTCGCGTTTCTCTGCGGACGGCTGGCGTCGCTTCTCCCGAATGTCAGCGATCCCGACCGGGTGCTCGTCGCGGTCGAACGGCTCATCGGCGCCGTCCGCAGTCCGCTCTCCACCGGCACGCTCTTCCAGCGTGATCCGCGAAGCCTCGAGATCCTGCTCAAGCTCTTCTCGGCCAGCCCGTATCTCGCCGAATTGGTGATCCTCGATCCGGAGTCGTGGGAGCAGGTCCGCGTGGGCGAGGGACGGCCCGAGAGTCGCCAGGGGCTGGCCGCATCGCTCGCCGCCGAGACGGCCCTGCTCACGGAGCCCGATTGCGTGATGCGTGCGATCCGCCGCTTCAAACGACGCGAGACGCTCCGCATCGCCTACGGCGACATCGTCGGCGGGCAGCGACTGGAGACGGTGGTGACGCAGATCTCGCACGTCGCCGACTGCGTCGTCCAGGCGGCGGTCGCGTCGGCCGTGTCGCGGTTGGAAAAATTGCGCGGCATTCCCCGCGGACCGGCGGGAGAGCATGCCAGCCTCACGGTGATCGCTCTTGGAAAGCTCGGTGGCACGGAGCTGAACTATTCCAGTGACATCGACCTCGTGTTCATCCATTCCACGGATGGCCGCGTGGAGGGCCCGAAGCCCTGCGCGAACGCCGAGTTCTTCGAACGCGTGGTGCAGGAGACGGTGCGATTGATCGCGGAGCCGACCGATCTGGGGATCGCCTACCGGGTCGATTTGCGGCTGCGGCCCCACGGTGCGAATGGCCCGGCGACATTGTCGCAAGAGGCGATGCTGCAATATTACGACCGTCACGGCCGCACCTGGGAACGCCAGGCGTGGGTCAAGGCCCGGTGCATCGCCGGCGACACGGCCCTGGGAGCGCGGGTGCTCGCCGAGATGGAGCCGTGGATCTACCGCCGCTGGCTGACGCGGGCCGACATCAGCGGCATCAAGGCACTCAAGCGACGGATCGAACACCGGGCCGTCCGCGACGGGACCGATGACGCCGACGTCAAAAACGGCCGGGGCGGGATTCGCGACATCGAGTTCACGATCCAATTCCTCCAACTCTTGAGCGGCGGCGACGCGCCACAGGTTCGCACCGGCACCACGCTCGAGGCGATGCGGCGGCTCGCGGAGGCGGGCGGACTGACCGACCAGGAACGCAGCATTCTCGAACGCACCTACACGCTCCTGCGGACCGTCGAGCACCGGCTCCAGATCCTCTACGATCGCCAGACACATGTCGTGCCGCGGGATCCGGTCGAATTTGCCCGGCTGGCGGTCCGCATGGGCTACGGCACGGGCGAGGCGGCTGCCGATCGGCTCCGCCGCGAGTTGGCGGAGGCGACGGACATGAACCGCCGCATCCTCGACCACCTGCTCCACGACGCCTTTCCAGAGGATGCGGAGCCCGAGCCGGAGGTCGACCTGGTGCTGGATCCGTCGCCGCCGGAGGCATTCGTCCGCGAGGTGCTGTCGCGGCACGGCTTCCGCGACGTCGCCGCCGCACACCGGGCGATCGAAAGCCTGGGCGAAGAGAAGGTGCGGTTTCTCTCGACGCGGCGGTGCCGGCATTTTCTGGCGGCGATCGCGGCCCGGCTGCTGGCGGCCATCGCCACCACGCCCGACCCCGATGCCACCCTCGTGAATCTCGTCGCCGTCAGCGATTCCCTCGGCGGAAAGGGGGTGCTCTGGGAACTGTTCAGCTTCCATCCACCCTCGCTCGACCTGACGGTGCGGCTCTGCTCGTCGAGCCCCTTCCTCGCCAAACTGCTGGTAAGCAATCCGGGCATGATCGACGAACTGCTCGACAGCCTCGTCGTTCCGCGGCTGCCCTCACCGGCCGAACTCGACGCGACCCTCATGGAACTCTGCAAGGGGGCGGTCGATCTCGAGCCGATCATCCATGCCTTCAAGGCTTCGCAGCAGCTGCGGGTGGGGGTGCGTGACATCCTCGGCCGGCAGAACGTGACGGAGACGACCGCCGCGCTCTCGGCCATACCGGAATCGATCCTGCGGGTGGTGATGGCCCGCGAGGAGGAGAAGCTCGTGGAGCGGCTGGGCGAGCCCATGGCGGGGCAGGGTGAGACCGTGGGCGTGCGGGCCGGGCCTGTCGTCCTTGCCATGGGGAAGTTCGGCGGCCGCGAGATGAACTATGCCAGCGACGTGGACCTCGTGTTTCTCTACGACCACGACGGCATCTCCTTCCACCGCCGCCGCACGAGGCGGAGCGTCGAGGGCACGACCAACGCCCACTTCTTCGCGGAGCTCTCGCAACGGACGATGAAGGTTTTCAACGCCTTCGGACCCCACGGCCGGCTCTATGAAATGGATTCCCGGCTGCGTCCTAGCGGCCGCAGCGGACCGGCAGCCCTGTCACTCGACGACTTCGCCCGCTACTTTGCCGAGGATGGCCCGGCTGCCATCTGGGAGCGGCAGGCGCTCGTGAAGGCGCGGGTCGTCGTCGGCGGCCCCGCGGCAGCGGCGCGGGCGATGCGGATCGTGCATGCCGCCGCCTATGAACGGCGGTGGACCGCGGCCGAGGTTGCCGAGATCCGCCGGATGCGACATCGCATGGAAGAGGGTGCCCGCGCGACGAACCTCAAACGTGGTCCAGGCGGCGTGGTCGATATCGAGTTCGTCGCGCAGATGCTGCAGCTCGTGCACGGCGGGCGGGAACCCACGCTCCGCACTCCGGAGACGCTCACGGCCCTCGAGCGGTTGCAGGCGCCGGGGCATCTCTTCGGCGGGGAATTCACATTTTTGGAGCAGGCATACCGCCAACTGCGGGCCATCGAGGGGCATCTGCGGCTGCTCGATGCACCAGGCCGCCACGACTTCCCGTCGGTGCAGTCAGAGCAGCGGACGCTCGCCCACCTCCTGGGCTACCACGGCCCGGAAGACCTCGTGGCGGAGGTGCAGTCGCTCACTATCCGCACGCGTCAGGCATTCGACGCGGTGTTCGACCGCGTCGAGGCCTCGCTCGCGTAAGGCACGTCACTCTGCCTCCGTGGCAGCAAGTTTTGAACTTGCTGTACCCGGCATTCCACCCCGTGGCAGCAAGTTTTTAACTTGCTATATCCACACGAACACAAGGACACGACGCAATCTCGTCCCCGCGGAAGCGGCGTCACTTCGCGACGGCACGCCGGCGGGCGGCCCAGAGTTCCCAGGCCACTGGCAACACCGACACGAGCACGATGCCGACCACCACCAACTCGAAATTCTTCTTCACGATCTCCATCCCGCCGAAGAAATAGCCGGCCAGCGTGCAGATCAGAACCCAGGCCAGTCCGCCGACGACGTTGTAGTAGAGGAACTGCGGATAGTTCATCTTGCCGACGCCCGCGAC
This sequence comes from uncultured Candidatus Kuenenia sp., assembly GCA_964581055.1. Taxonomy (GTDB): domain Bacteria; phylum Planctomycetota; class Planctomycetia; order Pirellulales; family UBA1268; genus CAMCQY01. The sequence goes on from CAZOMJ010000135.1 coordinate 19,475, forward strand.
GAACGGGGCGAACGTGCGGATGATCGGCACGAAACGGGCGAGCACGATCGTCTTGCCACCGTGGCGGTCGTAGAACTCCTGCGTCTTGACCAGATGCTCGTGTTTCAGGAACCAGGCGTTGATCCGGAAGGCGCGGGGGCCGACGGCCCGGCCGATGGCATAATTGATCGTGTCGCCAAGCACCGCGGCGATCGAAAGCAGGATCAGTAGCACGACGATATTGAGCGAATCCGAGTGGAGCGCCGCCATGGCCCCCGCCGCGAAGAGCAGGGAATCGCCCGGCAGGAAGGGAGTGACCACGAGGCCGGTCTCGCAGAGGATGATCGCGAACAGCAGCACGTAGGTCCACGGGCCCCAGACGTTGAGAATCTCGTGCAACTTCTCGTCGAGGTTGAGGAAGAGATCGAGCAGGGGCTTCAGCGCTTCCATGGCATGTCTCGCGAGTGGTGAGGAGTCGTGGTTCGAGATGTACTGCAGACTCGAAGACCGCAGCGGATCATAGTTGTCGCGAGGGTGTTTGCAACGTGCGTCGCAACACCAGCCATGTGATCATGACCGGCACCGCGAGAGACCCCACGAGCACCCACTGCAGCGAGTCGGCCTGCCGCCCGAGAACGCCGGCGATGCTCCAGACCAACGCGATGGCCAGGTTGCCGCTGCCGGCGGCGAGGAGAAACTCCCGGCATCCCATCCCGGCGGCGCCGGCCATGAGCGATGCCGCCTCCGCCACGAGCGGCAGCGGCCGGGTGAGGACGACCGCCAACGGACCGAACCGCTGCTGCTGCCGTGCCAGCCGTTCTCGCTCGTCAGCGGTGAGGCTGGCGAGCGACGCGGCGCCCGCGGTGCGACCGAGCCACCAGCCCGCCATCGCACCTGCCGTCATGCCCAGCCAGCCGCAGACCGTGCCGACGACCACGCCGAGCTGCGCACCACCGAGGGTGGCCACCATGCTCGAGGGCACCGGCAGCAGCAGGTCGGCGGCGAGCACGCCCACCTCGACCGCCGCGAGCACCGGGGGAGCGGGGATCGGATCGAGCCAGCGGGCCACCAGATGATCGAGCCGCGTTCCGAAGGCGAGGAACGGCACCAGCGGCACGGCCACCGCCGCGAGTGCGAGGATCAGGAGGAGGCGGAGCGGGCGATGCATGAATGTGCCAGCCGGCGGAAGGAAGAGGATGGTGGCTGCCGGGCTCCGGTTGGTGGTGCCAGCCGCGGCCGGAGCAGCAGCCGGACCCTAGGATGTCGTGCAAAGCCTCGTGCGCAGGAGTCACGATCAAATATACCGCCAGCGACAAAACCGCCAGATCACGCGGCGAATGGCTGGGCGAAAGGAGCCACCAGCCGGCCGCGAGGGCGGCCCAGGTGGGAATCAGCAGCGGCAGTGCCGCGACATGGACTGCCAGCACGTTGTGCACGAGCGAGGGCAGGCCGGCCCGCGGCACTCCGAGCACGCTCGCACCCCGGGCCACTGCGGCTACCGCCAACCATGGCCAGGCGCGGCACAGCGAAGGCGTCTGCCTACGCGATCGTTCAGATGCCGCGGTCGCCGGACTGTGCCCGTGCCTGCGTGGCGATGTCGAGCCCCACCTGCTCGCTCCATGCCGCCAGCAGACGCTGGTAGATCGCGCCCGGGCGACCAGTGCCGATGGAACGGCCGTTGAAGCGGGTGGCGGGCAGAATGCAGTTGGGAGTGCTGGTCAGCAGGATCTCGTCGGCGGCGGCCAGATCCATCTCGGTCAGCGATCGCGTCGTCCAGGGCAGCCCCAGCGATGCCGCGAGGTTCTCGGCGCACCGCAGACTCACACCCGCGAGTGCGTCGGCCATCGGCGGTGCGAGGATCGTGCCATCGCGGACGATCGCGATGTTGGCGGTGGAGGTCTCGCTGACCCGGCCGTCGAGATGGCAGACGACGGCCTTGGCTCCCGGTTCAGCGGCATGCGCTTCGCGGTCGGCGAGGAAGTAGTGGAGGCGGCTGCGGACCTTGGCCTGCACCGGCCAGCAGGCGTCGGGCACCTGCCTGACCGACACGCTCCGCAGCGGCACGCCGTGCTCGTAGGCATCCGCCCAGAGCCGAAACGCCAGCGGAAAGGTGTGGATCACCGTCCGTGGCATGCCTCCCCTGCCACCGTGCTGCGACGGTTGGTCGCCGGGAGTGACGAAGATGACGAGCCCCAGGTCGTCGTCGACCGGGCCGGCGGCGTGGTTGCGGGCCGCGATCTCCTCCGCAGCCGCGAACACCTCGGCCAGCGGCCGGCCGGGATCGATGCCGACGATCTGCACGGATTCACGGAGCCGCTCCTGATGCGCATCCGCCATGAAGAGCCGGCCGCGGAAAGTCCGCAGTTGCTCGGTGACAGTCGCCCCCAACACGAATCCCGCGTCGCCCACGGGCAGGGAGAGCGAGTGCCTGGGGATGAACGCTCCATTCACCCACGCCATTTCACCCTGCGCCATTTCGCCCCAAGCTGGCGCAGACTGCGGAGCGGGTTGAGCGGGCGTCTTCATGCGGGCGATGCGGCTACCCACAACACAATGCGGCTCCCCACATGTGAGTGGAGGATAGGGGATTTGAACCCCTGACCTTCTGGCTGCCAGCCAGACGCTCTCCCAATTGAGCTAATCCCCCGTGGAACACCATTGCCACGCAGCCGCCGAGACAGCGGGCACGTGGCTCATGCGATGGGGGAGCCGCGGCGGTATCAAACCGCCTCCAGAAAACTATCGCGATATGGTGGGCCTGTCAACGCGGGCCACTGCCGTGGGGCTGCGAAGCGGCCGAAAACCCTGGAAAAATCCCGTGGGCAGCAGGCACTGGAGATCGGGGAGCGGGCGAATCACACTGGACGGCCGGGTCGTGCCCTCGCCAGCAAGCCCGGAACGGAAGCGACGGAACGAGCCCTTGAACCTAAGGAAGCGGTGGGTTGTGCGGTGTATCGCCCCGGAGTCTCACGGCTTCCGCCGGGGCTTCTTGTTTTCGGAAGGAAACGCTCGCGAAACCGCACCGCCACTCTTCGCGACACAGGCTTCTTTGTATGAATGACTCAACCGATCGCAAGACGCCCTCGCCCATGACGCAGGCTGCGGTCACGGTGCTTCTTGCTGTCTATCTGGTGGGTCTCGTGCTCTCGATTGGTGGCAACACCGCCAGCGGATCGTCGTTGCTGGTACGCACGATCAAGAGCCGCCTCTTCGCCCCATGGATGGTGCCGGCATGGCTCGACCTGGGCTTCGACTACCGGCTCACCTACGGCAGCGACGAGGATGGCGACTTCGGTATCGAGGTGCGGCGGCAGGGAGACGCGAAGGCCACGCCAGTGCGTTTCCCCGGCCGACTCACTGGCGAACGCGCTGCCCGGTGGCGGCGGCTCGCGCGGTCGATCGCCATGGACGACGCGGACCGCGACGGCCTACTGGCGGCGGCCGTCGGTCGCGGCATGTTCGACGACATGCGTTCCGAGGACGTGGTCGTGCGTGTTCTGCGGACACCGCTGATGGATCGCGGAGGACCGCCGGCGGCGCCGGCACAAGCCTCCTCGGCCCGCATCCGCATGGTCGGAGGCGAGGTGCAACTGCTCCGCTCGGAGCCCCGCGGCGAGGTCGCGCCGCTCGTGCGTCCCGACGCCGACGCTGGCGACGACGCGATTGATGACGACGCCGCGGAGGCCACGCGATGAATGCCCGGACATCCGCCGCTGCTCGTTCCGCGTCAGACCCGTCGTCCACCGGCGGCTTCACCGCCGTGGGCGAGGCGTGGAACCGGTTTTGGTTCAGTCCCACCGACAGCCGCCCGCTGGCGATGGTGCGGATCGGCTCCGCGGCGATCGCCCTTGCGGCGTGGTGGAGCTATGCCGCCGACCTGCAGGCGTGGTTTGGGACCGCTGGCATCCTGCCTGCCGATGCCGTGCAGGAGTGGCGATCCCCGTATGGGTTCTCCCTCTTTGATTGGGCTGGGTCGCCCATCGCGCTGACCGTGCTCTTTGTTGCGACGGGCGTGGTCTTCACGCTGCTGCTCGTCGGCATCGCGACACCCGTGGTCGCGCCGCTCGCGGCCGTGCTCTGGGCGTCGCTGTTGCACCGCGGCCCGATGCTCGCGGGGCCTGCCGACGACTGCCTGTCGATCCTGCTCTGGTGCCTCGCCATTGGCCCGGCAGGCGAGCATTTTTCAGTGCAACGCTGGCTGAAAGATCGGGGCGGGAAGACTGCGCCAGGCCCAAACTGGAGGGCGAGCATCTCGCAGGGGCTCCTGCAGGTGCACGCCACGGCGATCGCCGTGGCGGCCGTACTCGCACAGCTCAAGGGGGATGCCTGGTGGGATGGCCTGGCCGCCTGGTATCTGGCCGCGAGTCCGCGGAGCGGAGCTGCCGGTCTCGTGCCGTTGCTGGACCGTTCGGAATACCTGACGAACCTGCTCACGCACGGCGTCACGGCCTTCGAGATTCTCTTCGCGATCGGCCTCTGGTGTGCGCCGACCCGGCAGTTGGTTGCCAGGGTTGCGCTGGTCGGCTGGCCGCTCGTGGGCCTGCTGGCGGGCGAGCCGCTCTGGGGACTGGCCATGGCACTGTTCGCACTGCCGCTGGCGGTGCGGAAGTAATCGCCGAAACGGGTGGTATCGGAACGTTTCGGTCCCGTCCCCACCGGTCGCAGGGCACGGCTACCGCCATTCCTTCACGGGGTCGAATTTGCTACCTTCCCCGCCCCAATGCCCCTCGCGAGAACCATTTTGATGAGCCATACGCTGCGAAGCATGACGAGCGACCCGTGGGGCTGGCGGCCGGCTCTGGCCGTCATGCTGCCGCTGTTGGCCGTGCTGGTGGGCTGTGGCACGACGAGGATGAGCGATTCGAAGCGGACCGCCACGGAGCAACTGCTTGTCTCCCAGGCGATCGATCGGGCCGTCATGCGGATCGACGTCCGACCGCTGGCGGGCAGGAGCGTGTTCCTCGACGCGTCATTCATGGACGACGTCGACGACAGCAAATATGCCACGAGCGCCCTGCGGCACCAATTGATGGCCTCGGGCTGCCTGCTGGCCAAGGATCGCGATACGGCGGAAGTGGTGGTCGAAGCCCGCGCGGGCGCGATCGGCACCGACCGGAACGCGGTCCTGCTCGGGATTCCGGCGACCAGTGTCACGTTGAAAGGCAACGAAACATCTACGCCGGAAGTGGTGTTGGCCAAGCGATCGGAACAACGCGGCGTGGCGAAGCTCAGCGTCTATGCGTACGAGCGGGAATCGGGCCGGCCGATCTGGCAGAGCGGCGAGGAGCAGGTCGCCAGCCATGCCCGCGACCGTTGGCTCTTCGGGGCCGGTCCCTAGCAGGACGGTGATATTCACGACCAGCCGGAATTCGCTGGCCGCGCCATCGCCAAGCGTGGTGCGACAGCGACTTCCGGTACCGCGGCTCATGACTCCGCCGCGCTCGCAGGCGTGACCGACCTCTCGAAACCAAAGGTCTTTGCCAGCCTGCCTGCGGCGGGCAACGCGACGCCCCGCCCGCCGGTCGCCGTGGCCGAACAGCAGCTGGCCGACTTTCCGATCGTGCGCTGAGGGAGCCGTCAGCCGCCACCGGCGAGCAGCCGGCGGAACTCGTTTTCGTCGATCACCGTCACGCCGAGCCTCGTGGCCTTCTCCAGCTTGCTGCCCGCCTCGTCGCCAGCCACGACGTAGTCGGTCTTCTTCGATACGCTTCCCGACGCGCGACCTCCCGCCTTGCGGATCGCCTCCTCGGCCTCCTGCCGCGAGAAGCCGGCGAGCGTGCCAGTCACCACCAGCGTCTTGCCCGTGAGCGGCCCCTCGGCCACCCGCTCCGATTCCGGCACGTCGAGGGTTACGCCCGCCTGTTCGAGGCCGCGCAGCACGCGCTTGCCGTAGCTGCTCGCCAGCCACTCGTGCACGCTTGCCGCGATCACCGGGCCGATATCCTCCACGGCGGAGAGTTCATCGACGCTCGCCGCGCGGAGCTGGTCGAGCGATGGAAACCGCGTGCACAGCAGGGAGGCGACCCTCGGGCCGACGTGGCGGATGCCGAGCGCGTTGAGCACGCGGACGAGTCCACGGTCGCGGCTGGCCGCGATCTGCTCGACGAGGGCCTGCGCCGATTTTTTTCCCATCCGTTCCAGCGGCTCGAGCTGGTCCGCCGTCAGCGAGTAGAGGTCGGCGTAGTCCTTCACGAGGCCTGTGGCCACGAGCTGCTCGACGAGCTTGTCGCCGAGCCCCTCGATGTCCATGGCACCGCGCGATGCGAAGAACTTGAGCCGCTCGCGGCACCGCGCCGGGCAGTCGACGTCGGGACAGCGGATGTAGACGCCCTCGGGATCGCGCTCGAGGATGGTGCCGCATTCCGGGCACTCGGTCGGCGGTGACCACGGCTCGAGGCGGTGCTTCCGCAGGTGTTTCTCCACGCGGACCACGTGCGGGATCACCTTGCCCGCCTTCTCGACCACGAGCACGTCGCCCACGCGGACGTCCTTCCGCGCCACCTCGTCGGCGTTGTGCAGGCTCGCCCGCCGGACGATCGTGCCCGCAAGCTCCACCGGCTCGAGATCGGCCACCGGAGTGACTGTGCCACCGCGGCCGACCTGCACGCGGATCCCCGCGAGCTTCGTGGTGGCCTCGAACTTCTCGAACTTCCATGCGATCGCCCAGCGCGGGCTCTTCGCGGTGGTGCCGAGCCGCCGCTGCTGGCCGAAGTGGTTCACCTTGACCACGAAGCCGTCCACCTCGAAGTCGAGCGAGTGCAGCTCCTCGATCAGGGACGTGCCGTGTTCGACGAGGGCGTCGAGTGAGTCGAAGGTGCGGGTACGGGGCGCGACGGGCAGGCCGGCCTGCTGTGCCCACGCGAGCAGTTCCGACTGCGACTCAGCGCCGAGGCCGGTCGCATCCCCCACGCCATGGCAGAAAAATCGCAGCGGCCGGCTGGCGCACTCCCGCGGGTCGAGCAGACGGATGCTGCCGGCGGCGACGTTTCGCGTGTTGGCGAAGGGAGCGAGCCCGGCTTTCGCCTGCTGCTGGTTGAGCTCCACGAGATCGGAGTTGGTCATGTAGATCTCGCCGCGAACCTCGATTCGCTCCGGGGGCTCCACGAGGGCGAGCCGCAGCGGCACGCCGTGGATCGTGCGGGCATTGTGCGTGATGTCGTCGCCGACCGTGCCGTTGCCGCGGGTTGCCCCCAGCACGAGCAGGCCGTGCTCGTAGGTGAGCGACACGGCGACGCCATCGATCTTCAGCTCCAGCACCCACTCGATGGGGCCCGCTTTCGACTCGTGCAGGATCTTTTCGACGCGACGGCCCCACGTGGCAAGATCGGCCGCACTGTATGTATTGTCGATCGACAGCATCGGCAGACGGTGCCGAACCGAATCGAGCGACGGCACCGGCTCGTCACCGACCCGCTGCGTGGGGCTGTCGGCAGCCACCAGCTCGGGATGTTTTTCCTCGAGGCCGCGCAGTTCCGTGAGCAGGTGGTCGTAGTCGCGGTCACTGATCTCGGGAGCCGCCTCGACGTAATACTTCCGGTCGTGATACCGGATCTGCTCCCGCAGGCGTTCGATCTGGCGGGCGGCCGACGCGGTCACGGTTCGCGTGCCTCGCGGACGGCATCGCGGTCACGGCTGCGGTCGGCCTCGGACTCCCGCTCCCGCCTGAGCCGCTCGCCCTCGAAGTGATCCATCGCCACGGCGCCCACGGTCGCGACGGCGAGCACGGCGATCTGGCCTGCCAGGAGCGTGATGCCATGCCGGTCCATGAGCTGCTCGAGAGCATGGGGCGCCGTGGAAAGGCTCTCGCGACGCACGCCCCGCAGGACGAACAGACAGTAGCTCGAAGCCGTGACCGTGAAGAGAAAACCCACGATGCCGAGGATCACATAGAACGGATTGGGACGCGGACGTGGCATGGGGTCGCGGCATTCTCAAAAAGGAGGAGAGGCTCGAGGAAGACTCGGCAGGAAGGTTTTCAAGTATAGCGGCTGGCGGTTCCGGGCACGTTACAAACGGGCCGCCACGGCGAGGGCCGTGAGACTGTCGCGAAACCGTTCGAACGACAACTCGTCGGCCACCCATGACCGGCCCACGGCCCCCGCCGCGGCCAAGGTCGCATCGGACGCCGTCGCATACTCGTGGATCGCCGCCACGGCCGTCGCATGGGCGTCGTCACCCAGCAGCCAGCCGCAGGCAAACCGTCCATCACGGGCCGGCATCTCGTGGGCCAGATCGTGGCCCGGGGAGAGAATCACCGGCTGGCCGTAGGCCATCGCCTCCGTCGCCGCGTAGCCAAAATTCTCCTGGAACGACAGCGAAATGAAGCCGTCGCCCGCCAGCCGGGCCGCGGCAAGATCGGCCCCCACGAGCGGTCCCATCACATGCACACGATCCCGACAGTCCGCCGGGATCGCGGCGAGAACATCCCTCTGCGTGAGATCGCCATCCATCCCGATGATCGCCAGGTGGCAGTGTTGCAGCGAGCCGGCATGGGTGGCCGCACAGAACGCCCGCACTGTTTCGACGGGCCGCTTGACGGCGTGGAGTCGGCCCACGAAAAGTAACAGCCTCGCTGCCTCCGGGATGCGGTGCTGCTGGCGAAACGCGGCCCGCGCCGCCGCCTGTCCATCCAGCCGCGGCAGATCGACCGGCCAGTGCACGACCACGGCACGATCGGCAGGAATCCCTGCCGGAATCCAGGGCAGCGACTTTTCCAGGCTGCGCTTCGACGAGACCACGATCCGGTCGGCGTGGGCCAGATACGCCCGGCCCCACATCTCGAGCCAGAGCCGCTTCGGCAGGCCCCGCTGGGAAAGCCCCCATGGATCGAGGCAGCCGTGGGGCACCGCCCAGTAGCGCCGGCCATGCTGCCTCGCCCACGCTTGAGCCCACGTCGCGTGACCGCGAAACAGCGAGTGCACGACGAGCAGGTCGGCATCTGCGACGGCGGCATCGGCCTGGCGGGCGACGGCTGCCGACATCACACGGCAGTCGCGGGCGAGCCAGCCCGTGCCGCAGCCGAGGCGGCGGACGGGCACGCCCTCCTCGACGCTCACGCGTTCGTCGCGCCCGTCATCGAAAGAAAGAATCGTCGCCGAGAGTGCCCGCGAAAAATCTTGCACCGATCGATGCAGGCCGCCGTAGGCGGGATCGTGCGTCAGGCAGACATTGCAGATTCGCATCGGCACCTCAGCCGCGCCGTGCGGCAGCGTCACTGCCATCCGTCAGCAACACGCGGCCCACGAGGCCGGCCACCGCGGCACCAGCCAGCGGCCCGGCTGCATACATCCAGAGCGTGGAGAAATCGAGCATCGCAACCGCCGAGGCGAGGGCCCGAGCCGGATTCATTGCGGCGCCCGTGTACGGTAGGCCTGCCAGGGCAGTGGCCACGACCGCCAGGCCGATGGAGAGCGGCGCAGCCGAGCCGAGCCTGCCGCCAAACACGCAGCCCAGGAATACGGCCGACCAGACCATCGTCAGCAGTCCCTCGACGACCACCGTCTTCACCGCATCGGTCTTCGTGAAGCTGCCCACCGGCATGCCCATCGCGGTGCCCTCGCCCGCCAGCAGCCACATGACGAGCAGGCCGGCCAGGCACGCCCCCACGAGTTGCCCCGCGACACAGGCCAGCACCCGGACGAGGCTGCCGCGACCGGTGGCGAAGATCGCCAGCGTGACGGCCGGATTGAGGTGGACCGGCCCCGTGGCACCGCAGGCATGCATGCCCGCGAGCACGCCGAGCCCGTAGGCGGTCGCCGCGACGATGCGGGCCGCGTCTCCCTGGGCCACGCCGGCCATCGCCAGAATGGCGATCGCACAGAGCGAGAAGGTGCCGAAGAGTTCGGCGGCGAGGCGTTTGAGATGATCCATCGTGCGGATGTCCGGATTGAAGCGATGATTGTCGATCAGCCTGATGGCGACAGTCAAGTTGCCGCCGCCGCATCCATGTGGCCTAGGCAGCCATCGCAGTGGGCCGCGTCACCCCGTCCACCCATCTCCTGAGCGGTTCGGTCACCATCCGCAGCAGGGCCGCGACGCCAACGGAGATTAGCACGAGCACGACGATGTTGAGGGGGAATGGAATGGCGGCAAGGTCTCCGTACGTGCTGATCAGCGTCTGATGCAGGACATAGATTTCGAGGGTAAGTCCTGCTATCAGATCAACCATCCATGCGACCCATCCGACACGCTTGAGCGGCTGGATGATGACCGGGTCGCTCAGCACGCGAAGCGCAAGGCAGGACACGGCAGCCACGAGCACGAAGAGCAATGGGTAGAACTGGGCTCCCACGCCGCTGATGACCATGACGTATTTCAGGGCAAAGTAGGTGAGACACAGCCCCGCAGCCAGAACGCCGCTCGCCCAGACGTGTCGAAGTGGCGACGTCCACGAGCCGGCCACGATCATGCCGCCGAGGAACAACGCCATATCGAACGAGTCGTAGACACTCGTCGGCACGCTTCCCAGACTCAGCTTCGCATTCGGAGCGAGTGCCTTTGAGTCGTCGATGGAGCTGTAGAGGAAAAGCCCGATCGCCAGGGCGAGGCCGGCGTACAGAGTGGGCTTGGACCGCGGCAACGCTACGAGATAGCCGATCACATAGATGGCGATGATGTTCCGAACGTACGTGAACGGCGTCGGCCAGATGAGCATGCGGAATGTTTCGTCGACCGTCCACGGCGGCAGTCCGTTCACGGTCACGTAGGCACGGCCACCAATGACACCGATGAACAGCAACCCGGCGACGATAACAGCCGGATAAATCCTGACCAACCGACGAGCGAGGTATGGGACAAAACGCTGTGGTCGAGAGAGCAGGCTTGATCCGATCCCAAATCCGGACAGCAGGTAGAAGAAGCTGTTCCCCAGGAGCCCGTCGACGGCGAGAAAAGGTCTGGGCCAGAACCGTTCCAAATGCGAGTTGACGATCAGCCCACACGCTATGCAGAGCACAAGCGACGTGTCGAGGCCGTGGGGCCGAACTGTCGCAGCCTGCGCCGGGCCGCCAGACGGGCTGCTACGAGACTCCGGAATGCCGACACGAACGTCCATGACAGCACTTTACCACGGCGTGACTTTATTGCTCTTCAACCCTGCCGTTACACACCCCCAGCATGCATCCCCTCATTCATACGGCAAGAACGCATACGGCAAGAACGCCCGGCCGTGTGTGGCCCTGTGCGGATTGATCGGCTTCAAGGCGATTCCGGCCCATGTCATAGATCGCCGCCGCCGTCGGGTAGCAAGCCGTCATGCCAGCGGGCGCAAGCTTTCCATGACAGACTTCCCGTCCGTTGGGTAGGATAGAACGGTCGCCGGTGATCATTTCACACCGTCCTGAACGATGCCAGCCAGTCCCCCGTATTCATTGGCCGTCAACGCATGCACGATACGTTGAAGGCGGTCATCGTCATCGTCAGCCACGACAGGTGTCATCTGCTGGAGCGGACGCTCGCGTCACTCGCAGAAGGCGACCTCCCACCCGAGTACGCGGGAACGCTGGTCGTGGAGAATGGACGACGGTTTGGTGCCGAAGAAGCCGTGGCAGCAGCCAGCCCCCGGCTGCATGCCACATACCTTTTCGAAACGTCTTCGAGCAAGTCCCGGGCCCTCAATCGTGCCCTTGAGCAACTGACCGACGAATTCATCATCTACCTGGACGACGACGTTCGCGTCGCGCGGCACACCATTTGCCGGTACATCGACGCAGCTGTCGCGCATGCTCGCGGATACTATTTTGGCGGCCAAACCGGTGCCGACTACGAAGAGGAGCCTCCGCCGTGGCTGCGGGAGCATCTGCCTGCATCAGCGACCGGGTTTTCCCTGGGGGAAGCCGAGCGGAACGTGGATCGACCTTGTTTCCTGGGATTCAATTGGGCGGCGTTTGCGCGTGATATCAGGCGAGTGGGCGGCTTCCCCGAGCACATCGGCCCCGGCGCCCCGTGCGGCCAGACCATTGGCGAGGAGAGCGAGGTGCAGCGGCACCTTCTCGCCACGGGCATGAAGGGCCTTTACATCCCCAACGCCATGGTCTGGCACTATGTCCCGAAGGACCGGTGTACGACCGCCTGGGTGAAGAAACGCTGCCACACCAGCGGCCTCGTCACCGGTCTTCAGGAGAAAGACCGAAGCCTCGCATCCTTGGGCAGGGCGGTGTCTCGAATTATGGTGTTCTTCTGTTTGTCTGTCGTGCTTGCGCCTTGCTGGATCGCACGATGGCGGTGGTGGCCACGATTCAAGCTGGCGTATTACACAGGACTGCTCCAAGGCAAACGCCGCCGGCCTGCGTCGCAGTCACCTGCCCTCCACACGCTTTCTTGACTCTTGTAGTTTCCCATGAGGCGACCGACCATGACGCTTACCGCACTCCTGAACCCACGCTCCCACTACTGGTTCTAACGCACATTCTTCGGGGACCTCCGTTATCTCCTGAAAACGGGTGCGCCGTGCGACGTCCTCATGAGCTACGTCAAAGGCCGCGTGCTCAACAACCGCCTGGCCGGCCCCTACCTTCAAGCACAGCGTGACTTCACACGTCACCTGTCATCCTTGAGGCTTTCCAACGACTGGTTCTCCGCAAAAGCCGCACATTGGCTGGCGGTGTTCGACGCGTATGGGCTGACCGCGGCGCCGAATCTCAGGGTGCTTGAAATCGGCAGCTGGGAAGGCCTCTCGAGCTTTTTTATATTGCACACGCTTCCCCGTGCACGGCTCACCAGTGTCGATACGTGGGAGGGGGCCGACGAACACAGGGCGGGCGAGACCGCAACGAATGGTGTTTTAAGCAGGATAGAGGCCACCTTCGATGCAAATCTTTCGCCGTATCACGACCGGCTTACCAAATTCAAAGGAACGTCTTTTTCCTTTTTTAACGACAACGCCACCAAGGATGCCTTCGATCTCATCTATATCGACGGTTCGCATCACTGCGACGACGTCATCGTGGACGCCATCAAAAGCTTTGGAATGCTGACGGTCGGCGGGATCATGATTTTCGACGACTATTTGTGGAAATATTATCCGCGGGCCATCGAGAATCCGGCCGCCGCGATCAACGCCTTTCTGAAGCTGAAAAAAGGCAACTACAAGATCATCCGTCTCTATTCCCAGCTCATCATCGAAAAGACCGGCAAGGGGTATTGATCGAACGGGCTCCGCGTCCCGAAGCGATCACGCGCAGCCGCTCAACGCCGCGCCGCCCGTTCGTCGAAGAACGCTTTGAATAGCGACTGCGCACGGAGGCTCCCCGCCGTCGACAGATGGTCGTGGTCGCAGTACATCGACACGCCGCCCTGCTCCGCTCTCCAAAGCCCCGCCTCGTCGACGTATAGGGGCGACAGATCGAGAACCGAGACGGTATCACCTGCCAGTTGGTCAAACAGGCCGTTCCACCGTTGGTTGATCCTCAGATAGTCCGTGTGGGGAACACCGACCTTCGACACATCCCCGCCCAGCCGCACCGCCATGCTCAGCTTCATGTTCGGATCGTACGGGAATCTGGCAACGTCGCGAACGAGCACGACATGGATCCCGGCATCGGCAAGCTCGGCGACGGTCTTGCGAAGAGACGCATCGAAGTGCGGCTGATCGGCGTACGACACCCAATACCCGACGATGAAGACCACGTCGATGCGCTCTGCCACCACATAGTCAACGACCGCTCGATTGAATGCTGGCGCCCGCTCGTTGAGGCCGAGCCTTTTCCTCGCGAAGAAGTCAAGGAGCGGCGCCGTCGAGTGATTGGTGACCTGAACGCCCCGGACTCCACGGTCCCTGCAGGCGGCGTCGATACCGGGAATGAGTGACATGGCGTGGCTGTCGCCCCAGACGAGGCAGGCGACAGAACCGTCGGCATCGCCGAACGCGGGCAGCGTCCCCTGCTGGAGCGATTCCAGTGTCACCGTCCGCCTATGGCTCATGTCCTCTTTTGCAGCAGACGCATACGAGACGGCCTGCGGGTCGAACCGCCGGGGCAGACCATGGAATGCGACGATCGAAAGCGCACCGGCCAGCACCACCGACACCGCCGCCCCCGCCGCAACCAACAGACCCTTTGCCTGCGGCAACACATCCTTCCTGCGAAAAGGCAGTTCGACGTACCTCCATGACAGGACCGCCAGGCCGAAACTGAGCGCCACCGCACCGGCCCTGACGAGGGTGCTCGACGGCTCGTCGCAGCGGAGGTATCGCAAAAAGCTCAGGACCGGCCAGTGCCACAGATAGAGGGAATACGAGATGAGGCCCACGAAGACGACCGGTCGTAGCTGGAGAAAACCGCTGACCCAGGTCGTGGTCAGCGAGTTGGCATAGATCAGCACGGCAGTGGCAAGACACGGCACGAGGGCCGCGCGGCCTGGGAATGGGGTCGCTGCATTGAACAGCCAGGCTGGCAGCAGAATCCCGGCCAGGCCCAGCCCGGCCAACAGGTTGGCCAGCCACGTACTCCGGCGGCGGGGCATGGGAGCGAAGCAGATCAAGCCGCCAAGCAGAATCTCCCACGCCCGCGTCGGCAGGAGGTAGAAGGTTGACTGGGGATAGGAGCGAACGCCCCAGTCGCTGAGGCCGAATGAGACCCCGGCAACCGCCACGAGCGCCGCCACCATCAGTTGCCTCGGCAGCCGGCCCACGAGAAGCAGCAGGAGTGGGTAGCCAACGTAAAACTGCTCCTCGACCGCCAGCGACCAGGTATGCAACAACGGCATGAGTTCTACGCTGCCATCGAAATACCCCGACTTTCCCGCGAAGTGGACGTTGGATACGAGCAACTGCTGGGCGACGGCCGACCTGGCAAGGTCCTCGTAGTTGTCGGGCAGCATGACGAAAAACCCGGCAACCAGCGTCGCAACCACCATGACCGTGGCAGCCGGGAGCAGTCGCCGTACGCGACGAATCCAGAAATCGACAAGACGGAATTCCTCGCGGCGCTGCTCATCGAGCAGCAGTCCGGTGATGAGAAATCCCGAAATCACAAAAAAGACGTCGACGCCGACGAACCCGCCTGGGCATCGAGAACTCGCGTGAAAGAGCACCACCAGAAGAATCGCGACCGCCCGAAGACCGTCGACATCTGCGCGATATGTACGGGCCATCACGGGCTCCATGCCGTTTCAGCACACATCCGTATCTGCAGCCGATCCTCGGCCGAACCAAAACGAATCCGCGCGGGGTCGAACGTCGAATCGCACGACATGTAGGGGCGATCCCACTGTTTGTCCGGATCGGCCCACACCTCGAAGGCAAAGCCCGCATCAAGGCACGGGATGCCGAGCGGACGCAGCTGCGGAAACAGCGCCGACTTGCCGACACCGCCACCGAGCAGGCAGAGATCCGGCTTGTCATGCAATCGCGACAGGTCGAGCATATCCGCAAAGGATCGGCTCGAGGAAATCGTCATCCACTCGATCCCGCGGGGGCTGAACGCCTGGATCGACCGGTTGATCGCTTCCCGTTTCGGGCCCGTGGCGGAATGGACGATCAACACTCTCCGTCCGCCGATGAGTTCGTGGAACACAGGCCCGCGCAGCAGGCCGTAGACGAAATAAAAGGGCACGTAGTTGTCGAGCGTGAGCCTGACGTCATGCTGCTCGAGCCATCTCCTCACAGCCGGGAAATACTGCTCCTGAAACGGAGTGCGGGCGTAGCCGAGATGCAGCCCGAGAATCCCGTCCTTCGCGATCTCCAGATACCGCGTCGAGAGCGTGGGGACAAACGCTTTCTGTTCGGCATGGGACATCGCGCCCGACGAGACTCCGGGAGCCGTCTGGGCCCGAAATCCGATGAGACGCTGCCGTATCATGTGTCGCGTCTGCGACAGCCGAATCCTCCACCGACGCTGCAAGGGATGGCGAACGCTCGGCGGCTGGAACCCAAACAGTAACAGAAACTCCCCGTCGCTCATGCGGCAGACGGGCAGGTAGCTCGCCCCCGAGGCCTGCAAAACCCGGCCCGTAAAGCGTTCGAACCACGCGCCGCAGTCGACCGGTTCGGGTGCAAAGACATAGCACTGCGGGTATCGCTGCTTTTCAAACCCCGGGACATAGAACGGCTCGCTCGTCGGCAGCACCCGATACGCCGGCGGCAGCACGATCTTCGCTTCTACAGGCGCGGCCGCCGTCTCGGGCGTCGAGTCGTCGCGTGGCTTCATCGGGGCCGCCGGGAAAACGTGTGTTCGTGCTGAAACTTCAAGTAGTCTAGCATGCGTCCGCTCACGGGATCATGAGGCGAATCGCTTGCGCGTTTGACCATGAAAGTTTCTCACCTCAACTACTCCGACGCTCTCGGCGGTGCCGCCCGTGCGGCCTATCGCATTCATCATGCGGTCCGTGGTGGGGGGGTCGATTCGACGTTGTTGGTGAACAGGGCCGTCCTTTCCGACCCGACGGTGGTCGGCCCGACCACGGCCCCCGAACGGCTCCTGGGAAAGGCGCGTCGCATCCTCGCCACTCCATGGCAGAGCCTACTGAAGGGGGGCAGCCCCGGGCTTCATTCCCCCGCCTGCATTCCGTCACGCTGGGCGAGCCGCCTCAATGCCTCCGCCGCAGATGTCGTGCACCTGCATTGGATCAACTGTGAGATGATGTCGATCGCAGACATCGGCCAGCTCACAAAGCCCACCGTCTGGACTCTGCACGACATGTGGGCCTTCTGCGGCGCCGAGCACTACACCGACGGCCAACGCTATCGCGAGGGATACTCTGCCGCGAATCGGTCGCCCCACGAGTCGGGCTTCGATCTCGACCGTTGGACGTGGCGTCGCAAACAGCGGCACTGGCAGCGGCCGTTCCAGATCGTCACCCCCAGCCGTTGGCTGGCGAACTGCGTGGAGAAGAGCGTGCTGATGGGAGACTGGCCCGTCGACGTCATACCCAACCCCATCGACACGTCGGTCTGGCGGCCGGCAGACAAGCTGCTTGCCCGGCAGAAGCTGAACCTCCCCCCGACCGCACCGATCCTCCTCTTCGGCGCGCTGGGCGGTGACGAGGATCCCCGCAAGGGATTCGATCTGCTACGCGCCGCCCTTCAACAGCTGCGCGGCCGCGTCGATGAACCGGAACTGAACGGCCTGGAGCTGGTCGTCTTCGGGCAGTTGGCACCCACGCAGGAAACCTCCCTGGGCTTTCCGGTCCGACACACTGGCTATCTGCACGACGACGAGAAACTCAGGCTGCTCTACAGCGCCGCCGACGCGGTGGCGGTGCCCTCCCGGCTCGAGGCCTTCGGGCAGACGGCGTCGGAGGCCCACGCATGCGGAACCCCCGTCGTCGCCTTCAATACGGGCGGGCTGGCCGACATCGTCACCCATCGCCAGACGGGCTACCTCGCAAAGCCATTCGACGTACAGGACCTGGCGGCCGGAATCGAATGGGTGCTCGCCGCCAACACGAGCGGCCCGGGGCTGGGTCCAGCGGCCCGCGAACGGGCGTGTCTCCTCTGGGATTCGCCCGTCGTCGCACGGCAATACGCCGAGTTGTATGCCCGCTCGATGACGCTCCGTTAGCAATCACTGTCCGGTGATGGCTGTGGATGGGGTCAATGTCTTACCACCGGGAGACGCCGGCAGCGTGCTCTCCCCTGTGAGCAAGCCGCGATCGACGAGAAACTGATCCGCCGCGGCGATCGTCGCCAGTCGCCAGTCCGGTTTGCTGAACACGCCGTGGTCGCCGCCCTGCGCAAACCACACGATCGGCTCGGCACCGCCCCGTGGCCGGATGGAATACTGTGTCAGGTTCCTCCAGTGCCGCAGCCAGCTGTCTTCCGTGCCGAAAAACACCACCGCGGGCGCAAAGTTCTTCCCCACATGCCGCCGCGCGTCGATCGGCGGATCATTGGCATCGGCCTCCGTGCACGCCGGCGCCCAGAGCATGGAGGCTGCCACCGACGTGTCGATGCCCGGCGGATCGGTTGGATCGTCGAGATCGGGCGTGGTCGAGGCGAGCACGGCGATGTGGCCGCCAGCCGAACCGCCTCCGGCGACGATCCGCGTCGGGTCCACGCCGAGTGCGTCGGCATATTCCTTGAACCAACGGATCGCCGACTTGGCGTCGCGAACGCACACCTGCTTCCGCGTCAGCCCGGTTTCCGGATCCTTGTCCTTCTCTAGCCCGTACGGCAGCAGCATCCGGTAGTCGACGGTCGCTGCCACGAGGCCACGGCCGGCAAAGTAGCGGCATACGTCATGGAATTCCGCGGGGCTGCCGTCGGTCCAGTTACCACCGTGGAACAGGATGATGCCCGCCGTCTTCTTCGTGGCGGGATCATGATCCTCTGGGGAGAAGACCTCGATCCCGCGGGGCTTTCCGCCAGACGTCTTATAGACGTATTTTTTGGCCGTCACCTCGGCGGCAAAAACGTCCACACCAACGACCGAAAGCAGCACACCGCAGACAACCGCCGTCACGCATATCCATGGAGCCGATTTCATTGAAGGAGCTTTCATTCGTGCATTCTACGTCCTGGCTCTTCGCAGCCAAACCGCTGGGCAAGCGAGGTCCGCCCGAAGTAGGATTGCGATTGCGTCTCAAACCGACTCCGTCAGCGTACTCCGTGGCTCCAGGACTAATTCCGTGAGGCACCTCGCGTTCATCGGATCGATGCAGGCAGCCGAGGATTGTGCGAAGAATCGCTGGGCGTCGGCGGCACACAACACGACGCAGCTGGAGTTGATGCATGCGATCCACAACTGCGGTGGAATCCGCGTGACAGGCCTGAGCCTGCCCGGCTGCTCGGCCTTCAAGGCACGGCCTCGACGGCGGCCATTCAAACGCAGCGTCATCGAGGAAGGGGTCGCCATCGAGGAACTGCCCTCGTTCGCAATCGGACCTGTGCAGATCCTCACGCAGGTCTGGTCGATGATGCGGCGGCTGTTTGGCCGCTGGCCCGACGGGCGGCCAGACGCCATTCTCGTCGCCAACCCGCTCACGCGATTCACGGCTCCAGCGATCCTCGCGGGATGGTGGTATGGCATCCCCGTCGCGACGATTGTCGCGGATCTCACCTGTTCCCAAGCAGGTCAGCCACCGGTCACACGTCTGCGGAACTGGCTCCAGACGCTGATGGTTCGCCTGTCACCGGGCACGATCGTGTTTTCCTCGCACACGACCAACGATTTCCGGCAGGGCAAACCCTCGATGCGGATGGTCAGGCCGCCGGCCTCTTATCTCCACGAACTACCGCAGCCGCCAGCGGAGCCTGCCGCGCACGCCATCTATTTCGCCGGCGCCCTCTCGGAGCCAGCCGGCGTGAATCTGCTGCTCGACGCCATCCCGCACGTGACCGACCCGACGCTCGAGTTCTGGTTCAGCGGCCGGGGCACTCTGGAGGAACGCCTGAAGCAGCAGGCCGCGTCGGATCCCCGCATCCGGTTTTTTGGATTCGTGACCGAGGAACAGTACAGCGAGATGCTGCAGAAGGCGGCGATTCTCGTGAATCCGCGGCCATCCCGGCTGCTGGAAAATCGCTACAACTTCCCGTCGAAGTTGATGGAATACCTGGCGGCGGGCCGGCCCATCCTGTCCACGTCCACATCAGACGTGGCCGAGCACTATGGCAGCGCCTTGATCGTGCTCACGGACGAGACCCCGGAGGGCCTCGCCCGCTGCATCGAGCGTTCGGTGGCGGTTTCAGCCGAGGAGCGGGCCGCCATGGGCGGCCGTGCCAGGGCCACCGTCGAAGGCGTTACCTGGCGGACGGAGGCGCAGAAGATTCTCGCCTTCATCCAGTCACTCGACCGCCGAACGACTATTCAGCGGTGACGACGGGCCACGCGAGCGTTGCCAGCCACTCCGGCTTGGGATAGATGCTCGAGCAGGCAAACTTATCGATCAACCGCGACACCTTCCGAGCCTTCCCGCCGCACATGCCGATCCCGCTCGCCAGAGCCCGCAACAGCGACGTGGGCACGGGCAGGGCACGCCCGGGAAACCAGTCGAGCAGTTCATGCTGACTGGTGGGCATGGTATCGGCCACGTTCTCGGGTTGTCGCTCCGGCGACGCTGTTTCCACGGCCGACACGATGGCCTGCACGGCCGTGTCGAGCGAGCACAGACTGTGCACGGGCGGCGGGCAAAGCCTCAGTTTCACCCGCGTGCCGGGCAGATATACACGCTTCGCCACGTCTTGCAGGTGGGTGCGGTCATAGATCGGTGCGAATCGAAGCACGCACAGGCTTTGAAAGGGCTCCGCGTGCAACAGCTTTTCCGCCTGCAGTTTCGAGGCGGCGTACGGTGCCTGTGCGGCGGTGAGCCCCCACTCCGTGTCGAGCAGTTCGTACACCGCCACGGAGGATGCATGCACGAACCTTACTGCGGCGGTCCGGCCCTCCGCCCGCAACGCAGCGACGAGGTTCCGTGTCGTGGTGGCGTTGGCCAGAACCAGCTCTTCGAGGGAGAGACCGCGGAAGTCGTGGGCACGGGCCGCGAGATGCACGACGGCATCAAAGTCGCCCAACGCCCGCACGGCTTTATGGACGGCGTCCGCGTCGGTGAGATCGCAGACTGCAGTGTCCACGCCCGGATGTCGTCCGATTGTCACGACATCGTGGCCGCGGGCCCGCAGCGCGGCCAAGGCAGCCGAGCCGAGATACCCTGATCCACCCGTGACGAGAATCCTCACGCCTGCACCACCGACTGCTGGCACAGGTCACGGAAGGTCACGAATGAAAACCCGTCGTGCTTCAGGAGACGCAAGAGCTTTTCCAGTTTTCGGGCCGCTCCCGCCCGGCCCATTCCAAACCGCAGTCGCTGAGGGAAGGAGAGCTTCGCCGCGGCGGCGGGCAGCGGACGCGGCGACAGTTCGAAGGGGTGGATGTAGAGCACGTAGAGCGGGTTGCGATCCACATACCTTTGAATGAGCGGCCGCATGATCGCCCAGGGGGCAATCCGCAGATATCCGCCGCCCGAGACGGGCAGTCGCGTCCCAAGCACGGGGAGGGTGCTCACCTCGAATTCGTGGAAGCCCTGCTGCACGAAATGCCCGGGCGTCTCAGCGTGAAAATCGTCGACGTCGAGGCTGCCATACAGAGGATGCCCCGTGAAATCGATGCGGCTGGAATCGTAGGTGTAGCCCGCTTTCCGCACTTCTTCCAGCCTCGTGCGATCCATGCTGAAGCACGGCGCGCGGAATCCCTCCACTCGCTGTTGCACGACATTCTCAAGCTGTGCCTTGCTCTGCCGCAGCTCGTCCGCAAATTCGCCGACGGCCATCGTCAGGGGACGCTTGTGGGCCACGCCGTGCGAGGCGATTTCGTGACCTGCCGCCGCCATGGCCCTGAGCGTGCCGCCCAGATGCTCCGCCAGTTCACTCAACACAAAAAATGTGGTGCGAATCGAGTGTCGCTCGAGGAGCGACAGGTAGACATCGAGTCCATCGAGCAGGCTCGTCGAGCGTTCCGGGGAGAGTCCGGAGAAATAATCGAGGTGGTACCAGTCCTCGACATCCATGCTGAGCACCGCGTAGCGCTTCACGAGAGCCTGCCTCCCTGCCGGCAAAACTGCCGCATCTGCTCGACGCTCGGCCACCCGAAGTAGGAACCGTCCGCCTCGCGATTCTCCTTGACGGAGACCGTGCCAGCAGCGATCCCTTGAACGACCCGTACCATCAGGTCGCCGCCAACCCGCTTCGTCGTGCGGATCACGTCGAGCATCGTAGCCCTCGCCTCGATGGGCACGACCTCCTGCCCGAGAATCCCGCCGTTGTCGATCCTGGTATCCATGTAGTGCACGGTGGCACCAGTATCCCTCTCTTTATGATAGAGCACCCAGAAACTCGGCAAGAGCCCCGCATAGCGGGGGAGTAGAGAACAATGCAGGTTGATGCATCCCTGCCGCGGCAGCGACAGCAGGCTTTCTTTGAAGACGATCGGGGCCGAGAACGAGACGATCAGGTCGAGGTCGAGTGACCTGAGATACGCGAGCATCTGCCCCGAATGCAGTTCGGTGGTCGAAACGCAGGGGACAGACAGATGCTCCGCAAGCTGCTGCACCGACATGCCCTCGCCCGGCCGAACCAGGCCCCCGACGGCACGGCGGATCACCGCAGAGAGCCTCTGGCTGTTCAGCGTCGCAAACAGCCTGAAGCACTGCCACGCGCCGAATCCTTTCAGGAAATAGCCTCGCTTGTTGGCGAGCGCCCCCTTCACGTCGAGGACGACGACGGTCTTGAGCGAGATGCCCGGCAGCCCCGCCAGTTTGGCGATGTTTTCCGGAATGACGGCGGAGTCGGGCTGCGTGATGATGGCGATGTTCATGGCTGATTCGCAGGCTTTGCCCCCGTCGATCGGGGATCGCGAGGTGCTTTCAACTTGAAAACGCGGGGCCACCGCGTCTGCGGCCCGCCGGCGACGTGATTGATCGGCACCTCGCGGGCGGACTTCGGAAATGGGCACCTGGCAGGATCACCCCAGACCAACAGATACTCGATTCGATGCTGCCGCAGCTGCTGCTGCTGCTCCTCGGCGGAGGCATCGGGCCGCAGGAGTCCGTAATATCGGGCGTCGAGATGAAAGGCGATGCTGTTCGTGATGCCCCACTCGAGATCAGACGCGATCCGCGTGCCGGGAGGCATCATGGGCCGCAGTTGCGCCGCTACCGCGGGCGTCTCCTCCAGCACATGGTGCCCGAGACGGAACAGAAGCCAGGCCGGCCAGAGCGAGAGAGACAGGGCCACCACGACCGCCCAGCAGGTGCTCCATGGTTTGCGACGCAGGACCGGCAGGGCCGTGGTCAGCAAGCCAGCCGAGAGAGACAACAGGAAGGTGATAAGCCAGAAAAATCGCTCATTGATGAAAATCAACAGGTAGCCCGCCGGGTAGAGAAGCATCGTACCGATCAGGATGACCCAGCGGTCGCGATCACCACCACGCGGTACGTTCCAGCCCGCAATCAACAGCCCCAGCAGAATGAATGGCGACAGCGGTGACAGTCGGAAGAGCGTTCCCATGTACCGGATAGAGTTGTAGTAAATCCGATAGAACAGGCGGCCGATTGGCCCATTGGGAAGGAAACGCTTCACTTCGGGCACGGCTGCTGGCACCACCTCGGGCCGCGGCCTCGCAGGTGGAGCGGCACCGGGCGGGCGTGGAAGGATGGATAGGTCCGATGGATCTTCCCAGGCGCTGATGGCCAGCTTATTTGCAGGTGGATAGAGCCCTCCGACTTCGGTCGGATGGCCCTGACCGTGGAGGCTGAACTGATAGGAGCCTGCCGTGCCGATCGTCGGTCGGGAATATTTTCGGCTCAGCAGCCCCGCCCAGCTGCCGGCAACCAAGGCAAAGACAAGCAGGCCCGCAGCCGTGGCTGCCGCAAGGCGGCGCAGCTCCACCCAGCTCGAAAGCCGTCGCAGGACGAGATATCCCGAGACCGCGAGGAAGTGCGCCAGAAAGAAGGGAAAGGCATACGCCTTGGCAAGGTACGCCAGCGCCCCCAGGAGGCCACAGGCTGCGCCCTGCCACGAAGAGCGGGGGTAATCCGGCCCGATCACGACACCGATATAAACCGCCAGCAGAGCGGCCACGAGTAGGTCTGGCGTCGTGTCGGTCAGGGCATACATCGCCACCGCCGGCACGACGGCGAGCGTCGTCCAGATGCGCACCGCCTCGGGCAGTTCCAGTCGCGTTCCAAGCCACCAGACGGCCGAAAGGGCCCCCGCACCGATGGCTACCTCCATGCACTTGCCGGTGACGTCCATCGGCGCCCCAAGGCCTAGGAACGGCGCCACGAGCCACGACAGCAACGGGCTCCAGTAGCCGTTGATCGCATCGCTGAATTCCCAGGCCCGGTATTTTCGCGCAATCGTGAGGTAGGAGACGGCGTCTGGGGCCACGCGATGGAGAAACCAGGGCAGCATCGCCCCGCAGAGCAGAAGGTATCCCAGCAGGATGCCCACCAACGGGTGTCGGAGCCGTATACGTGAAGATCCCTGCGTGTTCATGGCCCATCAAACCAGTGGAGGGCCGCCAGCTGCCTGCCGAAATACCTGCCGCCAAGGGTCGTCAAATGAAAATTGTCGGCGAACAACATCTGGCCATCTGCATCGTACAGCAGCGTGCTCTGGGTCTCGTCGTCACAGAATACCGCATACTTGTCGAGATAGCGGACGTTGTCGAACCGGCTGGCGACGCCGCGGGCATCGGCATTCGGCTTGTCGATCTTGCTCCGCTGCACGGTATGGTAGGCCACGCCGTTGGCCTGCTCGACCGTGAGCCCGTTCTTGAGTGCAAGGAACGCCGTTGACGACGCCTCCTGAATCGACATGAGCCCGACGATCCGCACCTCCCGGCCCCGCGCCGCCAACGCCTCGGCCAGTTCGATTCCGCCTTCGTGCGTGCTGTGCGTGATATAGCGAGGCCAATTCGAGCAGAGCACAATCACATCCGCCGCCTGCAGAAGTGGCCCGTCTCGCAATCGCTCCAGTGCCACTCGGCATGTCTTCTCATCGATGGCCGCCGGCAGTTCGCCCTTGGCGACGAGGTGCGCCGCCGCCTGCATGCACGGCTCGTCGAGCATCAGCCGACGAAACTCGATGCGAGGAAACAGCTCGCTGTTTACCATCAGGGCACTGTAGAGGTCCTCGGAGACGGAGTCCCCGAGGATCAGAATCTTTTTTGTGGCCGTGTCGGTGGAAAAATCTTTTCCTGCCTCGGGGAGGAACTGCGCCACGAACGCATTGCGATCGGCCACGAGCGACTCCCGGGTGCGGAACTGCGATCGCCGCGAGGGATCCACACTGCGTAGCCGCACCTGCGTGATCTGGTCGCTCATGCGATGCCCGATGAACCCGAGCCCCACGAAGGCTGCCATGCCCGCGGCCGACAGCGCAAACACCGCACCGCGGCTGATCAGGCTGCGATCGCGAAACGGCTGCTCGACATACCGCCAACTGAGGCAGGCGAGCACGATGGTCACGGCACAGAGCACGATCGCGAGATCGGTAGGCAGGTCTGCGAGCAACGCATGCTTCGTGAACGCGAACAGCGGCTGGTGCCAAAGATACGCGCTGTAGCTGATCAGGCCGAGGCCCACCAGCGGCCGCCATGCCAGCATCCGCCCCACGCTCGTGCGATCTGACGCACCCAGCAAGACCAGCGCCGTGCCAAGGGTTGGCAACGCGGCATTGAGGCCGGGAAACGGCGTCCGTTCGTCAAACAGGAACAGAGCCAGAATGATCATCGCCATCCCCCCCCAGCCGATGGCCTCGCCGGCGAGGCGAACTGCCGGCGGCCGACCATCAGCAGCCTGCCAACGGTCTGCGACGAACGACGCCAACGCACCCACCAGCAACTGCCAGGCCCGCGACGGCAGGAGATAGAAGGCCGCGGATGGAAAGTTCCGCACCTCATCGACCGACGTGAACAAACTGGCCACGGCGATCGCGCCAATCAACGCCAGAAGAACACCTCGTCCCAGCCGCCACGCCGCCAGCAACAGGAGGGGAAAGACGACGTAAAACTGCTCCTCGACCGCCAGACTCCACGTATGAAGCAGGGGCTTCAGTTCGGCCTGCGTGTCGAAGTAGCCGCTCTCGCCCCAAAAAAGTACGTTCGACGCAAACAGGCAGATCGCCGCCAGGCTCTGGGCGAAATCCTTGAGGTCGTCGGGGCTGAGGAGCCCGTAGGCAAACGGCACGCAAGCGGTCATGACCGTGAACAGGGCGGGGAGGATGCGTCGCGCACGCCGTTCGCAGAAACGGAGAACCGAAAACCGGCCCGTCTTCAGGTCCTCGACGATGATCGACGTGATGAGAAACCCGCTGATGACGAAAAACACGTCCACGCCAACGAAGCCGCCGCTGAACAGGGCGAAGCCGGCATGAAACAGGATCACCGCCGCCACCGCGATGGCCCGTAGCCCGTCTATCTCTGGTCGATATCGCATCCTGCTGTCCTGCTCCCTAGCAGACCTTCTGAATCGCTTCGGCCCAGTCCACCGCTATAGACTCGTACGCGAACTGCTTGCGGGCGAAGGACCTCGCCCTGCCACCTTCCAGGATCGCCGTATCCCGCGACGTGAGCAGTTGCACGAGAGTGTCGATCCACTGCCGGGCGTCGTTGTCCTTGATGAGAAATCCGGCCCCCGCGGCGTCCACCACCTGCCGGGCGTGGCCGATGTCTGTCACCACCGGCACGGTCCCGGCCGCCATGTAGACCTTGGTCTTGTAACACCCCTTCGCGGTGGCATAGTCATCCGTTTCCAATCGGCAGAAGCCCGCCCAGGCACGCGGGATGAACTCCTGTTCGTTGGCAGGCGAAAACGGCACCCACCTCCACGGGATCGGGAGCGACAGAGCTGGCTTCCGGTCCCCCGAGAGGACGACGAGGTCGAATGGTCGCACGCCGTGCACGGCGGCGAGGACATCCCGCATCCCCACCAGTTCGGCCTGGCTGAATGGACTCCCTGCCCACACGAGCGTGGGCACGTCTGACTTCTCCGCCGCGGTGGCATCGAAACGGCTGCAATCGACCGGCTCCTCGATGGCGAACACTGGCTTCCGCGGATAGGACTCCTCGCAGATCTCCTTCAGCCGCACGGTGGGCACGATGATGGCATTGGCCAGTTCGCATCTCACCTTTGCCCGCTGGGCCAGATGCGGTACGGCGAACCAGTTGTCGAAGAAGTTGTAGAGGTAGGTATTTCGCACCGCGATCTCGCGTTCGAACACGGCCGTCGCGTCTCCGCGCCATAGTTCATCGCGCACGCAGACCACGCCATGCGGAGCCAGCCGCCGAACGGCATCACGGATCATCATGGGCCGCACGCTGCGGTTGTATATCCCGTGGCGGAACGGAACGAGCGAGACGGGAAATGACTCCAACAGGTCGTCGTGCCACTGGGGAGACATTTCTGACAGTGTTACGGGCGAGAAGTATGGGGTCATGGCATTCGCGAACGCCTGCGAAAAGGCGTCGTCACCGCTACGGTAGCGACGCGGAGCGCGAAACAACGCCAGCGACTTCATCGCGACGGCCGCCCGGCATCGTCCAGGATGTCGCAGAAGCGAGCGAGCAGTCCGGCACTCGAAAAGGAGGCGGAGACGATCTCGGTCGCTCGCCGCCCCATCGCCTCCCGACTATCACCACCCATCGACACAAACTCGCGGATCGCCGCGACCGCCGCCTGGGCATCCCCATGGGCGACCACCCTGCCGATGTCGCCGTCCTGGAAAATGTCACCGACATGCGACGCTTCTGGACCGAAAAACAGCACCGGTCTGCCGATTGCCATCGCGCCGTAGATCTTGCAGGGATGGATCACCCCCGCGGCCTCGTTGGCCAGGCTCACGACGTGGACGTCGGCGGCCGACAGGCTCGTCCCAATCCGGGAAAGCGGCTGGAACGGCAGCGAGCGGATGTTCCTGGCTCCCTCCGCAATCCGGCGGTCGACGTCGATCTTGCCGGCGCCTCCGCCGATGAACACGAACAGCAGGTCTTCCCGCTCCTCGAGCAAGCGGGCGGCCTCAAGGAGCGTTGTCAACGGATTCTGGATGCCATGGTTGCCGGAATACATCACCACGAATGCGTCTCCGAAACCCTGCTCGTCACGAAAGGCATTCGGCCTGCTCGGCACGGCCTGGAGCACGTCCTCATGCGGCCAGGGAGGAAGGACGTGAAGCTTCCCGGGCACCTCGAGCTTGGCGAGCACACGCTCCCGCATGAAACGATCGAGCACCACGACCGCCCGCGACCGGCGAAGCGTGACCCGATTCATCCAGTCGAAGGCTCTCGTGACAGCGGACCGCGGCGACAATTTTCCCGACACCACCATCTGGTCGGGATTCAGGTCCATGACCCACCACACCAGCGGCACGCGACGGAGCCAGGAGAGCATCGCACCACCGATCCCCGCGAATGGCGGACTGGTGCTCACCAGCACCAGACCGAGCCTGCGGGTGAACAGCCCCCGGGCGATCGCCTGCACCATGAAGCAGGCCTGGGCGAGCAGACGGATTGGAATCGATCGCTTCCCGAAACTCGACAGCGGCAGTCGGCGAACGTCGACGCCATCAAGAGTCTCGCGGCTCGGATACCGCTGGCTCGGATCGTCGTATCCGCGTGCCGACGTATAGACCACCACCCGCCAGCCACGCCGCACCATCTCCTTGGCGACGTCGGCCACGTGCTGCCCCACCGACGCAGGGTCTGGGACATACACCTGCGTGATGATCAGCACTGTACGTGAGTTGCCAGACATGGTCGGAATACCGATTCGGGCACCGCCATCGGCGTGTTCAGCCTGGCACGCCGTAGCCGACGGGGATACCCTGCCGCCAGGTGTCCATATGCTTCGACTCGGCAACGTAGCCATCCCCAGGAATCGGCTTTGATCCGTGGCTATAACCGCTCGTGGCCAGGCTCTTCGCGTCGGCGGCGTTGCATTCCTTGCGGAACTCCTCCTCGATCCAACGGTAGGTTGCCGCGATGCCCTGCTTCAACGAAATCGAAGGCTCCCAGCCGAGGTACGACTTGATCTTGGTGTTGTCGCTGTTGCGGCCCGCCACGCCGCGGGGCGCGTCGAGCTTGTAGTGCCGCTTCAGCTTGATGCCCGCGATCTCCTCGGCGATGTCGACCAACTGGTTGATGGTCACCAATTCGCTGGAGCCCAGATTGATCGGCTCGTAGATCTGCGAATCGATGATCTTGCCGATGCCTTCGACGCAGTCGTCGATGTACATGAACGAACGGGTCTGTGTGCCGTCGCCCCAGATCTCGATCGAGTGGTCGCCTGATGCCTTGGCAGCGATCACCTTGCGACAGACGGCAGCGGGAGCCTTTTCGCGGCCGCCCCGCCATGTGCCATTCGGCCCATACACATTGTGAAACCTCGCAACCCGCGTCTGGATGCCGAAGTCCTCGCGGAAGTGCCGGCACATCCGCTCGCTGAACAGCTTTTCCCAGCCGTAGCCGTCTTCCGGCAGCCCGGGATAGGCATCTGCCTCCGCCAGGGCCGTCACATGGGGATTGACCTGCTTCTCGGCGTTGTAGACACACGCGGATGAGCTGAAGAAGAACCGCTTCACGCCCGCTTCCTGCGACGCCAGGAGCATGTGAGTGTTGGTGAGCACGCTGAGCATGCAGAGGGCCTTATTATTTTCGATGAACCCCATGCCTCCCATGTCGGCCGCCAACTGGTAGACATCGCTGGCACCGCGGCACACCGTGCGGCAGACGCGAAAGTCGCGGGCATCGCCATCGGCAGGGCCGGCGAAGTTCTCCGCGGTCGGCGACACCTGATACCAGTCTTCGAGCGGCTTGATGTCGACCGCCCGCACGTGGCAGGTGCCGAGATCGAGCAGCTTCTTGACGAGATGGCCACCAATGAATCCGCCGCCGCCTGCCACCACCACAACTCGCTTGTTCACTTGCATTCTCCTTCGTTGCTGGGCGGCACCTTGTCGGCACCCGCCCTCAGTTCACGGACCTTCACACCGATGTGCCAGAAATAGACTGCCTTCGAGGAGGCGTAGACAAAGCCCGGATACCCGTCGAGAAATCCGGCCTTGAAGAAATACCCGTAAACAAACTGCGCCCACGGAAACCAAAACCGACCTATCCCATGGTACTTCGCCTTTTGACGCCAGGTGAGCTTTGGGCGACCTTCTTCCCCCTTCGTCAGCAGGAGGGCATGCAGTCGATGAGCCTCCCAGGTTGAATAATCATTATGTTTGGCAAGCCAGTGGGCGTAACCGCGGTCATCCTTGTGCTCCAGCACGGCCCGGACAGCACCGGTCGATCCCACCAGAACAGGGTGCTCGTGCACCTCCATGTCGAGGCTGCTCCACCGCTGATCGTCGATACGTTCATACTCGCCGGCGCCCACCCGGAAGAGGGCCAGCTTGCGGTTCGCCCCGCCATGGCGGAGCCTGCGACCGAGAAACCAGTTCGTGTAAGACACCCAGAATCCGACGTGGCTCGTCTTCGGCAACGTCGCGGCAAGCTCCTCACAGAAGGCGTCCGACACAAGCTCGTCGGCGTCGAGGAAAAACACCCACGGTGTGTCGAACGCATGATTCGCGAGCGTCCAGTTGCGTTTCTTCGGAAACCGGCCATTCCACTCGAACGTGAGCACCTCGGCATCATGGGCTCTCGCGATCTCGACGGTGCGGTCCTTCGAGCCAGAATCGACCACGACCACCTTCGCAAACCGTGTCAGTCGCGACAGGCACTCGCCCAGCATTCGCGCCTCGTTGAGCGTGGGCACGACGACGGTGACAGGGAGCAGGTCGGTCATGGCTTGATCTGGCGGACCACGCGGGCGGGATTGCCAGCCGCGATGACCCCTGGGGGAATGTCTCGTGTGACGACACTGCCGGCTCCGATGACGGAGCCCCGGCCAATGGTCACGCCCTTCAACACGATGGCGCGGGCCCCAATGAAGGCGCCCGCGCCGATGTGAATGGGTGCGTTCAGGGTTTTCTCAGGGATGTCGCGATCCTCGTAGGCGATCGGGTGGAAGTCGCTGTCGGCGATGAGACAGCCTGCGCCGATGAGCACGTCGTCTTCAATCACGATCCGCTCCGCGGCCGAGATCGTGCACCCGGAGACCCCGACGTTTCG
The DNA here is from genome assembly GCA_964581055.1 of uncultured Candidatus Kuenenia sp. GTDB lineage: Bacteria > Planctomycetota > Planctomycetia > Pirellulales > UBA1268 > CAMCQY01. The sequence continues at coordinate 49,999 of CAZOMJ010000135.1, forward strand.
GCCGATCGAGATCGTGGCCTCGTAGGTGACCGTTTTCAGCGTCACCGGCTGAAAGATGCCGATCGTGTTGTATCGCCAGTGGCTGTTCGCCTGGAAGTGCGTGCCAATCCGGATCGAACCCCTCGTTCGGGTCTGGATGCGGGGCAGTCCGTAGAACCGCCAAGTGGGATGCCAGGGCAGTCCCCACAGCATGCACATGAAGGCATCCCGAAGCATCCATGGCACATAGAAGAGTTTCAGCAGGAAGCGACGAAATGGGCGGGGCAAGACGTGGCTCAGAGGGGGCATGTCAGAGTGCTCACAGCCGCGGTGTTTCTTCCCGATTGGACTTCGCCGAGAACCGACAGGTATTGCTCGGCCACGGTGGCGAGCGTAAACGACGACAACGCGCGGTCATATCCTTCCCGAGCGTATCGTTCCCGGAGGGCTGTGTCTGTCATCACCTTTTCCATGCCGCTGCGAAGCGACTCCGGCGATGTGACGTCGACCAGCATGCCGACCCGACCATCATCGAGGATCCAGGGGACCGCACCGGAATCCTCGCCCGCGATCACCGGCAACCGCTGCGACATCGCCTCGAGAATCGACGAGCCGAAGGATTCCTCCAGGGTCGGATGCACGAAGGCGTCGGTCTGTTCACGAAGGTGTCGCAGCACGTCGGCGTGCGACAGATGTCCTAAATAGAGCACGCCTGCGGAGAAACCCCTGCCAGTGGCCCATTTCGCTGCCGGACCGCCGGGCTCGAAGCCCCGCCCAATCAAGTGCAGCCGACAATCGGGGTGCCGCCTGAACAGCTCCGAAAACGCAGTCAGCAACGGCTCGGGATTCTTCCGCGGATCCCAGCCGGCGACAGAGGTGAACGTAAACGGCCGCGCGGCACGCACCTGCTCGACGGACGCGAAGACCTCCGGCCGGATGCCGTTGGGAATGACCGCAGGGGCCGACTTGAGCGTGTAGCAATCGACGAGTTCCTGCCGCATGTAGGGCGACACGGCCGTGAGGCGGGGAATCCGCGGAATCAGCCAGTCGCCGTAGAATTTCTTGTAGAGCGTGTATGCCGAAGGGGAATGCCTGTAAATCTGGCGGGGCGAATCCCGTGCGGTCACGAGGCTTGGGAAGCCACTTCCCAACGCGGCGTGGGCAAACTCGTAGGTCCATTGGGCGTGGACCACGTCTGGCCGCCTGCGCGACAGGGCCGCGATCATCTGCCGACGTTCTCTCCGGAATGCATCGAGGCAGAATAGGTAGCCGCGTCGGGTGGGGACGGCATCGATGCTGAGTCGGTCATTCGACCAGGAGTAGGGTGACGGGAGGCGGTGGATCGTGGTGACGACGGAGACCTCGTGGCCACGCCGCAGATACTCCCGCACGAGATACGCACCGAACGCATACTGAAAGCCGACAGGCGTTGCAGTCACGTCCACCCCCTCGTCGTGCAGGAGATGCAGGGAGATCGGGCCCACGTAGGCGATCCTCATCCTAGCGCCCCATTCCCATACAAGCCCCAGGCGCAATCCGGGGAATCCCGTCGCTTACGCGCAGGGCTTTTATGGGCGATCAACATGATCCAAACCCACAAAAGCCGGCCAGCGCCCACCACTGCCGAGCAGCCACGCGTAGGTCTCGAGCAGCAGACGCGACTCCGCCTCCCAGGTGAAATCCCTGGCGATCCACGCCGCCCCGCGATCTCCCCTGGCAGCCAGTTCCGCTCGCGGCAGCGGCAGGGCTTCCCGGAGCGTGTCGGCGAGGGCGTTCTGCGACGGCGTGATCCACCAGCCGCAGTCGTGCTCGACGATGCCCGACCAAGGGGCGCCGGTCGTGGTGATCACCGGCACCCGGTGCGACAGCGACTCTCCGATCACCAGTCCAAAATTCTCGCTGATCGTGGGGAGGACGAAGAGTTCGCTCGCGAGATAGGCGGCCGTCTTGCGGTCACCATACAGCGGCCCCGTGATGGTGGTGCGTTCGAGGACGCCACCGTCCCGCAGAATTGCCAGCACCTCCTGAAGGTGCGACCGCTCATCCGGGCCGACCACCACCAGATGCCAGTCGGGAAACTGCCTGGCACACTCGGCCCACGCCCGCGCGAGGGTTGTCACGCCCTTGATCGGCTCGATGCGAGAGAGAAAGAGCAGCAGACGGCGGCCCTGCGTCTCGGGAAAGTCGTGGCGAAATGCGGCTTCGAACCTGGCGGCGCGGTCTGGCTCGATCCGCCCGGCGGGCGTGATACCGTTGGGGATCATGGCGATCGGCCCGCGATACCCATAGAGCCGAAACGCATCAGCCTCGTCGGGGGCCGTCGCGTGCAGGCAGCTTGCCTGATTCAGCATGGCGCGGTCGGCGAGCACGGCAGAGACCCGCTTCTTGAGGCTGCTCTTCCTGAGTCGAGCGGGCTGCAACGAGCCGTGGGGCGTGATCACATAGGGCACGCCCGCATGGCGGGCGGCGGCGGCCGCAGCCCAGTCGGGAAACTGCCAGATGCCGTGGATGTGCACGATGTCGTGCTCAGACGCGAGCTGCTGGATTCGGCGATGCAGTTCGCTGCTGTACCAGATCGTGTGGCGGACACTCGGCGAGAATTTCAAGACGCGAACGCCATGCGCCGCCGCATCGTCTACCGACTGGGCGGAATCTCCGGCAAGCGTTGCCAGCGTCACGTCCGCTCCCGCATCGACCATCGCAGTGCAGATCGCGGGGATGACCTCAGAGGGCCCCCCCGTGTCTTTCCAGAGCCCGGTGATAACGTGCAGCACACGCATGGCTACGGCCGGAAGGTCATTCCCATCGCAGCTACGTCGCGGGCCTGACTAACCTCGGACGACCGGCCGGCCGACAACCGCACGCCAGTCAGATCCTCGACGAACCCCGCCACTTCTCTCGCAAAGCGGGCCGGGCCGAAATCGTGTGCCCGGGCGTGCGCCGCGTCGGCGAGCGTGTCGGTCGCCTTGTCGGACAACGTGCTCGCGTGCTTCAACGCGTCGCGTATGGCAGCGGCGCTGCCCGGGGAGAACTTCAGCGGCGAATCCTCCGGCAGCAGCTCGGATGTCGCGCCGACCGTGCTGGATGCGGCGAGCAGGCAGCGCGACAGTGCGGCCTCGTGCAGCGCCACGCCCCAGTTGTCGTTGCGACTGGGCAGGATGAAGAGCCGAGCGTCGGCCAGATGCCGGGCCACCTCTGCCGCATCGCAGAATGGCAGATGCTCGCAGCCCGGCGTCGCGGCTGCCAGCGACGCCAATGGCCCATCACCGATGCATCGCAGCCGCCACCCTTGCGACTCAAGCCCCGAGGCCCGAAAGCCCTCGAGCAGCACATCGACGCCCTTGCGCTCGATCATTTGACCAACGAAGAGAATGGTCTTGGATCGTTGGGATGCAGGCGTCGTGGCGTTGAACAGCGAGGGGTCGGCGCCATACAAGCCTTCCCGCACGTGCCCATCCGGCACGCCGAAGAAACGCATCAGGCTGCGGCCCCCTTGGCCGGGCACGAAGAAGCGGTCGAACCTGCGACGCAGGCCCAGCCGGAACCGGACGGCTCCGAGAAACTGCCGGGCCGTGTGCCGCCGGCGATTGTCGGCCATGCAGACGACCGCACGCCCCTGCTGCTTCGCCTCCGCAGCAAGCCTCTTGCAGAGCGGAAAAGCCCAGCCGGAGGAGAACACAATGTCGGGCGTCCGGGACGTGATATCAGACCACGACGGCAGGTCGGCCGCACCGTCATACCAGTGAATGGGAAATGGGCTCGCTTGATCGATTTCGGCGACGGCGAATGGCGGCCTGCTGCCGACGACCGTGACGGCCAGATTCTCGAATGCTGCCAAAGCTCGGATCTCCCGGGCAGCGTACATCGGCAGCCCTTCCCAGACGAAGCCGATCGAGATGGCGGACGACTCCGTGACGTGATCCCGCGCCATGACTTATGCCGCGGGCAGTGCCTGGGACGGTGGAGGGAACTGCATCCCGGCTCGAGTCGTAACCGTCCGAGCCGCCGCCTGCCGCAGTCCATACACGCCGAGGAGACCGGCCGCCATGTAGATATGCTCCGCGGCACGCTCGTTGAGCATGTACGGAAGCGTAGCTCCACCGAGAACGATGTTGCTGATGACGGCGAGTCCCAGCACCGCGATACCGATGTCGGACTCCCGGGCGATGGCATTCCTGGACACCATCGCAGCATGAAACAGGATCAGTAGAAGCACCGGCCCCGCCACGAGTCCAAGCCTCAGAAGAGGATCCAGCAGGATGCTGTGGGTGCTGAATGGCCAGATCTGCTCCTTTCCGAGGGAGCGGATCGTGAACTGCGGCGCTGGCACGCCACACGAGGTTGGGTTCTCCACCACGTCCCGCATGGCTCCCCACCAGATCGGGCCACGATCCGCAAGCAGTTTGAACGTCATCCGGTCGTACATAGTTCCTTGGCCTCCCCTGACCGTCTCGTACAAATCGCGAGTGGGGTCGTGGGCGAACGCGGCGTAAAAGAACATGCTGAGTGTAAGGAGAAGGAGGGCATAGGTCAGACCCGTCACCACCGCCCACCGCAGGGTCTTCCGGCCGAACGGCCCCAGACACATGCCCGCGATCGTGTTCCAGACCCAGAGCAGAAGCAGCGTGAACGTGGCTTCGACCGCGAAAAGAGCGGCCGCGATTGAATACGACACGGCCATGCAGCAGTGCCACAACGACCCACGCCCAAGGATCACGAGCGGCGCGAAGCTGCCGGCGATCGGCAGCAGCACCCATAGCTGCCGACTCTGATACCCCACCAACAGATTCCCAAGCACCGTCAAGAGTCCGAGGATCGCGAACCCCGTGGCCAGTTGCATGAGTTGCGATTTGGAGCACGCCGGCATGAGCAGGCCGTAAAAGTAGAGTCCCACCACGCAATAGTCACGCACGCCAGCGGTCCAGCCAGGCTTTCCATGGGCCGAGATCGCCCCCACGATCACGAACAGCATGCCGAAGAGGTAGAGGCTGTAGAGCCAGAACGGAAACTGCGCCCGCCTTGCCACACGCGCCGACAACGCCGCGAAGAATGTCCGAACGGCGTACAGAACGCACGGCACAATGAACGCATACTGCTCGAATCCCGTCATCTGCATCGCCATGTCTTGGGCTTCGTCGAAACTGCCACGCCCGCCCAGCTGAACCCGTAGCTGGACGCACGACAGCACGAAGGGAATGATCACGTCGGGCTTCATCCGCCAAACCAGATAACAGGCGAACAGACTCCGCACCCAGATCGACGAAGGCAGATGCACCCAGGACCAGAGAACGTAGACGATCCCGATCCCAATCAGCACGGGATTGAAGATGGATCCGTCGATGGTGCCGGCCGTGGCGGACCGCCGATAGGCGGAAGCATCGCCTGCGTGTGACAGCGTCTGGTCGTACACAGGGTCGAACGTCATGATCGGCCACCTCGCGGCATCACGGCCGCACTCCGCTCGCGGCCGACGGGAGAACACGTCGCACTCCGGCCGGGAGCACGGCGTGTGCCACCTCCAGGAGCATCTGCCGCAGTGGTGCCGACCGCAGTGTGAGCACGAGCAGCGCGAGACCACCGCAAACGGCCGCGACGAACGGAATCTGCCAGACCCGCAACGGCACCTCGGGAAGCATGCTGGCCGCAGCCAGACCGGTGATGATCAACGCGATGTCGACGGCGAGCGTCAGCCATTCTGCGGCGTGCATTCGGACACCGGTAAATCTGGCCATGCCAACCAAGAGCAGAATCGTCGTGACGAGGGGCGTGGGCGTGGCAGCCACCGCGAGCCCCAGGCTGCCAAAGAGGGAGGCGCCGCACGCCATCAGGGCGATACGGACCCCGCCCTCGACACACATCAATCCGTGCGCCTGGACGAGCTTGCCGGTGGAGCCAAACATGTACGACGCAAAGGCCAGGGCCGTGCTGGCGATGGCGGCCGTCGCGATCGCCAAGGTGAGCGGGGTGGGCAGGATGAAGTGTGCGCCCACCCAGGCCGTGAGAAACTGTCGTCGGACGCTCACGAAACTGATCGCCAGCGCCCCTGCCATGATGACGGTCAGCCGCAGCGAGTTGAGGAACAAGCGGAACGCCGGCGGCCCCTGTTCGCGGGCCAGGAACCGGGTGAACGCCGGGAGCAGGGCGCCGCCGAAGGCGTTGGCCAGGCCCGTCGCCATCCCGGTCGGCCGAGCGGTGTTGGCATAGAGCGCGGCGGCGCCGGGCCCCTGGGTCGTGCTCACGCAGACCACGTCGAACGTCCCCAGAATCGACTGGATCCAACGGACCGCCAGCCCCAGTGTGCCGAGCATCGCGAACGATCGGCAGCGGCTGAGTTCGAGCGACACCCCGCCGGACGCTCCGTGCCCCGAAAGGTAGACGGCGTTGTAGACGGCCAGCGGAATGAGGGTCACGCCGCTTCGCACGAGCAGACCGATCGCCAGCCCCATCACTCCGAATCGTGGCAGGAGCAACCCGCTGGCCACAAGCCAGGCAATCGGTGCGGCGATGCCAATGGCCCCCGTCACGATCGGACGGAGTTGCGAGGTCGGCAATGCGGTCAGGCTGACGGAGAATTGCGACATGGCGGCCGTGATGGCGACGGCCACGGCGATGAACAGATTGTGGCCTGAGGTCGCGAAACTGCCTGGCGAGAGTTTCTCGGCCGCCAGAATCGAGGCGAGGACAATCAGTCCGCCTACGATCGACGACAGCGCCGACACCGCCAGACCATTGAAAAGCTCCGCCCTCGCCTCGCCGTGACGTGCCTGTTCGAGGGCCCGGCTGAGACGGACGACCAGCACCCCGCTCACGCCCATGTCGGCCATCGAACCGACGGCAGCCAGCGCCGTCAGCCCCAGCCACGTGCCATATCCGACATCGCCCAGATGGCGGATCGCGATCGGCACGATCGCCAGCGAGCAGACGATCAGCGAGGCCATCGCAAGGTAGTTGCATGCCAGAGAGGCGATGACGCTGACGTGCCGCGACATCAGACATCCACCCGGGTGAGCGACGACAGAGGCAGCCCTGCACCGGCCAGGAGGCTCTCGAACCGGGCCGCGGCCCACGTCGCCGACATGTGCGCGGCGGCATCGGCATGGATTGCGGCTCGTTCCTGCTGCTGGACAGGGCCTCTTACGATCGCGTGTGCCAGCGCCGTACTGAGCACCGCCGCACTGTCCGGCTGCACCACGCTGCCCAGCCGTGCGGACGACACGAGCACCGCCGCCCCGCAGGACGCCGTGCAGACCACCGGCGTGCCGGCCGCCAACGACTCGTTGACCAGCATGCCCCAGCCGTCGAACCGGCTTGGCAGAACAGCGCAATCGGCCCGCGTGAGCGCCGCCCGCACGGCGTCGTTGGAAACCACTCCCTGAAAGGTCACCCGCTCTTCGAGCCCGAGACTACAGACCATCTGCTCGAGCCGCGGCCGCTCCGGCCCGTCGCCGTAGCAATCGAGCCGCCAGCCGGTCGCGGGGAGTTTGCCGCAGGCTCGCAGGAGCAGATCGATCCCCTTGCGATGAATGAGCTGACCGGCCGACACGAAGCGGACGCCGCCATCGCTCGCACGATCCGATGCCGGTTCGGCGAGCGGTGGAACGTCAAGAAAATAGCCAAATGGCACGATCTTCTCTTTTGGAAACCCAATCCGGCTGAAGAACTCGCAGCCCACTCCACCGATCGCCAGCACGAATGCAAACCGGCGTGCCCAGCGGGCCGCGAGCGCCCTGCCGCGTAGCCGCTTGAGCCAGCCGGTCTGCCACGGCTGTTCAGGAGCCTCTGAAAAGATCGCCAGCCGGGCGGGCGTCGGGGCGAGCCTGCGGAAGCCGGCCCAGACCAGCGGGTGGGAGAAGAAACCGGAAAACACGTGGAGCGATGCGGCGGTCGTATGTGCCGCCAAGGCGGCGTGATTGGCCGGTACGGAGATGTCGACGACCTTCAAGTGCTTGTGACTGGCGTGGCGCCAGCCCTGAGCCGACCGCTCCGGCGGCAGATGCTGCTCGACCCCGAGGATGACGTCCATCCCGTAGGCAGCGGCGCAGCGCGTGGCCACCGCCTCCAGAAAAGCTTCCTGATGAGGACTGGCGATCGGTTGCCAGAAGATGAGTTGCGGCCTCGGATCCAATGGTTGCTCGCCCGCATCAGCGGATGAGCGGTCCCACCCGGCCAGGCACGCCGTAGATGATCGATTCGGCAGGAGCATCGGCCAATGCACACGAATTGGCGCTCACCTTGCTGCGGGCACCAATCCGCCTGCCCGGCCCAACCGAGGCATGCAGCCCCATGAAGACGTCCGCGCCGATGTGGGCGTTGCCGCCGAGCGTGGCATACGGCGAGAGAACGGCATGGTCACCGGCCGAGGCATCGTGGCCAAGAGAGGAGTGGTAGTTCATCAGCACGAACGCGCCCACACGGGCCGAATCGCTCACGATCGCGTAGGGACAGACGATGGATCCCTCGCCGATCGCCGCGGTGGGAGCCACGATGGCTGTTGGGTGGATCAGTGTCAGGAACTCCGCTCCCCGCGACCGCAGCGACTCGGCTACCTGCCGCCGGACGAACGGAATGCCGATGGCGAGCAACAGACCGTCGCCTGACTTTGGTTCGTAGCGTCCCGGCTCTGCGATGATTTCCAGTGTGCAATCATGGTGTTCGAGTCGATCGCGTTCGGCGGACAGAAAACCGGCAATCCGCGAAGCGTGTTCCGGCCAGGCATCGCGGGCCCATTGCAATACTTCGCGGCCAAACCCCCCGGCGCCGACGATGACGATCCGGGACACCGACTCCAGACCGCTTCCCAGCGGAGCCCGATGCAGGGTCACGAGCAGAGCCCTCTCCGCCGGGGCAAGCCAACGGGATGGCGCAGACTCCGTTCCCCTGGGTGACACCCTGCGTGGCTGATTTTTCGCTGTTTTTCCAACACGACAATCGAGCATACCCTTCTTCTCGTATCTGCACCCGCCCCTGGGACGACCGTTCCAATCTTCGGTCTGGCGAACCACGACCGGTTGTACCGATTGTCCGGCGGGTCCACGGCATCAACCGCCGCCGGTGGGCCAGACCTGGGTGCAGTCCCGGACGAACAGCCTGGAATCCCTGGCTGGAATGAACGCATTCTGTCCGCGGGTGATAAGAACGAGAAAACAGAACGTGAACACGATCGCGACGATCTGCACGAGAAACAGCAGAACGGTACCGCCGATCGAGGCCACCCATCCGGGCACCGCATAGCCTGTCGCGAGCCGCAACAAACCCGTTAGCAGCAACACCGCGACGGTCACCAATCCGGCGATGATCGACACGATCAGCAGGCGGGTGCTGATCCGATCGGAAAAGACCGATAGCGCGCTCAGTCCATGCGTCACCAGGGCGGGAAAGTTCATGGTGGATGTGCCGGCGAGCCGTCGGGCACGACGGGTCGGGATGAACGCCTTCGGCTGGCGGGTGGCATAGACGGCGGCGGCGTAGTGGTTCCACATCTCCGGCGACACGCACAGGCTCTCCAGGCATTCCCGATTCATGACGCTGTAGTTGCCCACGCGCACGCGATGACCAACCAGGATCCAGTGCGCCAGCCGGTAAAGGGCGTAAAAGAACGAAAACACCCAGCCCTCGGAACGCTTCAGCCGTTCGGCGAACACGATCCCCACGGCGTCGTCTTCCTGCAGCCTTCCCAGGAGGCGGGAAATATCGGCGGGAGCGTCCTCACCGTCGCCATCCATCACCAAGACCCGCTCGCATTCGCACGCCTCGCTCAGAAAGCAGAGACCGATGCAGATTGCCCGCTGGTGCCCGACGTTGCGTTTGAGCCTCAGGCTGCGAACGGTACGAATGGCGGTCAGCCGCAGATTCCAAGGGCGGGGTGGTGCCGCCGTCGATCCGTCATCGACGATCAGGATGTCGGCCTGCACGCCGATCGTGCAGAGTTGCTCATCCACGAGCGGCAGGAGCAACGACACCGATTCCCAGTCGTTGTAGACAGGAATCACGATTTGGAGACTCGCGTAGCCCGACAGGCCGGACTGACTCGCTTTGCCATGAGACTCGGAACAATCGCTGATCACCCGCCGCCCCCCCCGTCGACCGTGACGACCTGGCCGGTGATGAAGGCAGCCCTCGGACCGGCGAGAAATTCGATGGTGCCAACGACATCATCCGGCACACCCAGCCGCTCGAGCGGCGTGCGGCGGACGATCCGGGCCCGGTTGGACTCCGAGAGCGACGCCGAGAGATCGGTCTCGAGAAATCCTGGGGCCACCGCGTTGACGCGAATGCCGCGGGGCCCCACTTCGCGGGCCAGGCTCCGGGCAAATCCCTCCAGGCCGGCCTTCGTGGCCGCATAGACGGCCAGCCCTGGCGAGCCTCGCGACGCGACCACCGACGACACGACCACCACAGACGGACCGCCGGCCTCGGAACACCCTTCACCGACCGGGCGGACGAGCATCTGTCGGACGCACTCTCGGACGAGCACGATCGCCCCCCGCAGGTTCACGGTGAGCATCGCATCGATCTCATCGTCGCGGATGGTGGCGACCACACCCTCGTGGGCCACGGCGGCATTGGCGATGCAGTGGTCGATTCCGCCGAAGCGGACGGCGGCACTCGCGACGAACCCCCTCAGGGCATCGGCATCGGCGGCATCGATCTGTTCGGCATGGAGGCGTTCGGCATGCGTTGCGGCCAACGCCGCGAGCGCCGCCGAGCCCGACCGGGAAAAAGTGGCCACGCAGTCGCCACGCTCGAGCAATCGCTCGACGACAGCCAGCCCCAAACCACGCGAGCCGCCGGAAATGATCGTAGTGGAAGGCATGAAGTATGCCGGCGAGCGGCGGGCCCGGACGGTGCGTGCAACGACTGAAGACAGGCTACGCGAGACGGCGGGGCACCTTGCCCGCAGGATTCGTCACGATCTTGCGCACGATGTCGAGAATACGCGGAACACTGTGCGGCTCGAGCCCGCCGCGGCAGGCGGCCAGTGCCGCGGCCCGGATGCTTTCAGGCGACGCGTCGGCAGGCAATGGATCGGCAAGGACGGCCTCAGCCGCGACGAGTTCGCCGGTGATGGCGCTTGGCATGCCGTAGACGCGAGCATCGGCGATGCCCGGCACGCTGCGGAGCAATTCCTCGACTCGCCGCGGAAACACCTTCGCACCGCCTACCACGATGACGTCGCTGCGCCGCCCGGTGAACTCGTAGCGGTCGCCCCGCTTTTCAACGAGGTCGCCCGTCGCCACTTCGGCCGAATCCCGTGACAGTTGCACGAGCAGTTCGCCGTCGCGGCGCATCCCGAGCCTGGCACCTCCCGCCAGGGACCGGCCCAGCCAGTTGGCCGGAAAGCCTGGCAGGCCGTCGGAAACGCGAAACACTTCGCCCAGTTCCGTCGTCGCATAGACCTGCGTGATCTTGGCCGCAGGAAACGCCGCACGGGCCTGCTCTAGAAGCGGCCCATCCGCCGCCTCGCCTCCAAGCGTGATCCGGTCGAGATGGGCTTTCGCCAGCAGCGAACGTTCGGCCGACGTCAGCAGCCGTCGCAGCAGCGTGGGCGTCGCAGGCAGGACCGTGGCCTGCTCGTCGACGATCGCCCGGAGCACCGCATCCGGATCGCGCGACGCGGGCACGACCAAGCGGCCGCCCGTGAGCAGCGCCTGCAGCCAGACCTGGATCCCTGCCCAACGCGTGGCGTCGTAGACGAGCACCCATCCCAGCCCGTGCCACTGCTCGGCCAGACGGGCGGCGGCCAGGAGCGAATCCCAGGAATGCTCCACCAATTTCGGCGGCCCGCTCGTGCCCGACGTGGCGACCACCACCTGCGCGGCCACCGCCTCGAACTCCCGCCGCTGGGCACCGGGATCGGCGGTGAGCGACATGGAATCGTCGATGGCGACCCAGTCGCGGAGTTCGCCGCTCAGATCGCGGGAATCCTCCGCGAGGAAGGCCACGGGCACATGCTGCCGGCCACAGGCGGCGGCGATGACGACGAGCGACTCCGTCCGCTTGGCTCGCGCGACGATGCCCACGGGCCGCGCGCCGTCGAGCGCCGCTTCGAGTTTCGTGATCGCGGCCGTGAGGGTGGCGTAGTCGATGGTGCGGCTCGCATCGCCGCCGGCTCCGGCAACGATCGCCGTGCGATCCGGAAACTGGCGGGCAACCTCGGAGATTGCGAATGCCAGCCGGTCTTCAGCGGGGGCGTCGGCCAGGTGGCTGGGAAAGGCTTGCGTGTTGGTGTTCATCTGAAACTGGGTTCCTCGAAGATTCCGCCTGCCCCGATAATAAGGAATGAAGCGGGGAAAGGCACGTTCAGGGTTGGCCTGGAGAGGGCCGAAAAGGGACGGATTGACCGTAGATGCCCACCAGATCAGCCACCGTGCGGATTGCAGAACGCACCGGGGCCGGGGCCCGGAAGGGGTCCACCCCCAGCGACCGCTCGAGGAGCACGATGGTCTGGGCGAGGTCGAGCGAATCGAGCCCGATGTCGGCGACAAGCAGCATCTGTGGTTCCACGGCGGCCGGTTCACGGCCGGTGTCATGCAGCACCTGCCGGATGGCGGTGACGACCGCCGCCGCGATCGGATCGGACTCGCTCGTCATGGGCGAAACTCCTGCATCGTGGCGGTTCCCGGGGCGGATACACCTCGGCCGGACACCGCCTGCCAAACGACTTGAAGCGCCGTGGAACCGATGATCCAGAGATCCACGAACGGCCAATACCAGTGGCCCAACATATCGACGTATTGCGCGTCGTACTCCAGCCGCTCGGGCCAATCCACCCCATTCCGACCATGGATCTGCGCCCAGCCCGTCAGGCCCGGGCGCACCCGCAGCCGCATGCCCTGCCGCGGCGAATACCGGGCCACATAGGCCAGCGGCAACGGCCTGGGCCCCACCACGCTCATATCGCCCGACAGCACGCTGACCAATTGCGGCAGTTCGTCGAGGCTCGAACGCCGCAGAAACGTCCCGAAGGCTCCGAGCCGCTCGGCATCGGGCAGCGGCCTGCCGTCGGCATCGACCGCCTGCCGCATCGACCGGAACTTGAGGATCCTGATCGGCCGCCCATGCTGGCCGGCCCGCATGTCGACGAAGAAAACCGGCCGTCCCATCACCACCCTCACGGCGATCCACACCGCCGCCAGCACCGGCACGAGCAGGATCAGTGCCGTCGCCGCGAGGACGACGTCCCCAAGTCGCTTGAGAAAGGGAAAACGGATCATGTTGGAGCCCGGCAGCCCCGTCGCTCTGCCACCATCACGAGCGCGACCAACACGGTCGCCATCACCAGTGGCGTGACGGCAGCGACCTGATCGGCCGCCCTCCGCACCGCGGGCTCGACCAGTGGCACCACCGCGATCGTCGCCCCGAATGCCGCCAGGCCGCCGTAGAGGCTGGCCACGGCACGGTGCGACCAACCGGCGATCACGAGCCGCTGGTAGAGATGGCTGCGATGCGCCTGGAAGATGTTCTCGCCCGCCCACAGCCGACGGAGCAACGTCAGGGACGTGTCGAAAATGAACGGCCAGAGGGCCAAGGCCGCCACGGGCAGTACCTCGGGCACGGCGTCGGCCCGCACCGCCAGTGGCAACACGGCCAACAGGAAACCGCAGAAGGCGCTCCCCACGTCTCCCATGAAAATGCGGGCCGGCTGCCAGTTGCTCGTGAGAAATCCGAGCGAAGCACCCGCGAACGCCGCCGCCATCACTGCCACCGGCCCCGCGCCGCAGGCCGCCGCAGCCACCGCGATCCCCGCCGCCACCGCCGCCGCCGTGATCCCGGCGATGCCATCGCTGCCGTCCATGAAGTTGAACGCGTTCGTCAGGCCCACGATCCAGAGCAGCGTCAGCGGCCACGCCAGTGGCCCGAGGCGCAGCATGCCCAGCGAACCGAGATCGACCCGCTCCACGGGCCCGAGCACCGCCACCGCCGCCACGGCAGACGCCAGATGCACGGCGAACCGGGTGCGGTTCTGCAGCGATCGCACGTCGTCGAGCCAGCTCACCGCGGCAATCGCCAACGCTGGAACGATGGCGCCGCCAATGCGCAGCAACTCCTCCGGCCTCATCAATCCGATCACACAAGCCACCCCGGCGACGATCACCACGATCGCAAGGCCGCCGCCGCGGGGCGTGATCCGCGTATGGCTGCTGCGGGCGTTGGGGGCGTCGATGATGCCCTTGGCGGTTGTCCACTCGATCAGGCCGCGGGTCAGCAACGCCGCTGCCACGAGGGCCGGCGCAACCCATGCGCACCAGAGCACGATCGTCGTCATCGTTCGCCTATCACCTGCTGTCGACTCGCGACGGTCACCGATTCTTCGCGGTGGCCACCGCCTCACAGACTTCGTCGGCGACGGCCTCATCCACGTGGGCCCCGATGGGCAGGGAAAGGCTGCGGGCCGACAGCAGGTCGGTGCCGGGTAGCAACCGGGTGCGGTCGTGAAAATGCTCGAAGGCCGTCTGCCGATGGCAGGGCGGATCGTAGTAGGTCCGTGTCTCGATGCCGCGGGCCGCCAGTGCCCGCCGAACGGAGTCGCGGGTCATCCCGAATCGGCTCGGATCGATCGTGATCGAAAAGTCCTTGTGGCTCGACAGGCTCCCTGCCGCCGATTCCACGAATCCGATCCCAGGCAACTGCTCCAGTTCATGGCGGTAATGGGCCGCGAGCCGCCGCCGACGGTCGGCGACGTCGTCGAGCATCGCCAACGAACCCAGCGCCACGGCGGCACTCAATTCCGGCATCCGGCCATTCACGCCCGTGAACAGTGCGTCGTAGGAACCGTCGTTGCCGTACTCGCGGCCTAGTCGCACGAAATGAGCGAGGCAGTCGCAGTCTGTCGCGACGATTCCTCCCTCGCCGGCGACGAGCAGCTTCGTGGGAGAAAGACTGAACACGTGCGCCGTCGCCCCTGCCCCCACCGGCCGACCGTGAACACTCGCCCCAAAACCGTGGGCGGCATCGACGATCAGCGGCAGTCCATGCTCGCCCGCCACCGCCGCCAGTGCGGACACGTCGCACGGGTTGCCGAAGTTGTGGCAGGCCGAGATGGCGACGGTGCGCGGCGTGATGGCCGCCGCCACGGCCTGCGGCGTGACATTCGTGGTGCGGGGATCGACATCGATGAACACCGGACGCAGGTTGTTCCAGACGATCGCGGCGGGCCCCGCGAGAAACGTGAAGCTGGGAATGATGACTTCGCCGAGCGGCTCGCTGCGGGTGCCGCTCCGCACCACGCCAAACCGCGAGAGCGGCTCCATCGAACCGACGGCACACGGGCTGCCCACCCCACGCCTGATGCGACAGCTGCCCGCCGACAGGTCGAGCCCCTTGTAGACGAGCATCAACCCGATCGTGCAACTGCTCACCGCGACGGCGTGACGGACTCCCAGCCGCGCCGCAATCGCCTGCTCCAGGCGATCGACGAACGGCCCCTTCGTGAGCCGGCCACTCGCGAGGATCTCGGCAGCCGCGGGCCCGATGACCTCCCACGACGGCAAAACAGGCCGCACGAACGGCACGCGCACGGCCTCGGCCGAGGGGTCAGCGGCTGAGTGAACCTCGGGGATGACGGGGAACCGACTACTTGGCATGGGCTTTTCGTGGCGGGGCCGGATCGGGCCCATCGTTGGCGTGACTGCCATACTCGACGACCAGGTCGCGAAGCCGAGCCTTGACCACTTCGGGCGGCTCGTCGGTCACGTCGGCGAGCTCGTCGATCACCCTCTCCGCCAACGCCAGGCTGGTGGGCCGATGCTGGGCGCAGAACACCTTGGGATGGTTGGTGGGCACGCGTTGTTCATCGTCGAAATAAAGCTCCTCGTAGAGCTTCTCGCCGGGCCGGAGACCGGTGAAGACGATTTCGATGTCGTCCTCGCCGAGCCCCGACAGGACGATCAGGTCGCGGGCGAGGTCGATGATCTTCACGCTCTCTCCCATGTCGAGCACGAAGATCTCGCCGCCGTTGCCCATGGCCGCGGCCTGCAGCACGAGCTGGGATGCCTCGGGGATCATCATGAAGTAGCGGGAGATGTCGGGATGCGTGATCGTGATCGGGCCGCCCAGGCGGATCTGTTCCTGGAAGATCGGCACCACGCTGCCGTTGCTGGCAAGGACGTTGCCGAACCGAACGACGAGGAACTTGGTCTTCGACTCCGCCGACAAGGCCTGCACGAACCGCTCCGCGATCAGCTTCGAGCAGCCCATCACGCTCGTCGGATTGACCGCCTTGTCGGTCGAGATCATGACGAACTCGCGGACGCCATGCCTGTCGGCCAGCCGGGCCAGGATCTGCGTGCCCACGCAGTTGTTCTTGATCGCCTCGGCAGGATTCCATTCCATCATGGGCACATGTTTGTGGGCCGCCGCATGGAAGACCACCTCCGGCCGGTGGGCGGTCATGATCTGATCCATCCGGGCTTCGTCGGTGATGTCGGCGATGAGCGGCTCGAACGGGGGCCGCGGGTCGTAGCGGCACAACTCCTGCTCCAGGAGAAACAGGGCGTTCTCCCCGCGCTCGACCAGCAGCAGCTTCTTGGGGTGGAACCGGAGCACCTGCCGGCAGATCTCCGAACCGATCGACCCGCCGGCACCGGTCACCATCACCGTACGGCCCTCGACGAGGTGCCCCACCGCGGCAGTGTCGAGTTTGACCGGCTCACGCCGCAGCAGGTCCCTGATTTCCACCGACCGGGGCTTCACGTGCAGGGAATTGTCGTGGCCCGCGAGCAGTTCATCGATGGCGGGCAGCACCTTGACCTGCGATCCCGCGGCCGTGCAGTCGTCGAGCAGTTTTCGAAACCGCTTGCCGGTGAGGCTGCCCGACCGCACCATCACCTCGTCGATCCGCCGCCGCTCCGCTTCCCGGCCGACACTGTCGACATCACCGAGCACCTCCAGGCCGGCCACACGGTTGTGGAGCAGCCCGGGATCGTCGTCAAGGAAGCCCACGACGAAATACTGCATGTTCGTCGCCGACATGAGGGTGCGGGCAAGCAACTCTCCGGCTTCATCGGCACCGACGATCAGAGCCGTGCGGATCGGCTTGCTCGTGAAAATCGGCCGCAACTCCTCGCGGATGCTTCGCCACAGGGCTCGGATGCCGCCGATCGCGAGCACCGTGCCGGCCCAATCGAGCACGAAGACGCTCCGCGGCACCCGCTGGAACTCGCCGAACCGTCCCGATGTCAGGAGCAGCGATTCCACCGACGTGAGCACGAGCATGGAAAGCGTCGCGGCCCAGACGAGGCTGGTCAGGTCGTTGAACGAGACCCGCCGCCACGACACGTGGCAATGCCCGAGGACGTAGAAGATACAGGTCTTGATCACCACGACGCCAAGGAGCGTGCGCGGGGAAAGCGAGATCCGTGTCGATTCCAGGCTGAAATCACTGCGGATGAAAAACGCGAAGCAGAAGATCGCGGCAAACAGGAGCGCATGCAGGCACAGCAGCACCACTGCTTTTTTGTTGATCCGCCGCAGGGCTTTGTATGACGTGAGTGGATTCATCCTGATGACATTCCTACGACAGCCGCCAGCCGCTGCTGGCTGGTCTCCACGGTTGGTCAGAGCCGTTCGAGGTCGATGTCCTCCAGTTCGATGGAAGCACCCTGATTGAGGAAGCGAACCGCCACGACGAGCCGCTCTTCGCTCCGCCGCTTGACCACAGTGCCCTCGAGCCCCCGCAGCGGGCCGCTCCGCACCCGCACGGGTTGGCCCGCCTCGAGACGAGCCTCGGGCGTGAGCGGTTGATCGGTGTCGATGAGCCGCCTGATGTTCCGCAGATCGGCCACGAATGCTGCCGCATCGCCGATCGGCAGCCAGCGGGCGACCGTGTTTGTGGCCAACGCGGCCCGCCGCTGCTCGTCGTCGACCTTGGAAAATACGTAGCCCGGGAAGAGTGGCACGTAGGAGAGCCTCGTCCGCCCGCCGGGCGAACGCAGCCGTCGCTTGACCAGCGGCGAGTAGAACGGAACGGTCGCCGCCTCGAGTTTCCGCATGAGATCCTTCTCGCGGCGGGAGAGCGTATAGAAGGCGACCCAACCACGGTCGTCGACTGCAGGCGGCTCGTCGAGCAGCGATTCGGGGAAGATGTCGCGCTGTCTGGGGAGGATTGGCATGCCTGGAAGCCTGGAGAAACGACAGCGGCGCCGCTGGCAGTCGACGGCGCACTCCGTTCTCGTGGGTGGTCGTGAGCCCACCCGGGAAAGAAATCAGCCGCGAAAGTCAACATCTCTCCTATCTTACGTCGTAGGTGGGCCGCTGTCTCCGTTCTGAAAACGGTTCTGACAAAAGGGGCAAAGTTTTCCGCGCGACCCTGTCGATGAAGACGACTGGAGCGATTGTGTCGATCGCAGGGACTTTGCATGCACACCGCCAATCACACGCAGAAACGCTGCTTCTGGTTCGGCGGCAGACTGTTTGGCCGGCGGCTGCACACCGCCTGTGTGGCCCTGCTGATCGCCGCGACGGCGTTGTCCAGCGGTTGCAGCATCTACGGCCGCCCCCAACGATCCGCCACCCGCCAGGCGACGCTCGACGCCAGTTGTCCGCCCGAATCGGGGCGGATGCCGGCCAAGGAACTGGCGAAGGTGACGCTCCCGCCCTACGTGATCGAGCCCCCGGACATCCTGCTCATCGACGCGCTTCGCGTGGTGCCGAAGCCACCCTTCCGCATCCAGTCGTTCGATACGCTTCAGGTCATCGTCGAGGGCACGCTTCTCGAACAGCCGATCAGCGGGCTGTACGTGGTGGAGCCGGGCGGCATGCTCGACCTCGGGCCCTCCTACGGCAAGGTGATGGTGGGCGGCCAGTCGCTGGAGGAGGCTCAGGACGCCGTGTTTCGTCACCTGAAGCGAATCCTCCGCGAGCCGCAGGTATCGCTCACGCTGGCTCAGGCGGCCGGCCAGCAGCAGATCGCCGGGGAACACCTCGTGGGGCCCGATGGCACGATCAATCTGGGCACCTACGGCAACGTCTACATCACCGGCATGACGCTTGCCGAGGCGAAGGAGGCCATCGAGGCTCAACTCTCGAAATTCCTCGACGCGCCGCTCGTGAGCGTCGACGTGTTCAGCTACAACTCCAAGGTCTACTACGTGATCACGGAGGGGGCGGGCTTCGGTGACAACGTGGCCCGTTTTCCCGTGACGGGCAACGAAACCGTGCTCGACGCGATCGCCGGCATCAACGGCCTGTCGCGGCTGTCGAGCAAAGACATCTGGATCGCCCGGCCGGCCCCCTCGGGCGTGGGCTGCGATCAGGTGCTGCCCGTCGACATCGAAGCGATCATGAAGGGGGGCTCGACCGCCACCAACTATCAACTCCTACCGGGCGACCGGGTTTTCATTGCCCAAGACCCGTGGATCGCCTTCGACAGCATCATAGACAAGGTCACCGGTCCCTTCGAACGGATCTTCGGATTCAGCCTCCTCGGCGTGCAGACCGTCCAGACGTTCAACCGCCTGCCGTTCGGATTCAACCCCAACACCGGCTTCTGCTGGGTGGCTCGCGAGGTCTATGGCGACCACAACCCGAAATGGCTGCTGTTCAGGGCCTGGCTGCTGACGGAAGCCCCGACATGGCTGCGTGACCTCTACGCGGCCCATGGCGAGCAATTCGCGGCCTGGATCCACGACAAGCCGATCGTGAAGGCGGCCGTGAAGGCCCTGATGGATCGGGCCGTCGCGGGATACGGTATGTCGGAGTGAGTTTTCCCGGCACCCGCACGTGGTGCGGGGGGCAGCGGCTGGTGTAAAGTGAAGATGAGTAGTTTGACCTCTGGTTGACCTCTGGGAGATGCTGAAGATGACGCTGCATTCGCGTGGGATGACGATGGCCGCCATGGCCGGGACGTTTGCCCTCGGCATCTTTCTGTCGGCAGAAGCTTCGGCCCAAGGACCGGCTGGAGGCCAGGGGGGCGGGAGCACGCCCTTTTCCAACATCACCCGCCGACCTTCGATGAGCCCCTACATGGGGCTGGCTTTCCAGGGCAACAACCCCACGACGGGCGGGACGCTCGGGGCGATGCAGGGCCTCGTGCGGCCACAGCAGCAGCAGTTTGCCCAACAACAGCAGGTGGCCCGCCAATCCCGGCAACTCAGCCAACTCCAGGGGCAGGTGCGGAATATCCAGCGGCCCGCGGGCGGCACGAACATCCAGACGATCCGCGCCACGGGGCACGCCTCGACCTACATGGACTTGTCGCACTTCTATCCGTCCGCGCGTTAGCAGTCCGTGGCAAAAGCCGGCCGTATCATCCTCGCGAGCGTCATCGCCATGTCGGCGTGGACGCCAACAATCTGCGCCGTCGAGGACGGTGCCGTTCCACCCACGTTGTCGGATACGACGAAAACCCGTCCCTCCATGCAGCAGCTCGGCCCGGTTGGCGGCCCCGGCAAGCCGCCGTCGTCGGGGGATCTGGTCCGAGCCCGCGCCGAACTCCAACGCCGGTTCCGCGATCCGCTTTCCCATGCCGATACCGCGGCGGGGGCGAGACTGGCCGCTGAAACCCTGCTCGCCGCCGCCACCACGGAGAGCGACCGCGCGCTCAAATGGCTGATGCTCGACGAGGCGAGGCGGCTCGGCGAGGCCGCGGGCCAGGCTGGACTGGTACACCAGGCGATCACACTGGCATCGGCGGTCTACGACGTCGATGCGATCGACATGGAGTTGCGCTGTCTGAAGCAGATTCCACTCCGCGGTCTCGACTCCAGGCGGGCCGCGACTCTGGCAACGGCGGCAGAGAACATCGCCATCCGTGCAGAAGCCGATCAGCGGCTCGACAAGGCCGTGTCCGCCACGCTGCTCGCGTATCGTGCCTGGCAGCGGGCCGGCAACAAAGAGGCCGCCCGCCAGGCTGCCGCCCGCCACGACTCGCTCACTCGTGCGAAGTAATCGCCTCGCGGCGACACGATTGCATCGCGTTGGTCCCTGCCCCTTCCGCGTGGCAACAAGATTGCATCTTGTTGATCCCTGTCCCCTCCTCGTGGCAACAAGATTGCATCTTGTTGATTCCGCACGTTGAAACGTGCCGCCACCGCTCGAAGTCCCGCGGTCTGAGGCCGAGCCCGGCGCGGACTCAGTCGAAGGGCCGGCGTCGCTCCCTGGGGGTGGCCGGCTCCTTCGGCTCGGCAGCCGCGTCGTCGGCCGGCTCGTCCGTGCCGAGGTCTCCGCCGCGGTCTTGCTCCAGCGGCTGATCCTCCTGCTCCTGTTTCTCCCGCCACGGCTTCTCAGCCTCGTAGCTCGCCAGTTCGCCCTCCAACTGTGTCTTCACTTCCGGCGAGCTGCCCTCCGACTCGACCGCCTGCTTGCTGAATTTCCGCGCCTCGGCGAAATCCCCCGTCTCGGCGTAGCCGGCGGCCAAGGTGCTGATGATGTGGGGCTGCTTCCAGGTCGTCTCCTCGCATGCCTTCCGTGCCAGTTCAATGGCCCGCTTGCCATCCCTGATCGTCTCGTCCGGCGACGTGGCCAGCAGCCACGCGAGGTTGTTGAGAATTCCTGAGTCGTCCGGCTGGAGTTCCAGCGCCTTCTCCAAGTCGGCCAGTGCTGCCTCGTGGTCACCGATCGAGATCTCCGCATCACTGCGGCCCCGCCAACTCGCGAAGTTCTTGTCGTCGATTTCGAGCGACCGCGTAAACCGCCGGATCGCCTGCCGCGGCTGCTTCGCCGCCAGATAGAGCATGGCCAACTGCCCCATGAGCACGGCATCGTCGGGCTTTTGCGCCACCAGTTTGCGAAAATCTCGGATCGCTGCCGGGTAGTCGTTGCGTTCGGCGGCGATAAGGCCACGGAGTTCGATAGCCGCCGGATGGTCGGGATGCTTCGCGAGCACGCGCTCGAGATCCGCTGCTGCCCGATCGGAATCGCCTGCCTGCTGATGGATGCGGGCGCGGAGCACGAGCGGCACGACCTCGTCTGGAGCGATGCGGATCGCCCTGTCGAGATCGGCGATCGCCTCGGGCCGATCCCCCCGCATGGCCCGCACGCGGGCCCGCTGCAGGAGCGCACCGGACGAGTCGGGATCGAGCTTGATGGCCCGGTCGAATGCCTCTTGGGCTGCCTCCAGCTTGTCGTCCATCATCAGCGACAGGCCGAGCGCCTCCTGCAGCGAGGCATCTTCGGGGTCGGCTTCAATGGCGGCCTCGAGGTCACCGCGGGCCTTCTCGAATTCATCCGTGAGCAGGTGAAACAGGCCGCGGGTACGGCGGATGTCCTTGTCGCGCGGTGCGAGTTCGACCGCCTTGTCATAGTGCGAGCGGCGATCCTCGCGGTCATCCTCGTCGGCGGTGTTGCCAAGCACGATGTGTGCCTGGGCCGTCTGCAACTTGTCGTCGGGAAGCAGTTCGATCGCCTTCGCGGCGGCCGCGCGGGCCCGTTCCCGGTTGCCGCCGGGCAGGCTTTCCAGTTGCGCGATCATGAGTTGTGCGTCGCCGAGTTTGGGATCGCGTTCGACCACCTCGTTCAGATCGCGCATGGCAAACGACCGCAGCCGCGGCCATTGCGGATCGGGGGTCTGGACCTCGTAGATCGCCTGCACGATCCGGCCTGCGCGATACATGAGCGTGTCGGTGTAGAGATCCTCGGCGAACTGCTGCTGGTCGGCGGCGAGTCCCTTCTTGATGGCCCGCTTGCAGAGGTCGAGCACGTTGGCGAAGTCGTCGATGCTCTGGGCGGAAAGTTTCGCATCGACGGCCGCATCGAGGTCGTCCTGACCGGGCGACTCGGCCGTGGCGGCCGGTTCCGCAACGGCACCCGCGGGCTCCGCGGCTGCGGCATGCGCGGCGGCGGCGGCAAGGAGGGCGGACACGAGCAGCAGACGCTGGCTGGAAAAAATCTTCATGGGGTCGATGCTTCCTGTGGACCGGGCCCGGACGCGGGGCCCTCGTGCTCATCCGTTAACAGCCTCATCCGCCAATAGTATGGGGCAAGCGGCCGCTTTCCCGCCATGCGGGCTTTTTTGGCGAAAGACGGCCCGGAACTATCCAGCTACAGCGGTGCGGGCAGGTCTCGCTTAGAGAACACCACGGTTCCGATCACATAGGCGGCCACGCCCACGCCGATGAGCACGGCATCGTACTGCGCCAGCAGCCGCCACGACTCGGCCGCATCTCCGACCAGTCGCTGCGGCTCATAGGCATTCAGGATCGACAGGTAGCCGACCCAACCGAGCGGTCGGCTGAGCCGACCGACCAGTTTGGCGAGGATCGAAAAAACATAAAAACCGCAAAGGATGCCGACCGTCCGCCAGCGATAGCTGTCGGCGGCGGAAACGCCGGCGGAGATGCCGGCCATACAGACCATCAGCCCAAACACGTTCGCCGCCGCCGGCAGGAACCGGAACGGATCGACCTTGCCCGCCCAGGGGCCAAGAGCGATCGCGCCCCAGACCGACGCGAACAGCACGCTGCAGAGCAGGGCCGCTGCGACCGTCGTTGCCAGCGCCTGCGTCACGAACACGGCCGACCGCCGCACCGGCGCCGCCAGCACCATCTCCATGGTGCCGCGTTCGAGTTGGCCGGAGACGGCATCGCTGCCGCGGGTGATGCCCCACACCGTGGCGGCCAGCACAACCACCGGATCGACGAAGGCGAGGGCGACGCGGCCCGCGTGCGTGGCCACCTCCGTAAACGGCACGCCAGAGAGCCGCTGCCAGTCTTTGGGGATTGCCCGCAGGAGCACATCCTGAAACGCGGGCATCGGAATCTGTGCGGAGAGCCAGATATAGATCCAGGGAAACGCGCTCCAGAGCGCCACGAGCGAAAGCACCAGCAACCGCTGATCACCCCACGTTTTCTTCCAGATAGCGGTATTCCACATGGCTCTGTTGTATCAGGCGAAAATGGGGACGGGAGCGATTTTCTTCTAGCGGTGAAATCGGTCGTAGACGGCGGCGAGCCCCACCGGCTCGATCCGCACCTCCTCCAGCGGGAGCGTCGCCAGCCAGCCCAACAGCGGCGCCAACGAGTCGCCCGCCTCGAGCACCACCGAGCCGTCGCGTTGCTCCGCGATTGTCACGCTCGCGGCCAGAGCGGCCGGGATCACCCCAAGCGGGCCGGTGAGCCGCGCCCGAATCCGATGGCAGCGGCGGAGATGCTCGAGCGACTGTTCGTGGACGACACGCCCGGCCCGCACGATGGCGACGTTGTCGCAGGTGTCTTCCACCTCCGAGAGCACGTGCGACGAGAAGATCACCGTGCGACCAGCCGCGCGGGCCTCGAGCACGAGTTCCAACACCTCGGCACGCGCCGTCGGGTCGAGGTTCGCCGTCGGTTCGTCGAGGATCACCAGCGGCGTCTCCGTCGCGAGCACGACCGCGAGCGCCAGTTTCTGCCGCATCCCGGTGCTCATGCGGGCCACCTGCCGGGAACAGTCCAGATCGAGCCGCCGGGCCACGCCAGTGGCCACGTCGCGGCTGCAGCCCCGGCGCAGGCTGGCGAAGAAATCGAGCACGCGATGGCCATTCATACGGCGAAAGAGCCGAGCCTCGCCGGGAAGGTAGGCCGTGCGGGATCGCACCTCCAGCGATTCCCGCACGCAGTCGAACCCCGCAACTGTCGCGGTTCCCGACGTGGGCGTGATGTAGCCAAGCAGGAGACGTAGCAGCGTGGTCTTCCCCGCGCCGTTGGGCCCAAGCAGCCCGAAGATCGCGCCTTCCGGCACCGATAGCGAACAGCCGTCGAGCGCGGTGAAGCTGCCGTAGCGTTTGGTGAGGTGTGCGGTGCGGACAATCATTGGGGATCGCTTCGAAACAGGGTGGCTGTCACCAGTGTCAGGCCGGCAGGAAATAATAGCCAGCCAACGCGAATCCGATGAGGGCCACGCCGCGGCGCACGACGGGGGCCGGCAGGCGGCGGACCAGACTCGCACCGGCAAAACTGCCGAGCATCGCAGCGACCGCCATGATCGCCGCGTGTCCCCACGACACATCCTGCGAGCCGAAGAGCGAGCCCGCCGCGAACAATCCGGCCGCGGTACCGTTGATCACCATGCCCAGCACGTTCTTCACGGCGTTGAGCCTGTGGATGTCGCCAAGGCCGAGCACGCCGAGCACGGCCAGCATCAGGATGCCGATTCCGGCGCCAAAGTAACCACCATAGACCGCCACGAAGAACTGGAGGACGCAGGCGAACAGGAGCCGCGAGGCGGCGGGGGCCGACGCCGCGATGTCCGCCGGTGACGCTGATGCGATGGCGTTGAATGGCCGCGACCGTCGGAGACCGAGCCGCGAGAACTGCGGCTGCAAGGCGAAGACAACCGCGGCGGTGAGGATCAGCCAGGGCACGCAGGCAGCGAACCACTGCGGCGGGAGCAGCAGCACAAGAACGGCTCCCAGCGCCGCGCCCACCACGCTCGGCACCGCCAGCCATACCGCCCACGGCGGTTGACCGACGCGTTCTCCCCGATAGGCCCATGCCGCCGCGACCGCGCCCGGCCAGAGACCGATCGTGCTCGTGGCGTTCGCGGCCACCAGCCGCGCCGGGCCGGCAGGCAGGATCGCCGCCAGCACGGGAAACGTGAGGATGGTGCCTCCGCCGGCCACGGCATTCACGGCACCGGCCACGAAAGAGACGGCAGCGAGGGCGACGAGGCCCGGCAATTGGCCGGAGGCGAGGGGATCGTTTATGGAGTCGAGCACTGAACCGCTTTTCCTGAATGCCGCGTCAGTTCTTCATCGATCGGCACGAGGCATCGCCGGATTGAGCGGGCCACGTGGTTGCGGGCCCGGCGCCGCGACCGGTGCCGGCGCGGCAGGCTTGGGACCGGCAGCCTGGGGACCGGCAGCCTGGGGCTCCGCCGGTTGATTGGGCGCCGCCGGCGGCTGGGCCGGCTTCGCCGCTTGGGGCTGCGCGGCGGGCGGCGGATCGTCGTATCGTCCCCCGCCGCAATCGACGAGCAGATACCCAGCCCAGAGAAAAGGATGCCTCGCATCGGGAAGCACCGCCTGAGGCGACTGCTTCAGCCGCGGCTCGCGGCCCGCGTCGGGCTGTTCGGACGTGGCCATCTCGACAGCCCGCTGCCAGCTCTCCGCCGCCGGCGGAGGTTCGGCCTCGGCTGCCGTGCGATCGCGAAGAAATTCCTCCACGAGATCGATGCTTGTCTTGCCTCCCATCCGCCAGCGGCTTACCAGCGCCGTGCGGCCGCCAGCCGCAACCAGATCGGTAACTGCCAGGAACATATCCTCGCCCGGCCGCGTCGGCAGCTTTGCCAATCCACCGGCCATCGCGGATTGAAAGCCCGGCAGCACGATGCACCGCGGCCGCTTGCTGGGGGAACTGAGCCAGTCGCCAAACGTCATGGCGGTCCTGCCACCCTGGATCGAGAACAGGGGCCGCGTGGACACCGGCCCGTCGCCCGAGAGTTCGTCAAGGACGATGAGCGTGTCGAGGAGCGACGCCACCAGCGGCATCGGCGGACCTTGCGACGTGGCGGGCAACACGACAGCGCGATCGACCGAACCGGTGAGTTGCAGCCCCCACTCCTGCGCGATTGCGGGCTTGTCACCACGGAACAGCCGGCCGGCGTAGATCCCCGCGGGGCCGCCGGTTCGTGGCGTCTCGAACCGGAGCACCGCCAGGCTGCGTGTCGGACTGTAGCGGATGCGACAGACATCCCGCAGCCGCCTTGATTCCGGCTGCTCGTCGGCAGCGGTCCGGCCCGATGCGGCGAATGATTCCGCGGTCTCTCCCTGCGGCCGGGGCGGTCGCGGCCCGCCGGCAGCAGGCCGCGCCGACCCCACCGGCAAGAGTTCGAAGGGCAGATACCAGAGCATGCCGTCGGGCACGATCACGAGTTCGTCGATGCGTTCATCCAATTCATCCTTCGAGTTTTCAAAGAGCAGCCGCTCGATCCTTTCGGCAGGCGTCTGCCAGTCGCTCGCCAGCAGGCGATCGGTCGGCACCGGCGCGATCGGATCGAACAGGCACAGGCTCTTGGCGAGGACAGCGATCTCCTTGGCGACCGCCGCCGGTTGCCGCACCTGCCAGGTGGCGACGCGATCCCGCGATTCAAGGGCCGCCTGGAGTCCGGCAGACGTCCAATGAAACGACAGGATCAACTGCCCGGGCATCAGACGGCGCCGGATCTCGGGCGCCGGCGTGAGTGGCGGCATGTCCAGCGGCGGAGCTTCACGACCCGCGGCGATCTTCCCGACGAATGGCCGGCAGCGGTCCGCGAGTCGCTGATACTCCCGCCAGGCAGCCGCTTCACCAGGCAACTGCTGCCGCTGCCCGCCTGCGTCCGCTGCATCAGCCGGCTGGCCTGCGACCGCGAGCAGGCTGGCGGTGAGCGGTGTCCGCACCTTCGTCATGGCATCGAGAACGGCGGCGAGTTCGGGATGGCGGGCCAGTGCCGCCGCCCGCCGTGCGGCATCGGCCCGTGGCAACCGTTCCGGGTCGGAGCCGAGCAGGGATTCGACCGCCGTCGGTCGGCCGCCGAACGGTTGATTGACCAACCATCGGCTGCGGATGGCGGCCTCGGCGGCATTGAGCATGGCATCGCTGCCGCGCCGCGAGGCCGCGACGCTCCAAGCCTCGAACGCCTCGGTCCGCGGCGTGCTGAGCCTGACGATCGCACCGAGGGGATCGACGGCCGTGTCCCGCGGCGAGGGGTCGCCGAGCAGTTTCGCAAAGAGAATGTCGGCCTGGCGGTCGGAGATTCCCCCAAAGCCCGCCATCAGCATTTCCACGAGCCGCGATGCCTGAAAGAGCGCCGGCTCGCGGCGCCGGACAATCGTCACGGCACGGTCAAGTTCCCGGTCGCCGCCCGGCACATCGCCGGCGTCGTAGGAGGTCAACGCCATGGCGTAGGCCTTCTGCGCGCCGGCCAGTCCGCGGCCCGGATCGGCCCGCATCAGGCGGCCATCGATCTCGGCCAAGGTGGCCGTCGCCGCTTGTGCATCGCCGGCCACGGCCAGGAACTCGGCTTCGAGTCCAAGGAGCGATGCCCGCAGCACAGGGAGGGTGGTCCGCGACCACTCCGCACCGCCACGGATCGATGGCGGCACGCCCCGCGTGCCCGCGGCCAGATGGGCCGCAGCTGCCAGTCGAAAGGCCTCCTCGAGCGCCCTCGCGTCGCCATAGTCGGCGGCGGTGTAGGTGGCCTCTTCAAAGTAGCGGGCGGCTGCCGCCGGCTGGTCGCCGTCGAGGGCGATGCGGCCCAGCGCGATCAGCCCCCAGGATGTGAGCGGGTGGTCGAATTGATTCCCGACAATCAGGCCGCGGGTGAGCAGCGGCTGCGCCTGATCTGACTTTCCCTGCGACCAGAGCGCCATTCCGAGGGCGATGTCGATCCATGACTGCGAGTAATGATTGGGGGGCGCAGGCCGCCGCAGCAGGGCCTTGGTCGCCGCATCGATGGCTGCACCTTCACGGGCGAGTTCGCCGAGGATCACGCCGCGCCGGTAGATCGCAATCACGAGCGCTCGCATGATCTCCTGCGGTCGGACCGGATAGTTGACAGGGAGCGCCAGCACGCCACCTTTTTTCAGCACCTCGTTCGGATCGGCGCCCCCGAGACGGATCGAGATCGTGGTGGGAAGGCCGACTGGGGACGTGTTTCTTTGGCTGCGCCCCCACGTGGCCACCCGCTGCTGCGCGAGCGGCCGCAGTCCCTGTGGTGGAAACTGTACGGCCAGCAGCCATTCGGCATGAGCCGCCGAAAGCAGCAGCGACTCATCGTAGGCGGCGACCGCCTCCCGCAGGTTGCCCAGCTCGTAGTGGCATTCGCCGACGACGGCCGCGCTGGCGATCGAGTCGATCCACCGCTGCGCCCCGGCGCGGATGCCGCCCTGGTGATCGCGAACGGCGACATCCAGGCCGTTGGTGAAATCGCCGGCGGCCAAGGCCGCCAGCGCCAGATCGAATCCCTGCGACGGCACCGCCTGGCCGCCGGCCATCCCAAAATCAGGCTGCAGCACGACCTGCGCCCTGAGTCCGGCTGCAGACAGGCCCGCGACCATGGCCATTACGAGGGCCATGATCCAACGCGGATGCCAAAAGGTTGGGCGCATGCCCCGTGTTGTAGCACGAACCCTGCCATGAACGGCTTTGCCCAGCCCCGACAGGACAGCGGGCAGGCGGCAATCTGGGAGGTTGCGGCAAGCCCGCCGGCAAGCTGGGCATGCCGGATGTCAGGGTCGTGACGGTTGTTGAAAGTTTGCCGATTGAATCGGCCGATAGTCCCCTGCGTGGACCGCGCGGCCCGACTCGCGTTTCCGATCAATGCACATCAGCCCCTCCGCCGGGAAGAGACCCATGAGCATGAGCACAAGAGCTTTGCCTTCGCGTCGCCGTCAGACTGCCATCCGCGCTGGTCTGCTGCTCCTCGCCGCCGGCGGCGTGTCGCTGACGGGCTGCCAGGTCGACGTGGGCGGGCAGACGCTGCCCAGTGCCTACTACCTGCAGGACGACATCCAATACTTCCCGGCCGGCCCCGAGTTCAAACTCTCGAAGGAGGCCGCGGCCCTGAAGGCCTACAAGAAGGAACTGGGCGAATGCCCGGACGGGTGCGGCGGCGGCGGCTGCAGTTCCTGCAAATAGGCTCCGAAGCGCAGCGGCACAGCCAAAAATCGCCGCGTTTCCATCGTGCCGATCGACACGATGAGCGAGTGTCGCCCCGGAGCGGACCGGACGGTTGACCTTTCAACGCGGGCCGGTAGAATCCTGCCTCGTGGGATAGCAACCCATTTCGTTCAGCTTTCCGGACGATCTGTGGGTTCTTAGCCCAAAGCGAATGGAATCGCCCCCGGCAGGTATCGCTCAGCTGACCGGGTTTCCCACGGAGCCTGGCAGACCGTGACCGTCGCGCATGAACACCTCCGCGGACCTGCTGATCGGCGAGTTTTCCCGCACGCTCGACGACCGCTACCGGTTGTCGCTGCCGCCGGAATTGACAGGCCCGCTGACGGCGTCGGGATCCCGGATGGTCCTCGCCAAGGAGCGTGCCGGCTGCCTCTCCCTGTGGCCGGCGGCCATCTGGAAGCCGCGGATCGATGCCGCGGTCGATGTGGTCCGCAGCAAACTACAGGCGGGCCTGCTCACGCAGCGGGTAGGGCAACTTCAGGATCTCGGGCGGCTGCTCTCCACCCGCCACAAGGCGGTGACGCTGGCGGAACGCGGCCGACTCGTGGTGCCGGAGGGCTTTCGCGAGTTCCTGGCAGTCGAGCCCGGGGCCGACCTTCTGGTGGTGGGAGCTGCGGTGTGCGTGGAACTCTGGCAGCCGGCGGCATGGACCGCCTTTGTCACGGCCGAGATGCCGGAGTTTCGTCGCCGCATCGACGAACTGACGACCTGACCAACCGAACTGAACGACCAACAGACCAAGGGACGACCTCCTGATGATCTTCGGCCATGCCCGGGTGAGAGGAAGCGGTTTTTAACCTGGCGGAACCATCCGGTCAGGAAACTCGACAACCACGGAGCGGGCCCCACAGCACGGATGCTGCCAAGGGACCTCCCCCGGGCATGGCCTTTTTTTGCGAGACGATGGCGACAGGAGCGAGAGTGTTCGGGGAGCTCGCAGCGCGGATTCCCTCGCTCGCGCGTCGGGCTTGCATGGGAACGGGGCGAGACTGTTTCCCTTCCTCATTCAAGCCCGCAGCGCACGCCAGGGACATGCGGTCGGCGGGCGTCTCACTCCAGCGGATTGCCGCCGGCCTTCATGGGCCATGTCACCCGGGCACCAGCCAACGCCGACGCATACACCGCGGTTGTCATCTCCAGCACCGTCCGGCCGGCGTACATGCCGGTCTCCGGTTCACGGTCTTCGGCGATCGCATCGACGAGGTCATCAGCAGCACGCCGGCCCCAGCGGGCTCTCTCGGCGGCACGGTCGACATCACTCACGTTCACCGGGGGTGACTCGACGCCCTCGGCGCCAATCGGCTTCCACGGAAAGTCCTTGTCGACCCGCCACAGCGGGGCCTCGCGAAGGTAGGCCTGCGGCACGTGATCCGGCCTGATGTGGATCGCACCCTTCGTGCCCACGACCGTCAGCCCGAAGTTCGGCTGCTTGACGCCCGCGTCACGAACGCTCGCGAAGAAGCCGATCGGGCCGTCCGCCAGACCGAACATCGCGTTGATGGAATCGCCGGCGATCGGTCCGATGCCCTCGGGACCCGCCGTGGCATCGGCGCGGGTGATCGGTCGGCCGCCCTGCGAAATGAAGGCGTCGCACCACTGTGGCGTGCCTCCCAGATCGACCATCATGTCGAGGATGTGGCACCCGAGCACGACCACATCCTCGCCGCCGCCCCGTGCATCCTCCTTGCCGCGGCCGCGGAGTTCGAGCACCTTCCCGATCCGCCCATCCTCGATCAGGTCGCGGGCGGCCGCGTAGGCAGGCGAATGGCGGTTGACGAAGGCCAGCGAGAGTTTGCTGTTCGACTTCTTGCAGGCCGCGATCACGGCCTCCGCCTCGGCGAGCGTGCGGACGAACGGCTTTTCCATGAAGATTCCCTTGACTCCGGCCTCCGCGGCCGCGATCGCCATCTCCGCATGGCAGTCGATATGCCGCATGCAGATGGCGACGATGTCGGGCTTGGACTCCGCGAGCATCACCTTCCAGTCGCGATGGGCGACGCCCGGCCGCGATGCGTCGAGTTTGTTCCGCTCGATCGCCTTGGCGAGTCCCTCTTCGGATTCGTCCGCCACGGCGACGATCTCCACACCCTCGACGCCGCCCCACAACTGGTCGATCGCGTGGCCCCAGTCACCGCGGCCCGTCCGACCGATCACCGCCACCCGCAGCGGCGCCATCATGAATCGATTCATCGTCGTTCTCCTCGTGCAGGTCGTTCGATCTTCACGTCATTGCATCCGCGTCACTGACGCATCACCTTCGTCGCGCCGTCGAGAAACATCTGCACGGCCGACGCCACCAGCACCATGCCCATCAGCCGCTCGATCGCCGTGATCCCCTTCTCACCGAGAAAGCTGCTGAGTTTGGCACCAAGCAGCAGGATCGCTGCAGAGGCCAGCCACGCCAGCGACACGGCCATCAGCCATTCAGTATGCCGCCCCGGATCCCGGCTGGTCATGAGCAGAACGGTCGCCAACGCCGACGGACCGGCAATGTAGGGGATGGCGAGCGGCACCACGAAGGGCTCGCCATCGACCGGCTCCCCCAGGCTGCCGTGCGTCGTGGGAAAGACCATCCTGATCGCGATCAGAAAGAGCACGATGCCCCCGGCCATCGTGAGCGCCGGCTCCGAGATGCCGAGCACCGAGAGCAGCGGCCGGCCGGCGTAGAGGAACCCCACCAGGAGGCCATACGCGATGAGCATTTCGCGGCCCACGACCCACAGCCGGCGGGCGGGATCGACGGGCTTGAGCGCGGCCAGAAACAACGGGATGTTCCCGATCGGGTCCATGACGAAAAACAGCAGGATTGCAGCAGAAAAGGCGGTCATGGTTATGATCCTAGCATGCCCTGCGACGACCACGCCCACGATCACGACCATCATGCCCACGGGCATGGACACTCGCATGGACACGGCCATGCGCATGGCCTGTCGCCCGATCAGTTCGACCGGGCGATGGCGGCAGGCGTCGGTCTCAACACGATCTTCGTCATCATCGAGGCCGCCTGCGGTCTCTGGGGCGGATCGCTGGCGCTGGTGGCCGATGCCGGCCACAACGCTGGCGACGTCATCGGATTGCTGCTGGCCTGGGGCGCCAGCCGGCTGGCACGACGGCCGCCCTCACGTCGCTACACCTGGGGATTCCGCCGCACCACGATCTACGCCGCGCTGACCAATGCCGTATTGCTGCTCGCCGCCTGCGGGGCGATCGTCTGGGAGGCATGGCATCGGCTGCAGTCGCCGGAACCGGTCGCCGGGCCGGTGATGATCGCGGTGGCCGCGGTGGGCGTGGCGATTAACACGCTGACGGCCTTGCTCTTCATGCGGGGCCGCGAAGGCGATGCGAACCTGCGGGGGGCATTTCTGCACATGGCGGCCGACGCGGCCGTGTCGGCAGGGGTGGTGCTGGCGGGAATCGCGATCCTGCTCACGGGCCGGACGTGGATCGATCCACTGGTGAGCATCGCGATCACGCTGGTGATCGTGGCAGGCACGTGGGATCTGTTCCGGGAAAGCATCGACCTGGCACTCGACGCGGTGCCCCGCGGGGTCGACCCCGACGCGATCACAAAGGCGCTCGCTGCCATTCCCGGCGTCATCGAAGTGCACGACCTGCACGTCTGGGCCGCCAGCACGTCCGAGGTGTCGCTCACGGTGCACCTCGTGGTGCCGGATGCAGACTCTCATGAGCCGACGTTGTCGGCCGCGACCGCCCTGCTCCGCGAACGCTTTCGGATCGCCCACACGACGATCCAACTCGAACGCGATGCCGCCTGCCAAGCCTGCGTTCAACGCCCGGCAGAAGTGTTGTGAAACAGGTTGCAGACGAGTCTTCCTGAGCCGTGTCCTTCCTGATCGAGCATCCATGGAGGGGCTGCCTATGCCCCATGAGCCGGCGTTGCTGACCAGCGCAGGCAGGATGCCGGAGCGCAGTCAGCATCGAGTGAGCGAAGCCCAGGATGGGCGCAGCGAACGTCCGGCGATGGGGTATGGGCAGCCCCGGCCCACGCCGGCAGATCATCCGTGAGCCTTATGAGACCATCGCACCGCGGACAGCGGCTCGGGCGATGCCGGCGAGCATGCGGCGAAACACCAGTTCGTGCAGCGGCCAGATGGCATACCAGTAGGCGAGGCCGCCGACGCCCCGCGGATCGAAGACGCCCGTCTGGTGGATCGTGACATCTCCATCGCGGGGCACCACCTCGAATTCCAGCCAGCCACGCCCCGGCATCTTCATCTCGGCCGCCAGTCGCAGCCGCCGCGGACGATCGCAGATCTCGACCTGCCAACAGTCGAGCGTCT
>CAZOMJ010000136.1:0-14220 GCA_964581055.1 uncultured Candidatus Kuenenia sp.
TTCGATCGACTTCTGGGTGTCGAGCCTTCGGATGACGCGGCTCTGCGAGAGCAGCTGCCGCACGATCGGATTGTCCGGGGCGAGCTGGCCGGCCTTCTTGGCGACCGCCTCGGCCTCGGGAAACCGCTGGGAGTCGATGAGTGAGTTGTATTCCTCCACGAGCATGGCAAGGCGCTGGTCGACCTCGACTTTCTGCGACTTCTCTCGGGCGACACGGGCCTCGACCTGGGCGCTCTTTCGCTCCATCTCGAGTTCTCCGCGGCGTTTGCCGGTCGATTCCTCGATGTCGCGACGGGCCCGTTCGATTCGCTGCTGGAGCTGCGTCCTCACCTTCTCGGGAACCGCCGGGTCGCTGACCTTGGCGGCAGCCTCGTCGAGCAGGGCGAGGGCATCGGCGGGTGAACGCTGCGCGGTGCGTCTGGCCTCGAGCTGCTTGGCGGCGACTTCGGCCGAGATCCGCGCCACGAGCAGATCATCGGGGATCGTGGCGACGGCGCTGCCTTCGGTTGATGCTCGGCCCGCGGTCGGGCGGGCATTTTCCCCGGACCTGGAAATCGCCTCCTCCATGACCCGCCGTGCGGCTGCGGCTTCGTCGGTGGCCGGTGGCAATTCTTCCGAGGCGGGCTCCGCCGCCCGGATGCAACGTGGTTCGCACAGGCTGATCGCCAGACAGGCCAGGCCAAGCATCACCACGATCGCCCCGCGTGCCATCCGGACCGGAGCAAATGATCGTGTCGGTGTCGTTGCCATGAGGCTGTTCACTCGTGCCATGGATGCTGCTTCCTGTGCGCAGGACCGGTACCGCAGGCGGGGAGAATTAGCCGTCTGCGCGAAGTCGGGTCAAGGGCATGTCAACGAGGCGAGGCTGCCCAGTCTTTCCAAAGTGCCGCAGCCGCGGCGAGACGGGGTTTTTCCACCGAAGCGGCCGCTGCCGACCCGCTGGAAAGAGGGGGGGGGCGGGCCGTCAGCCCCCGTCGGCCTGTGTTCCAGACGCCGCAGACTCGCCCGTGCCGGCCGCGAGGGCGGGGGCACGTGCGAGCATCTTCTCCACGGTGTCGAGGAGCTGGTCGACCCGGAACGGCTTGAAGAGCACGAGGTCGATGCCGGCCTGACGTGCCTTGACGATCGAATGGCCCGGGTCGTATCCGAAGCCGGTCATCAGGACCAGCGGAACGGATTCGCGGAGTTCACGCAGACGGATCAGGAGTTCGTAGCCGCTCATGTCGGGCAGGCGGATGTCGGCGATGATGACGTCGTAGGCCTCGGCACCGCAGGCTCGCACCATCGACGCCGCCTCCGTGCCGTCGCGGGCCGTCTCCACGGTGCAGCCACACCGTTCGAGCAACGCATGGGCTGCCGCCCGCACCTGTTCGTCGGCGTCCGCCACGAGAATTCGGCGGCCCACGAGCGCCGGGTGGCGATTCCCCTGACGCCGCTGGGCGTGGGCCGAGCTGGGGGTCATCTGCTCGCCCACCTTCTGAATCACCTGCTTGATGTCGCGGGCATTCCGCAGGATCCGCTGCAGCCGCTCCACGACATCCGCGTCGTGGCCGATGTAGCGTTCCATGACGCTGACGGCATCGTTGAGAATATCGTCCACCGGCAACGCCACGGCGCCGTGGATGGCTTCGATGCTCTCGGCCGCCGTCGAGGCTTTTTCCGCCACGAGCAGCTCCAGCGTGTTCAGGGCGGCCGCCACGTCGCGGGAGAAGATCTCGAGAAACCGCATGTCGGTGTCGGAGAAACCGCCGGGCTCAGGGCTCTCGACGTTGAAGGTGCCGATCACCTGCTCGTGCAGAATGAGCGGGACGGTGAGCGAGCTTTTCGCACCTTTGCAGCCCTCCAGATAGAGCGGATCCTTCGTGGTGTCGTTGCAGAAATAGCTGCGACCCGTGGCCGCCACGTAGCCTGTCACGCCGTTGTGTTCGGGTCGTGCATACAGCACCCGGGCCTCGGCTTCGGGTTGCATGCCGACCGCGAGCAGCGGCTCGAGTCTTCCCGTCTGCCGATCGAGCAGCCTGATTTCAACGACGTCGAACTGCAGCAGATCCTTCGAGTAGTGCAGGATGTTGCTCTTGAGGAGATCGATCCGTTCCTCGACGGTCATGTCGGCGAGTTCGGCCGGCGCGAGATCGGCGAGCTTCTGGCCTGCCTGATGGATGGCAGCGAGCTTCTGCTGCTCGAGGATCGTGTGCGTGACATCACGCACCGCCGCCACGGCGACGGGAGCGGCGCCGGCGTCAGCACCGACGGCGGCCTGCAGGTGGTAATAACGGTTGTCGGCGGTTCGCAGCGTCGCGGTCGTCGTGCGGCCCGTGGCGATCGCCACGCGGAAAGGGCTCGCGTCGGGGCCGAGCATTTCCGGGCGGTCGAGCGCCTCGAAGAAGTTGAGGCCTCGCAGGTCGGGCTTGGCGCACCAGGTCGCCAGACGACCGTTGGCCCAGACGATGGTGTCATCGTCGCGGACCAGCGCGATGCCGTCCGGGAGGTGTTCGAGGACGGATCCGGCGTCGGCTTGCCCGGCCAATCTCTGGCTCGTCGAGGATGGACTTGGATTCGGCACCAACGGCTCTCCGCACACCGGCTCCCGATCTGATCGCTACCCTCGAAGTATAAAATCAGATGAATCGCCCGCCAAATGCAGTGCCGCCGTTGCCGCACGGCGCGACAAATCTATACTCCTTTGGTTGGCGGCCGCGGCACCGCGTCGGTTGAACCGCCAGCCCCTGGAATCCGGTGTCGAACTCAGTGCAGCGAGGCAGTTTGTGTCCGTGAACGACCCATCCCCGTCTTTCCTTGCCCGTCACCAATTTCTGATCTACCGGCTGTTCTCGCTGGCGGGCCTCATCCCAGTCGGCGCGTTCCTGGTCGTTCACCTGCTCACCAATGCCTCCGTGCTCGCCGGGGCGGGGACATTTCAGTCCCGAGTGGACATGATCCACTCCCTGGGGCCGCTGCTGGTGCCGATCGAGTGGGCGTTCATTTTCCTGCCGATGCTCTTCCACGCGGTGGTGGGCTTCGTGATCATCGCCAACGGCCTGCCGAACGTCGGCTCCTACGCGTATGTCGGCAACGTGCGATACACGTTGCAGCGGGCGACCGGCATGATCGCCTTCGTGTTCATCATCTGGCACATCACGCAACTGCATTGGCTGGGCACGCCGTTCGGTGGTGGCAAGTTCGATCCGCATCATGCAACGAGTTCCGCGGCGGTCGTCCTGCGGCCCCTGCTGGTGTCGATCCTGTATGCGGTCGGCGTCCTGTCGACGGTGTTTCACTTTTCCAACGGGCTGTGGACTCTGGGCATCACGTGGGGCCTGTGGACCAGCCCCGCTGCCATGCGGCGAGCCAACTGGATCAGCATCGCGGTTGGCGTGCTGCTGGGCGGAGCCGGCCTCGGGGCGTTGGGCGGCATGCGGAACGTGGATGTCGAACAGGCCAGGACGATCGAGAATCGAATGGATGAAGTGAAGCGGATGCTCGAAGGCGGCCGCTCGCCTGTCGAAGGCCACCCGTCGCAGCCGCAATCACCGGCGGTCCTGACCACCGAACCGCACGACGCACCCATCGTGCCCACGTCGGGATCCGCGGCGCCGTCGCCGCCAGGAGCCTGATACTCCCCCGCATTCAACCCAGGAGACCGAGCATCATGGCACAACCCAGAGTCCTCGTGATCGGTGGCGGATTGGCCGGCCTGTCTGCCACCATGCGGCTTGCGGAACTCGGCGTAAATGTCGATTTGGTCAGTCTTGTGCCCGTCAAGCGGTCGCACAGCGTCTGCGCCCAGGGGGGCATCAACAGCGTCAACTCCCTGACACGCCAGCAGGGCGACAACGAGTGGAAGCATTTCGACGACACCGTTTACGGAGGCGATTTCCTGCAGCATCAGCCGCCGGTCAAGGAGATGGCCGACTGGGGGCCGCGGATCGTCGACCTGATGGACCGGCTTGGCGTGCCGTTCAATCGCACGCCGGAGGGATTTCGCGACCAGCGACGGTTTGGTGGCACGCTCTTCAAGCGGACGGCCTTCGCCGGCGCGACCACCGGCCAGCAGTTGCTCTATTCGCTCGACGAGCAGGTTCGTCGCTGGGAGGTGGAGGGAAAGGTCAAGAAATGGGAGTTTTGGGACTTCCTGGAACCGGTGCTCGATGACGCGGGCCGGTGCCGGGGTGCGATCTGCCAGGATCTCGTCACCATGCAGTTCCGGGCCTTTCCGGCGGATGCCGTCATCATCGCCACGGGTGGCTGCGGGCTGCTCTACGGTCGCTCGACGATGTCGATGGTGTGCACGGGCAGCGCCGTGAGCCGGGCCTATCGGGCGGGTGCCTGGTATGGCAACGGTGAGTTCATCCAGGTGCACCCGACCGCCATTCCGGGGGCCGACAAACTGCGACTGATGAGCGAGAGCGCCCGCGGCGAGGGCGGCCGCGTGTGGGTGCCGAAGACGCCGCACGATCCCCGTGATCCCCGCAACATTCCGGAAGCCGAGCGGAGCTACTTTCTCGAGGAGAGGTATCCCAAGTACGGCAATCTCGTGCCTCGCGACATTGCCACCCGTGAGATTTTCGACATCTGCACGAATGAAGGGCTGTCGGTCGAGAAGGATCGGCTGTGTGTCTACCTCGATCTCACGCACGTGCCACGTGAGACGCTCGATCGGAAACTCGGCGGCATCCTGGAGATCTACGAGAAATTCCAGGGCGTCGATCCGCGGGTGGTGCCGATGAAGATCTTCCCGGCGGTGCATTATTCCATGGGCGGCCTGTGGGTCGACTACGAAAAGAGCAGCACCGGGGGGCTCGTAGAAGGCTCGCCGCGAAACCAGCAGACCAACATTCCGGGGCTCTATGCCATTGGCGAATGTGACTATCAATACCACGGCGCGAACCGGCTCGGCGCGAATTCGCTGCTCTCCTGCATCTTCAGCGGCTTGTTCTGTGCGCCGGGTGTGATCGCTGGCTTCGATGCCGGCGGGAAGAAGGCCGCGGAGGAATCCTCGCGGCTCTTCGAGTCGGGGCTGCGTCGGGAGGAGGAGCGGCACCATGCCCTGCTCGCCCGCACGGCCGGCGAGGAAAACCCATATGACCTGCACCAGCAACTTGGCAATCTCATGACACGTGTGGCCACCGTGGTCCGCCGAAACGAGCAATTGGCCGTCGCTTACGCCGAGGTTTGCTCGTTGGAAGAGCGGTGGAACCGCTGTGCGGTGTCGGATTCGGGTAACTGGACCAACCAAAACGTGGTGTTCACCAAGTCGCTGGGCGACATGTTCCCACTGGCGAAACTGATCCTCAAGGGGGCCCTGCAGCGGGACGAGTGCCGCGGGGCGCACTACAAGCCCGACTTCGCCATGCCTGGCCTTCATGCGACCGATCCGGTGGAGAAGCGTCGCGAAGCGGAACAGTGGTGCGATCGCTTCGAGGCGAATACCAGGCGATGGCTCAAGTCCACGGTGGCCAAGTGTGGTGCGGGCGGAGAGCCTGAAATCACGTACGAAGACGTCGACACCTCGCTGACCCCGCCGCGTCCACGGCTGTATGGGCTTGTGGGCGGCGAGATGATCGAAGAGGTTTGGAACGAGCGGCAGAAGAAGGCGACCGTCGGCGGTGAAGGGCAGGCGAAGCAGCCCGCCTACGCGGGGTCGGCGAGCTAGCGGACGCCGGGCCGCGAGGCGGCCTGGGCGTGGATCGAGCATGGTGCGGTTTCCGAGAGCTGAGGAGAAACAACAGATGATCAAGGCAGTCGAATCAGCCGGGCACGACGGTGGCACGGGGCCGCAGGCGTCGGCCGACCATGGCGGCAACGGGCATGGCGCAGCCGCGCCGCGTGTGGTCCGCGTGCGGATTCTCCGGCAGGACGCCCCGGGCGAGGAGAGCTACTGGGAGCGGTTCGAGATTCCGTACGTCGAAAACATGAACGTCATCAGCATCTTGCAGCAGGTCGCCGCCCGTGCGAAGTCGCGGGATGGTCGCCGAGTGGCGCCCGTGGCCTGGGATTGCAACTGCCTGGAGGAGGTCTGCGGCTCCTGCACCATGTTGATCAACGGGCGGACGCGGATGGCATGTTCGTCGCTGGTCGACAAGTTGCTGGAAGAGTCGGCCGACGAGATCGAACTGCGGCCGATGTCGAAGTTCCCGGTTGTTCGCGACCTCGTGGTGGATCGTGGCCGATTGTTCCGCTCGCTCGAGCGGGTGAAGGCCTGGGTGCCGATCGACGGCTCCTACGACCACGGCCCCGGTCCGCGGATCTCTCCGGAGAGTCAGGAGGACGCCTACCCGTTGGCCACCTGCATTAGCTGCGGCTGCTGCCTGGAGGCGTGTCCGCAGTTCACCAAGATCGAGGCGGTCCGCCGCGAGGACGAGTCGGTCGAGGAGTTCGAGGCCCGCCGGAAGGCGGCCTTCGATACGGGCTTCGTGGGGGCCCACGCGATTAGCCAGGCGATGCTTTTCAATGGCCATCCCACCGGCAAGATGATCGCAGACGAGCGGCTGGCTGCACTCACGGATCAGGGTGGCATCCAGATGTGTGGCAACGCGCAGAATTGCGTGGCTGTGTGCCCCAAGAGCATCCCGCTGACTCGATCGATCGCCCGGGCCGGCCGGGCCGCCACGGTCTGGGCCATTCGAAAGATCTTCGACCGCTAGTGATTCGTGCGGCGTGTCATCGCAGCACGCCTGTCCGTGGCGGCAAGTTTTTAACTTCCCTGATCCTCGTGGCGGCAAGTTTTTAACTTGCCTGATCCCAGTGGCGGCAAGTTTTCAACTTGCCAGAGTCTGGCGGTCCGCCCTCGTCGATCGGCATGGCAGGATGCGATGCGTAGCATCAGCGACCTGCGGTCGCCAAGCGACTGGTTGAGGACAGGCATCCGCCTGCCATGGCGACAGGATGCCATGTTTTGCGTGGAGCCAGTTGCTCGAGTTTCCACCGATCCCGGCTCCCTCGTTCGAGAGGCCTGTACGTCCGTCGCCCTTGATGTCCGCCCGGATTTCGTGGCCGCGTTTGCCGTGGCGGGGCCGTCGTGGTAGTTTTCAACCAGAAAAACCGGTCGTTTGCTGCTTCGTGTCGGGGTCTTGTGTGCGGCCTATGAGCATTTCAAAAGAGGATTACGAGTGTCTGTGAACGAGCGTGGTGGTCCCTTGACGGATCAGGTGGACGGAGCACGTGACGTCGAACGTCAGGACGTGGGTCAATCGGCGGGCAGCTTTCACACAATGGGGCTGTCGCCCGCCACGATGGCCGCGGTGGAGCGAGCCGGCTACACCACTCCGACGCCGGTTCAGGCCGGCCTGATCCCGCGGGCGCTGACGGGGATCGACGTGCTCGGTCAAGCTCGCACGGGCACCGGCAAGACGGCATCGTTCGTGCTGCCCATTCTCGAACGCATGTTGCAGCCTGGTCGAACCGGCGGGCCGCGGGCGCTTGTGCTCGTGCCCACCAGAGAACTTGCCGTACAGGTGCGGGATGAGTTCGAGAAGTTGGCACATGGGTCGCGGATCCACTGCGTCGCCGTCTACGGCGGCAAGCCGATCAAGGGCCAGATCGACAAACTCGCGAAGCATCCGGCAGTCGTCGTCGGCACGCCGGGCCGTGTGCTCGACCACATGAGCCGGGGCACGCTGTCGTTTTCCGCACTCGAGATCGTGACGCTCGACGAGGCCGACCGGATGCTCGACATCGGCTTCCGGCCGGACATCGAAAAGATCCTCCGTCGCTGTCCGGAAAGCCGACAGACACTGCTCCTCTCCGCCACCGTGCCTCCGCCGGTGGCCAAACTCGCGACCCGCTACATGCGGGATCCCGAGATCCTCGACTTCTCCGTCAACGAACTCGCCGTCGAAACGATCGAGCAGGCGTATTTCACGGTCGATCCCACTCGCAAGTTCGATCTCCTCGAGAAACTGCTGGAACGGGAAGACCCGCGGCAGGTGATCGTGTTCTGCCGAACCAAACGCGGCACCGACAAGATCTTCGAACGGCTATCGCGCCGCCGCAGCCGCGCCGCCGGCCAGAGCGGTCATCCCGACGAGGTGGCCTGCATCCACGGCGACCTTCCGCAGGGGGCGCGTGATCGGGCGATGAAGCAATTCCGTGAGGGCACGACCCGCATCTTGGTGGCCACCGACGTGGTCGGCCGCGGCATCGACGTGTCGGGGGTGTCGCACATCATCAATTACGACATCCCAGAGTTCTGCGACGACTACGTGCATCGCGTGGGCCGGACGGGCCGCATGGGCCGCGAGGGCGTCGCCTACACGTTCGTCAGCCCCGAGGAGGGGCCGCAACTCACGCGGATCGAGATGCGGATTGAACGGTTGCTCAAGCGGGACGAGATTCCGGGATTCGAGGCGTTTGACCGCCGTCCCAAGACGGAACTGCCTCGCTTGGGAGTCGGCGACCGAGCTGGTGTGGACGAGAGCGGCCAGACGGGTGGACTGGCCGATGCGGCCACCCAGGAGCCCGCTCCCGCCGAACCCAAGAAGCCTTCTGCGGCGGCGCTGCTCGGCAAGGGGCGGGCCCCGAAACGACACCGCCGCGCGCTCTGACCGCCGCCACCCACAGGACGGACGCGATCCATGGATGGAAACGCCGGCAAGTCGGGCACGCGTGGCGGCGGCGGCCGCAAGCGTGCCTTGAAGCAGCGACTGGAGAGCTTGGCCTCGGCAGGCGTGTCAGACTTGCCCAAGCGGCGGGGAGCGAAGCCGCGGCCCGCGATCGTCACGAACGCCGCCCCGGCAGGTCGTGACGCGAAGGCCGTTCGTGCTTCTGCTGCGGCTGGCGGGGTTCTCCCGGTCGCCGACGCAGCGACGCGGATACGGGCGCTGGACATCCTGCGCGAGGAGGTCGCTGCCTGTCACCTGTGCGAGCCGCTGGCAGAGGCCCGCACCCATACGGTGTTTGGCACGGGCCCGGCCACGGCGAGGATCTGCTTTCTGGGCGAGGCCCCCGGAGCCGACGAGGATGCATCGGGTGAGCCCTTCGTGGGCCGCGCCGGACAGTTGCTCACGAAGATCATCGAGTCCTGCACGCTCTCGCGTGACGACGTCTACATCCTCAACGTGCTCAAGTGCCGACCGCCCGAGAATCGTCGGCCGCTGCCCGGAGAGACGGCCAACTGCCGAGGGTACTTCGAGAAGCAACTGGAAATCATCGCACCGGAATTCATCTGCTGCCTGGGCACGACGGCGGCGCAGGCGCTGTTGCAGACCGATGAGACGATCGGCGAGCTGCGGAAGCGGTGGTTTTCCTGGCGGTCGTCGCAGGTCATCTGCACCTATCATCCGTCCTATCTGCTGCGGAATCCGCCGGCGAAGCGCGACGTCTGGGAGGACATGAAACTCCTCATGGCGCAGCTCGGCGTGCAGCTGTAGCGAGCCGGCCCGAAAGACTTGGTGTCGATCGTGCATGGGATGGGGCAGCGACACCGATACGTAAAAACGTGCCGCCACAGGAGAGGGTGAGGTACGGGGGTCGTGGCCGAAGGAGTTGACCCGTGGCCGCAAGTTTTTAACTTGCGAAATCCGTGCCGGGCATACGGACAAGTTGAAAACTTGCCGCCACGAGGCACAGGACCACGCATCGTTCAAAACGTGCCGCCGCGGGAATGGGCGAGTTTTCAACGTGCCTATGCTCGTGCTCCTACGCGGGCCGGTTTTTCCGATTCCTCCGGTTTTGCTGAAGATCCGGTGGTCGATTGGCCGAAATCTTTGGTGGGTGTTGGGGATGGGGAACAGCCGCTGATGAGAGCCGGGACGTGGCGCCCGGTCGTCGGGGACACGCCGGCCTTTGGGGAGGCTCGCGTCGCCCGGTGGGAGACGGATCCCGCCATCTGGAAAGGGCCGCATGGTCGAGGCACGAGTGATACGGGGTCCGCGTCCGCGGGCCTGGACGATGGCGACGGTGGCTGCCGTCGGGCTGGCCTCGATCGGCTGCACGATGTGCCCCGATCCGTTCGACTATTCCGGACCGGTGCCCAACGGATCGTCACCGCAAAACGACTTCCGGGCCCGCAGCCAAGGCATCCTGCCGCTGGGAGCTGCTCCCAGGCCGTGGCCCCTGCTCGTCAAGGACGGCGGTGATCCAGCCACGCAGCCGCAGGAAAATGATCCGACGCCGTCGCTCGCCGACGCCCCGGCCGACTCTGAGGCCGGCGGTGAGGAATTCCAACAGACGGTGGCGGTTCTCGGAGAATCTGACGACGAGGCCGGGGCGGACGGTCAGACGGAGGCGGCTCCCGAAGCGGCTGGCTCCACGCCGCCCACGCTCGAGCCTGTGCCGGTCGTCGCCGAGCCGACCGCACGTCCACGGGCTGATTCCCAGGACGATGCCGCTGAACAGGCGGGGGCCAAAGAAGCTGTGGTCAACGAAGGACTACGGGCAACGCTCCAGGCCCCTGTGGCTCCGGTCGTGCCGCCCGCCTCCGTTGGCG
Source organism: uncultured Candidatus Kuenenia sp. (assembly GCA_964581055.1). Classification (GTDB taxonomy): domain Bacteria; phylum Planctomycetota; class Planctomycetia; order Pirellulales; family UBA1268; genus CAMCQY01. The sequence goes on from CAZOMJ010000136.1 coordinate 10,427, forward strand.
AGACTCCCGGCTGGCGTTCCCGCCGCCGTTGAACTGCGGTTCCGAACCACGCAGCTCACATCAGGGCAGCGAAGTCGGTGCCGGAGGCGTCGCGTCAGGGACGCCAGCCATCCGGAACGACCGCATCCTTGGGCACCACTGCGATGCCGTCACGCACCGTAAACCGGTCGCTGTCGGCGGATGACTCGCAGCCATGGTCATTGACGATCCTGGCTCCGCGGCCGATCCGCACGTTCTTGTCGACGATCGCCCCCTCGATCACGGTGCCGGCACCGATGCCCATCCGCGGCAGACCCTTGGCCGTGTTCGCCGCGATGTCTTCGGCCGTCTCGAAGAAGTCGTTGCCCAGGATCACGGAATTGCGGATCACCACGTCGCGGCCGATCCGGCACCGGACGCCGATCACGCTGTTCTCGATCACCGCCCCTTCCTCGACGAGGCAGCCGTCGGAAAGCAGGCTGTGCCGAATGGTGGCGCCGTCGATCCGCGACGGGGGCAGAAACCTGCCGCGTGAATAGATCGGCGCCTCCGGCATGGCCATGTCGAAGGGCGGCGCGGGACTGGCCAGATCGAGGTTGCACTGGTAGTAGGAACGGATCGTTCCAATGTCCTCCCAGTAGCCATCGAAGGGATGCAGTTGCACCTTCTTTGCACGGATCGATGCCGGGAAGACCTCGCGGCCGAAGTCCTGGTAATCGGTCTTGGTGAGCAGGTCGACGAGGGCGTCACGGTTAAACAGGTAGATGCCCATGCTGGCCATCAGGCTGCGACCCTGTGCCGGGATGCCCTGCTGTTCGATCCAGGCAGGGTCGGTCCGCATCATGTCGAGTTCCGCCTGCGTCTGCGGCTTCTCCAGGAAGCCCTCGACGCGGCCCTGGCCGTCGAGCCGCATGATGCCCAGCGCCGATGCCGCCTCTGCGTGCACCGGGATGCCTGCGATCGTGACATCAGCGCGGCTCGACAGGTGGGTGGCCAGCATGTCGGCATAGTTCATCCGGTAGAGTTGGTCGCCCGAGAGGATCAGCACGTGGTGGATGTCGGGCTGCTGGATGTAGCGGAGGTTTTGCCGAACCGCGTCTGCCGTGCCCTGGTACCAGCCGGCGTTGTCGGTGGTCTGCTGGGCGGCCAGGATTTCCACGAAGCCACCGTTGAACGGATCGAAGGTGTAGGTGCGGCGGATGTGCCGGTGGAGGCTCACCGAGTTGAACTGCGTGAGCACGTAGATCCGCTGCACGCCGCTGTTGATGCAGTTGGAGAGCGGCACATCGATGATGCGGTATTTGCCAGCCAGCGGTACCGCCGGCTTGGATCGGTCGCGGGTGAGGGGGTAGAGCCGGGTGCCACGTCCACCCCCGAGCACCAGAGCCAATACACGCTGCACGCTCATGTTGACCACTTCCTTGCGATTGCCTGTGCCTGCCCGCCGGGCACCATGCTACGGGAACCGACGAAACCCGCCAAATGCCGCGAGTTTTGCCCCGGATACGCGATCCTGCGTGCCATTCACGGCCCCGGCGGGACCGGCCGCGGCAGGAGCAGGTTGGCATGGCCCTGCAACGCCTCGCGGGTCTCCGGACTGATCGCGGTGAGACCGGTGAGTTGCAGCTGGCCCTTGTGCTCGGCCAATGCAGCGGCGGCATCCGGCGGCAGTTCGGTGATTGACTTGAGAACGAGTTCTCCGGGAAACTCGGCAAGCGCCGCGGTCGCCTCGGTGAAGAGCGATGGCAGTCCGTTCAGCACGAGCGTGCCCGACCGCTTGGCGAGTGACGTGGCCACCGTAGGATCGAGCGACACGAGACCGTTGAGGACGAGCACGCCGCCTAAGCATGGGAATGACCGTTTCACGTCGCAGCCAACTTCCCGACTGCCTTGACGTATCCAGGCCGTTGGTGAACCCGCATCGTGGACCTGCCGCGTGAGGATTCTCCATGCCGTTTCCAATGAAAGTCTTCACGACGCCCCCCCCATCATAAAAGAAGAGAATGAGCACTATCGGCACTGGCGGCGAGCCGCAATCTTCAATCTTCGCTCGGTAATGACACACGACCCCGAAAACTCACCCTTCTTGGCAGGGCATCATTGTAAAATGCTGTCATGGCGCTGAGGGACCATCTGGCTCGGAGCCGAGAGGCTCAGAAATGCCGGAACGTCAGTGTTTTTCTGCCCGGCCGCTGCCGACCGCGTTCACGCCAGCTTTACCGGGTGGAACGCGGGATTGCGGCCGGCATGACCTCCAGTCGGATGTCGTCGACATACTGCCCCATCGACTCCCAAGCCAGACGTTTGCCGTCGTTCCGCCACCGCTCGTGAAGCAGTGCAGGACGAGATACCGTGCCCCTCCGGCACGTCCACCGTGGCCGACAGCCGCTGCCAGGTCCGGTGGTCGCTGTCGAGGTCTTGACGGATCTCCTTAGCGGCCATCGATGCGGGTTTCTTGGCCGCCGCTGCGAATTGGGCCCGCCAGATCGACGAACCGCCAGATCTCCGCGACGGACTGCCAGCGGCAACTGCTGCCAGGCGTCGACCCAGACTGCCATGGGCCGGTGCTCACCGACAGAAGAGGGCGAGGTCGGCTCGGCCGGCGTAACCCCGAAGTCTGCCGACGAGAATCGCAGCTTCGTCGCCTCACGGAGCAGGCCATGCACAGTCGCCCGTTCCCAGAATTCCTGCCGTGCCTCGCTCGATTCGAGCAGGGACGTTTCCAACTCCGCGAACTGATCGTCGGCGAGCGTGCCATCGAACCAGGAGTCGATGAGCATTTCGCGGCGGTCTGCCATGCTCGGCATCGGTGGAGCAGCCTGATTCATCGGGTCGTCTGGAAGCGCGCTCATCCCGAGACCTCCATGCGGCCGTCCGAACCAGCCGCGAGCTTCTTCGCAACGCAATCGCGGATCGCGTTGCGGGCCTTGAGCAGTCCGTTGTTGACGCCTGCGACAGTTCGGCCGAGGAGCTGTGCGATCTCGCTGGGGCCATGCTCCGAGAAGTAGCGGAGCCGCACGAGCTCGAGGGCTTTCGGGGGCAACTCATCCATCAGGCCATGAGGAGGGTCAGCCGTTCCTCGCGAAGGAGATCGGGCGTGGCCGAGGCGGCGAGCGAATCGACAACGGCCGGAGAGAACCGTCGGCTGGCATGCTGGTTTTCCGGCACCTTGAGACGGACGATCGCGCAGGACCACGCCAGGAAGTTGGTTTCTGGCTGGAAGTCAGCCGCCTTCTTGGTGACCGTCAGGAAGGTCTCCTGGATCACGTCGTCCGCGGCGGCAAACTGTCCCGCCAGCGCGAGCGCATAGGCCCGCAACTACGGCTCGTGCCGCACGAATAGCTGCTGCACGAGCATGGTGTGCGCGGCGGGCGGGATGGACGCCTCATCGTGTTTGGCTGAAGCCATGTGGGGAATGGTCGCCAGGGAGGTGGGCAGGCCGTAATCAGGAGAGCGAGCGCATTCGGCAGACAGTCACCATCAAGATGTCGTGGGCCCCGAAAAACTCACCCTCCAACAGGCAGTGGTCGGGCTTCGCCGGGATATGCGGCGGAGATTCACCATGCCCCCCAAGGCTTGCGAGAGTGATACCACCATGATACTGTTATGCCAGAGGCCGCTGCCATGCCGCGAAAAATACGACAGCTGGTCGCCGATCTTGAGCGGGCCGGCTTCGTCAATCACGGCGGGAAGGGAAGCCATCGCAATTTCCTCCATGCGGAAAGCTTCTCACGGGTGACGATTTCCGGTCGCGACGGGAGCGATGCCAAGCCCTATCAGGAAAAGGAAGTGCGCCATGCCATCCAAAAAGCCAG
>CAZOMJ010000137.1:0-81728 GCA_964581055.1 uncultured Candidatus Kuenenia sp.
GACAAGATGAAATCTTGTGGCCACGTCGATCCGAGTTGAACGCTCGTCGCCGCGAATACCGATCCCGCCTTACACCACCCGGCCGCGCGAGAGGCTGACCGCGCCGCCGAAGCAGGCCGCCACGTCACCATCCGGCACCCGCTGACGCTCCTGATACCGCGACCGATACCGCCAGCCCTCCGGATCGTTCGTGTAGCCCAGCGGCAGCGGCGACGGATCGATCCGGCATTCCACCAGCGGCGGGCGGGCCGCACTGGGCCCCGCGCCGAGCGGGTGCGGAAAGTTCACGTTCCAAAACGCACCGCTCTCCAGCGGCATGGGCAAGACCTCTTCAAGCACGTCGGCCATCCACGCAGCCGCGCGATCCCAATCGATCGGCTCCTCGCGGCGGTGGTAGTGCGAGGCCGCGAGGGACCGCACGCCATGCAACGCCGCCTCACGAGCCGCCGCCACCGTGCCAGAATGATGAATGTCGACGCCAAGATTGCCGCCGGCGTTGATGCCGGAGAAAACCCAGTCGACGACCGGCCGATCGCTCCCCCCACCGCCAGCCTCACCGGGTGAACGCACGAGCGTCGTCAGCGCCAGCCGCACACAGTCGGCCGGCGTGCCGTCGACATGAAACCGGTCGATACCGACCTGCTCGAGCACGAGCGGACGGTCGGTCGTCACCCGGTGGCCGCAGCCGGAATGCGGCTCCTTGGGTGCCACGACCATCACGCGCCGGGCCGAGCGGCGACAGGCCGCCTCGAGGGCCGCAAGCCCCGGCGCATCGATGCCGTCGTCATTGGTGAGCAAGACAATCATGACGTTTTCCCTTCGCGTGCGTGTCTGGCGTGTCTGAATCCACGGTGGCTGGCGGTCAATGCCGCCACCCGCACGAGGATGGCCCACACTCCCTCCGCCGCCGCGGCGGCGGCTCGGCAGACATCCTCGGCATCGGTGCACGCCGGCGCATCGGGCCGAGCGACGTTGGTGACCACGGAGACCGCCGCCACCCGCAGGCCGAGCCGATGGGCGACGATCGCCTCGGGCACGGTCGACATGCCGACCACGTCGGCGCCGAACTTCCTGAGCATCCGATACTCCGCACGGGTTTCGTAACTCGGCCCCATCAGGTGCGCGTAGACCCCCGCTCGGGCCAACGCTCCCGCCGATCGCGCCGCCTCGAGCGCACCGGTCCAGAGCCCCTGATCGTAGCAGGCCGGCGGCGAGCCAGCCCGCACGACGCCCGCTACCGCAGGCTTGTCCGCCGCAGGCCCGAGCCCCTGCGTCCACGACCGTCGCACCAGATCGATGTGGTCGTTCAAGACCATCAGTTCGCCGACGCGCATGTCGGGCCGCAGGCCGCCGGCGGCATTGGAAAGGAGCACGGTCGTCACCCCGAGCGCTGCGAGCAGTTCCACACCGCGGGAAAGCAACTCCGGGTCATGCCCCTCGTAGCCATGCACGCGTCCCTGCAGCATCACCACCTCGCAGCGCTGCGACTCGCCGCCCGGCACCCCTCGGCCACCGAGCGACCCCCACACCACCCGGCCGGCGTGACCGGTGGCGGTCGATGGCACGAGCCAGCCGGTGTCGCGGGCCGGCATCGACCAGGCATTATCGAGCCGGTCGGCGAGGCTGCCCAAACCGGTGCCGAGCACCACGCCCAGCCGCGGGACAGTGGGTCCGCCCGCGTCACATCGCCCTGCCGCTGCGGCCACGACCGACGCCGCCGACACGGCGCCAGCCCGCCACCGCGGAGCGTCGCCTCCGGGGACGCCTGGGACCAATCCCCGCGACTGCATCTCCTCGCTCGGGAGGCTCTTCCCTGCCATGGCGTTCTTCCTGAGACGACGATTCCTGCGACGAATCCTGCTTCGGCACGCAAACCCTTTGCCGCCTGCCGCTGAAAATCATATCTTCCCGGGGTCGTTTTCCGGGACCGGTCACGCGATCAGGCGGTATGGCCAGCCCGTCTCGGTTCGCGACACTCCCCGAACGCATCCCCTTGGAGCACTCCTGCCGATGTCCACGCGAGCCGAGAAGTTTGCCGGTCTGTCCGTCGCCATTGTTACCCCGTTTCGCGACGGTGCGATCGACACCAAGCGGCTTCACGAGCAGATCGACTTCCAGGCGAAGGCGGGCGTGACCTGCATCTGCCCGGTGGGCACGACCGGTGAATCCCCCACGCTCACGCACGACGAGCACGAACGCGTGATCTCGGAGAGCATCCAGGCCGCCGCCGGCCGCCTGCTCGTCATGCCAGGCACGGGGAGCAACTCCACCGCCGAGGCGATCCGGCTCACGAAGTTCGCGGCGAAGGCCGGTGCAAATGCGGCGCTGGTCGTGGGCCCCTACTACAACCGCCCCACGCAGCAGGGCATCTACGAACACTTCAAGGCGATCGCCGAGAGCGTCGACATCCCGATCTGCGTCTACAACATCCCCGCCCGCACCGGCCGCAACATCGAGCCCGAGACGATCATCCGGCTGGCCTCCCTGCCGGGCATCGCCATGCTCAAGGAGGCGACCGGCTCGATGGACCAGGCGTCGCAGGTACTTGCCGCCACCGACCTCACCGTGCTGTCGGGCGACGACAGCATGACGCTGCCGCTGTTGGCGATCGGCGGCCGCGGCGTGATCTCCGTCGTCGGCAATCTCGTGCCGGCCGACATGAAGGCCCTCATCGACGCCTTCGACAAGGGGGATCTCGCCACGGCCCGCAAGCTCCATGCAAAACTCTTCACCTTGTGCCGCGATCTGCTCGGCCTGGCGAGCAACCCGATCCCGATCAAGGCCGCGATGGCGATGATCGGCCGCGACACGGGTGACGTCCGCCTGCCGCTGGTGAGCCTGGAAGCGCCCCTGGCCGCCAAGCTCCGACAGGTGCTCGCCGACTATGGCCTGCCCGTCGCCAAGGCCTGACCCGCGTTGATCGCTCGCACGACCGCCCCCTGAGAATCGAAGCGGGCGATCTGTGTGTCGTAGTGCCGCGACAGATCCGTGGCCACAAACCGCTCGACGATCGCGTCGGCCGCCGCCACCGATTCGCAGCAGGCCATCACCGTCGGCCCCCAGCTGCTCTGACCACAGCCACGCACCCCCCAGGCCTGCAGGGTTTCGATCAGGTCGGCCATGGTCCGGGCATAGGGCAGGCATGACGACGCCTGTTCGAAGGGTTTACCGGCCAGGAGACCATATCGCAGCAGCGCATCGGAAAACTCCGCGAACTCTCCCTCGACCGCGGCAGGCCACAGTTCCATCAGCGCAATCCGCGACAGCTCCGCCGAGATCTCGAGCGGCACCGGGGGCAGGCTGGCAAACGCCTGCTTTTCGGCATCGCCATGCAGGCCCACCCCATCACGCATGCCAAACACGACACACCGCCACGCGGCCGGCAGCTGCACGCGGGCCAGCAAGGGCGAGAACGAACGGGTGGCATCATCGTCACCGGCACGGTCTGCCGACACGAACCTGCCGCCCTCGATGATCAGCCCACCGCTGCTGAAGCCATAGACACCGACACTCGACCGCCGGCCCCGGCCCACGGCCCGGGCCAGCTCCACGGCGTCGCTCGTATCGAATCGGATGGCGTCGTCGGAGCCTGCGGACATGAGAGGCGGTCGGAACAGCTGCCGCATGCCCGCCGCGACGGCCAGGCCCAACTGCGTGCCGCTTCCGAGGCCGGCATGGCTGTCGGGCACCTGCAGCACCTCGATCACGCAGGCAGCATCATCCTCCAGCCGCCAGGCTTTCACGCACGATCGGGCAAACGCCACCACGCGGTCCGCAAGCGGCCCCGTGGCGTGGAAGCGATCACCCAGCGTTGACTGGCCGCGTGTCAGGCGAAGATGCACGCCGGGCCGGTCGATCATCACGCCGACGCCGCCATAGGCACGGATGCCTGGCATCCCGAACGACAGCATGCCGAGGTGCAGCCGCGCCGGGGTTTGCACGTCGACGGCGAGTGCCCGATGGCCCGGAGAGGAAGCGTGGAGCGACATGCGAAAAGTAGACCGCGGCCGATGATCCGGAACAAGCGGGGCGATCACCCGCGGCCGATGAAGTCGGCCCGTGGCCACAAGTTTTCCACTTGGGGAATCCGGGCCACGAGGAACGGACACGTTAAAAACTTGCCGCCACGGGAACGGACATATTCACAACTTCCCGCCACGGCATCACCCCGCCGCGACCTTTTCCTCGAGCAGCCGGAACGCCTCGTGCTCGCGGGGCCCGCCCGTCTTCTCGACGAGCACCGCGAGCTCGCGGAACTGGCGGCTGACTTCCTCGACGCCGAGCAGATGCAGCCGCGTCACCAGGATCGCCCCCTCCACGACGGCATGCCGGGCCCGGTTGAAACCCAGGAACGGTCGCCCCTCGTGAACCGCCACCACCTCGGCCTCCAGCCGCAGCCGCTCCTGCGAGGTGTCGGATGACACCACCTTGAACTCATAGGCCCGGCAGGCGTCGTCGAGCACCCAGCCCCGCACGGCCGTCGCAGGCCGGCTCACTGGCTGCACTGCGAGCGTGCCGGTCACCACGCGGGCCAGCAGCAGGGCGTCGTCCGTGACATGAAATACCCCCTCCGAAAGCCGGAGAAGATTGCCCCCGGTCTGGCTCGACGCGAAGGGCTTGAGCAGCAGCCGCTCGACAGCGTGGGCGGAGCCAAGGGCACCGTTCAGCGGGCAATCATCGACCTGCGGCCCCATGGCCGCCAGATGCATGGCTCCGGCCGGGTCGGTGGTGGTGACAAGTCCTTCGAGAATCATGCAAAACAGTCTACGGTCCGGCTCCGAGTACGATAGATGGGGTCATGTCACAACCGCAGGAAAAAATCCATTTCGTCACCGGCAGGCTCGCCGAGCATTCGCTCCGGCAGGTGCTCGAGCGCCTTGCTCCGGGGGTCGGCTTCGAAGCCACGGTGCAGGTGTTGCACATCACCGTCGCCGCTCTGATGACCACCGAGTGGATCGCCCGCCGGCTGGTCGTGCCCGCGGACACCACGCGAATCATCATCCCGGGCAACTGCCGCGGCTCGCTCGACGCCTTCAAAGACGTCACCGACATCCCAGTGGAACGCGGCCCCGAAGACCTGCGGCGTCTCGACGAGTTCTTCGGCCAGCAGTCGCGGGACCTCTCCGACTACGGCCGCTTCGACATCGAGATCATCGCCGAGATCAACCATGCGCCGCGGCTGCCGCTGGCCGCGCTCCTCGACGAGGCTCGCCGGCTGCAGGCCGCCGGCGCCGATCGTATCGACCTCGGCTGCGACCCCGGCAGCGAGTGGAGCGGCGTCGCCGATGCGGTGCGGATGCTCGCGGCCGAGGGCTTCCGCATGTCGATCGACAGCTTCGCGCCCCGGGAGATCGCTGCCGCAGTGCGGGCCGGCGCAACCCTCGTGCTCTCGGTCAACTCCACCAACGTCGCCGCCGCGGCCGACTGGGGCTGCGAGGTGGTCGTGGTGCCCGACGTGCCCGCCACGCTCGACGGCTTCGACGATACGATCGAACGGCTCGACAAGGACGGCGTAAAGATGCGGCTCGATCCGGTGCTCGAGCCGATTGGCTTCGGATTCGCGGCGAGCCTGGGCCGGTATCTCGACGTGCGTCGTCGGTTTCCGCAGGCCGAGATGATGATGGGCGTGGGCAATCTCAGCGAGCTCACCGACGTCGACTCAGCGGGCATCAACACGCTGCTGATCGGCTTTTGCCAGGAGACGGGCATCCGCTCCGTGCTCACCACGCAGGTGATCCACTGGGCACGGGACAGCGTTCGCGAGTGTGCCCTGGCGAGAGCCCTCGCCCACCATGCCGTCACCAACCGCACGCTTCCGAAGCATGTGGAGCCGAGGCTCGTGACGCTCCGCTCCGGCAAGCCGCAGACGCACGGCCAGGAGGTGCTCGACAGCCTGGCGGCGGCGATCCGCGACCCCAACTTCCGGATTTTCGCGGAACGCGGTGCGATCCACCTCGTGGGCGCTGGGCTACACCTCGAATCCCGCGACCCCTTCGCGCTCTTCAAGCAGCTTGAGGCAGCCGGCCGCACCGACGTCGATCCGAGCCATGCCTTCTATCTCGGCTACGAGATGGCCAAGGCGGTGACGGCCCTCACGCTCGACAAGGACTACCGACAGGATCAGGCCCTCGACTGGGGCCACCTCACACAGCCTGAGATCGGCCACGGCCCCTCCCGGGCGGCCGCCGAGGCAGCCCGCACGTCCGCACGAGAGGCCGCGCCCGCAACCGAGTCGAATCGCTGACACGGGCGAGGAGCAGCAGGGCCGGGAGCAATCCTGTTCGGCTCGATACGGGCTGCTCCCCGTGGCGGCACGTTTTTAACTTGTCCGTTGCTATGCCGCGGATTCCGCAAGTTCAAAACGTGCGGCCACGGAGCTACTCCTTCGGCACGTTCGCCATGCTCCCGTCCCTATTTACCCCGCCGGTTACTGGGCCTTTTTGGCCTCCGGCCGCGTCGCTTTCAAACTGATGATCACGTGCTTGCCCCCTTCCCGCATCACTCCCAGAGAGATGCGGTATTCCTTCTCTCCCTTCAGCGTGCCCGACACATTGATGCCGCGATTGCCTGTCTCGTCGCCGATGATGAGGAACTCCTCGTCCCACTCCACTGTGGCGTTCTTGAACCTGGGAAAATAATTCTTGGTGTACGTGTCGTACATGTCTTCGAGGCCTTCGATGGCGATCGTCAGCGGGCTCGTCAACGCGATCATCGGCAGCACATCCCCCTTTGTGGCATGCTCCACGAACGCCTTCGCTGTGGCAATGTACCGCTCGGCGTCGGCATGCACGACGGCGTCGAGGGCGTCGGGAGCCAATCGGGGCATGGCGACCGCCCGCTCGCTGTCACCGGTCCGCGGGATGACTCCGTCTGGAACGATGGCGGCATCCTCGACAACCCATGTGGCCCCTCCCTGACCGTCTTCCAGGAAGAGCATGTCGAACCGCCCCACTACGGATTTTTCGTCGGTCAGAAACCACATCTCCCGCCAGCATTGGGCTCCGGCCCGTCCGACCGGATTCTGAACGACGAACATCTCCTCCGTTACGGGCTTGGTCATGCCCAGACGCACGACGTGCAAGAATACGCCTTCATGGGCGTCATGGATCAGCTTTGCATTCGCCAGCGTCTCCTTGCGGATCGTGCCGTCGGGCAGGCCGGCCTCGCGGGCGGCCCTATCAGGCGTCGCCGCGGGCTGTGCGGTGGCGACGCCGGCAGCGGCAGACAGGCAGCAGCACATGAGCAGCGTGAGTGCCGTTCGATCCATGATGATGCGACGTCCTGTGTGTTGAAATGAGGGCGGGAGCAATCCTGTTCGGCAGGACATGTCCTGTTCCCCGTGGCGGCACGTTTCTAACGTCTCCGTTGCCATGGCGCGGATTTCGCAAGTTAAAAACTTGCGGCCACGGGTCAACTCCTTCGGTCGGCCGTCGATGGCCCCACCGTTATTCGCTGATTTTCTCTCGCCTCTGTCGCTCGTAAAAATCACGTTCTGTTTGGTCTAGTCGCAAAAGTTCCTGTCCAGCCTCAGAGTCGGGCGAGTGTTCGATCACCGTGATGCCGGAATTCGGCATCTTCGGCTTGTCGGCCTCCACGATGTCTTGGCGGGTCAGCAGGCCGCGTTTGACCAGTTCCTCCACGATCAACTCAAAGCTCTTGCGGTGATCTGGCCGGACGCCACGTGAGCCGTATTCCTTGAGGTCCCAGACGAGATCATGGCCATGGTCATCCTTGATCGTGGGATCAGCGCCGCGCTGCATAAGAAACCAGGCGGTATTGCAGTCGCGGTGCATCATTACGTTCACGAGTGACGTGTGGCCCGAGGCATCTCGTCGATTGATGTCGGCCCCAGCCTCGAGCAGTGTCTCGATTACCGCCGTTGCCCCCACCTGCGCCGCACGATGCATGAGAGTCATGCCGTCCACAGGATGTGCGACGTAGTCAGGCTGCAAACCATTTTTCAACACTGCCTTGACGAACTCGGGGTTAACACACCCCAAGGCGACTCTGAGCACTGACTGGTTATACGACTCGTCTGGAAGAAACCTCGTATCGCGGTAGTCGGCATCGAGATCGGCGTCTTGCTTAAGGAGTGCATCAAAGCCCCTGACGTTATTGCGGGCCATCGCCCAGAACAGCAGGCAGTATCCATCGGTACCTCGTGCATTGACGTTGGCTCCCGCCTTGACGACGGCAGCAACCGCAGGCGCATTCCCTCGATCCACGGCAATCGCTAACTGCCGTACCAACCGGTCGCTGCTGAATGCTGTAGGCTTGATTCGGTCCGGCGGCATTCCAAACAACCAGTCCACCATGGGCCTGAAGGCGAACACCAGAGCCAGAACGACAATTGCGATAACTGCAACGATGTTTCGCATTCGAGCGCCTCAAGGTCGTCAATAAGGAAGACTGTGAAGCCCATGCGTCCAAGGCGACAGTGGCGGGTGCACGAGTACTTCCCCCACCGCGGAACGTATACTTGGCGACATAGGCTGCTCGAGACTGCTTAGGTTGCCGATCGTGCGAGCCGCGCTGAGCGGATCTCCGAACGTGATGTGTGTTCTGATGTATCCGGGATTGCCCTTTAAGTAAACCGGACTCACCGACGCGGGGTTGTGCACGATTGCTTCGATGCCAAGTGCATACGCGACCGCCACTGCCTGGCCCCCGCCCTTGGAGTGGCCGGTCACGATCAATCGGGCGCCCGGTGGGAGGCTGTCTTTCACTTCTCTGGCCAGTTCGATCGCCTGATCGTACTGACTGGTTTTAAATCCAAAAAATTGAACGACATTGGTACGCCAATCGCTCCAAAAACCGCTCGTACCCCGTAGCGCTAGAACATAAGTATCTTCCGAGGCGTAGGGAGCATGGTCGGATGCCCGACTGAGCGTAGCGCTGAATCCGCTTCCGCCAAACTTGCCGGTTTTTCCGGATGCATCGTAATTCTTGACGTACTGCGGCAGTAAGCCACCATCATTGACATCGTATGACTTGAGCGACGCGAGCTTTGTCACCCTGTCAAGAAGCGTCCAACGCCGTGATTCAGTTTGAAGCGCCGTCGAAACAACTGGCGGGGTGTAGACCGTGCCGCGAGTATCCGAAACCGTAGTCCGCAGGCTGGAAAACGCCAGCGGCTGTGTAGCTGTTGCTTTCGGGGAAGCCGGGGCCGTCAATGAAAATGTGGGCGATGGCGGCGACACGATGATCCGAGACGAGCCGAATGAAGGCGTCGTGTTCCCCGCCTGCCCCATCCCCGCCCATCCTGTCGCGGGCGCGGTGGCGCGGCTCGCTTGCTGGGCCCACTTGGCCATCAGCCCGCTCGGGTCGATCCGGCCAAGCGGATCGTTGCCCACGTACCGAAACAGGTTCGCATCGCCACCCTTGAACCCACTCGGATCCTCGTTGATGAACCGCCCCGTGCCCGGCTCGTACCACCGCGCCCGGTTGTCCGAGAGCCCCGTGCGATCCTCAAGCGGTCTCCCCGCATACCCGAAGTCGATGCCCACCCCAGCCGTCACCGGCGACCCAGCCACAGGCGACGCCGTCCGACGCACGAGCTTTCCAAACGCGTTGTACTGCCGGTGCTCGACGACTTTGCCGCGGTCGGCCGGGTTGCCCGACACGATGTCTCGCACCGTGCCCTGCCGGTCCGCGAGCGTCCAGAACGTGCTCGTCGTTCCACCACTCACCAGGTCTACCGCCAGGATCTCATCCTCGCCAACGCCGTACAGGTTTCGCTGCACCACGCCCCCCACGAACCCCACCACCCGGCCCGTCGCTTTGTCGGTCACGAGCACGCCGCCCCGCCCGATCTCGAGCGTCCGATCCGCCCCGGCATACGCCGCGTACGACACGCTCTCCTGCCCCGCTCCCACAACACCGTCGGCGTCGAGCGAACGCCGAATCCGCCGATCGGCGTAGTCATATGTGTAGCGCAGCTCGAGATCCGAACCGGGCAGCCGCTTGCCCGCAGCGGCAAAGCCCACCACCGCCCCGGCCTGCGCCGCCGTCCAGCCAGCCACGTGGCTCACCGACACGAGCCTGTTTCGCTGGTCCCAGCCATACGCTGTCACGTCGCTGTCGCCCAGCGTGAGCGTGCCGCTCGAGTCGCTGTCCCGATACTTCGCCGTGCGGTTGCCCTCGGCGTCATAGGCATAGCGGTACACGCCGTCGAAGAGCAGCCGGTTGCCCACGGCCGTGACCACGCCGCCACCGGTCCGATTCCCCGTCGCATCGTAGGCGTACGACTCGCTCGTCAGGCTCGCCGACAACAACTGGTCGGTCGCGTCGAACGCGAAGCTGCTCGTGCCCTCCGGTGTCACGAGCGAGACGACACGATCCGCGGCGTCGTAACCATAGCCATACGAAATCGCCGACCCCGTCGCCGGCGTGTGCACGATCCCAACGAGCCGGACGCGGCCGTCGAACGTGCTGGCAGTCGTGGCCACGGGATTCACGCCGGCACCGGCATACCGCGCCACCGACGACACGGAGCCGTCCTGTCGATACACATAATCGGCCCGCTTCGCCACGGCTCCCGTGACGGCGTCGCCAAGCTCGTACCGCGTCACGCGGTTCAAGGCGTCGACCGCAAGGCTCGTCCGCGCTCCGAGCCCGCTGGCCGCCCTGCCAAAGCCGCCGACCATGGCGACAGCCGCCTGATCTTCGGCGGTGGCCACGAGGTTGCCCGCCTTGTCGTACGTGAAGTCGTATTCGACCAACGCATCGGGCACGAAGACGTTCGCATCCTGGACGATCTGCAGGTCGTAGCCGCCGGCGGCGTTCTCGTCGCGCGAGGTGACGGCGATCACCCAGGCGCCAGCGACGTCGGCCGTCACGAACAGCCGCGCCGTCGTGCCGCCCCCGGAGGAGTCATCGAAGGTCGCCGTGGCCAGCCCGCCGCCGGGTTTCTGCAGGATGAGCACCGGATCGAACGCCGTCGACGCGAGCGTGAGGAGCAGTTGGTCTCCCGCGGCCAGCGTGATCGCGTAGGTGTCGTACCGCTCCAGCCTGCCGTCGCCATCCCAGTCGATCGTCGCGTCGCCCGCGGCGAGGCTCCCGGGCGGATTCGGTGCGGCCGCGACCGCCGGCTGCTGCGCAAGCTCACCCGGAGCCATCCGGCTCCTCACGACGTTTCCGCCCGCGTCGTAGGCAAACTGCCAGACGGTCGATGCCGCAGGGTCTGCCGTGTCGGTCTCCGTCACACCGATGAGGTCGTCGGCCGCGTTGTAAAACCGCCGGATCGTGTGCGAGACCGCCGCGGCGGTCGACGGCTGCCAGCGTTCCTCGACGAGCCGATCCGCCACGTCGAAGACGAACGACGTGACACGGCCAAGCCGGTCGGTCTGCCGAATCCGGTTGCCGACGAGGTCGTAGCCAAAGGTCGTGGCCTTGCCCAGCGGGTCGGTCTCCACGACGAGCCGATTCCGGCGATCGTACGCGTAGCGGGTGACGTTGCCCGAGGCGTCGGTCACGCTCGCGGTGTTGCCGACCGCGTCGTAGGTGGTCACCGTCGAAAACCCGCGTGCGTCCGTCACCGTCGTGCGACGGTCGAGCAGGTCGTAGCCATAGATGGTCACGAACCCGAGCGGATCGGTGACCCCTGTGAGGTTCCCGGCGGAATCGTAGGCGAAGCGGGTGACGGGCCTGCCCGCGCCGACCGCCGGCGCGGGAGCCGTCACTGAGATCCTGCGGCCAAGGTTGTCGAAAACAAAGTCGGTGGTTCGCCCCAGCGCATCGGTGGCGGAGGCCATGCGACCGCGGGCATCGTAGGCCGTGCGAACGACGTTCGTCGTCACGGTTGCAGGCAAGGCGTCGGGGAGGGCGACGATCGCCCAGTCTGGGCCGAGGGCGTCGACGGTGGCGATGGAGCGGCCAAGGGCGTCGTAGAAGATCCAGGTCGTGAAGCCCGCGTCACCGGCGGACGCGCCGCGAGGATCGGTCGTGAAGCGGAGGTTGCCGGCGGCGTCGTAGCCGTAGTGCGTGGTGGGCCGGCCCTGGCCCGCGTCGGGGGCGAGCGTGCGGATCTTCCGACCCAGGTTGTCGTAGACGGTGTCGGTCCGCCGGCCGAGCTCGTCGATCGCGGCCGTGACTCGGCCCGCCGCATCGTATTCCGTGCGGGTGGTGTGCCCGGGATCGCCAGAAGCCATGCCCATCGCGTCGGTCTGCGCGGTCACCCGCCCGAGGGCGTCGAACTGCCGCCATGTGGTGCGGCCGAGCGGATCGGTGGCGGCGACGATGTTGCCCACGGCGTCGTAGGCAAGCCGCGTGAAGGGCGTCTGCGCGGAGGCGTCGGGCCGCGGACCGCGGGCGGCGACCTTCCGGTTCATCGCGTCGTAGGCGAAGAACGACCGGCGGCCCAACCTGTCGATCGCGATCACGGGATTGCCCCCGGCGTCGAAGACGGTGGCCTCGGTTCCGCCCGCGGCGTTCGTCACCGTCACCGCACGGCCGACCGTGTCGTAGGCGAAGCTCGTGCTGCGGCCGAGCGGATCGGTCGTCGCCGCCAGGAAGCCGCTCGAGTTGTAGACCCGCGTCGTCACGGGACGGGCGAGCGGGCCTGCCGCGCCATCCGGGTCGGGCATGATCGTGCGGATCTCGCGACCGAGGGCGTCGTAGACGTGCTCGGTCGTGAAGCCGACGTCGGTCTCGCCCGCACCGCCCGGGCCGACCTCGAACCGGAGGTTGCCGACCTTGTCGTAGACGAATCGCTTCACGAGCGGGCCGAGCGGCCCTGCACCGTCGGGGTCCGCGGAGGTCTCCGTAATCTTCCGGCCGAGCCCGTCGTAGGCGAAGGCCGTGGTGAACCCGCGCGGATCGGTGACGGAGATGAGATTCCCATCGGCGTCGTAGATGAACGACGTCACCGGCCGGCCGAGTGGCCCGGAGCCATCGGGGTCGGCCTGTGTCTCCTTCGTCTTGCGGCCGAGGGCATCGTATTCGTAGTGCGTCGACCAGGCCGGGTCGCCAGCGGTCACGCCCGGCTGTCCGGCGAAGGACGCGGTGACGAAGAGGACGTTGCCGCGGGAGTCGTAGCCAACGGCCGTCGCGGGAGCCACGAGCGGCCCTGCCCCATCGGGATCGGGCCGCGTCTCCCGCACCGTGCGGCCGAGCCTGTCGTAGGCGATGGCCGTCGTCGCGCCGGCCTGATCGATCGTGGCCACCACGCGGCCACCGCCGTCGACCCACTGCCGCCTGGTCGTGCCATCGGGCAACAGCGTGGCCGCCAGCCGGTTGCGGGCGTCGTAGATGAAGCGGGTGACGCGGCCCAGAGCGTCTGTCTCAGCAGTCTTGTTGCCCGCCGGGTCGTAGGCGACGAGGGTGAACGTGCCATCTGGCGCCGTGCGATTCACCTCCCGCTGCCGTCGGTCATACGCAGCGCGAACGACGCGGCCGTCGCCCAAGGTCGTCGTAACCAGATTGCCGACGGCGTCGTAGGCAAACGCCGACGTGATCGCCGGCAGCGGTCCGGCGCCGTCGGGATCGGGAGACTTCTCACTCGTCTTTCGGCCTAGGATGTCGTAGGTGAACGACGTGACGCTTCCGTTGCCATCGGTCTTCGTGAGCAGGCCGCCCCTGGCGTCGTAGGCGAACGACTCCGTCACGCTGACGCCCGGCGACGCATCGACCGCCCGCGTCAGCACCTGCCCGGCCGCGCCATACGTGAAGCTCGTCACGAGGCCCCGCGGCGACGTGGTCGCCGCGACGAGTCCACGGCCGCCCGCGGCCGCCGTGAAACGCGTCACCGCGTTGAGTCTGCCGGCGCCGAAGTCGTCGGTACGGCTCGCGAGGAAGCCGGAGGCGTCGTAGACAAACCTCGTCGCCACGTCGTCGGACGCATCGCTCGGCCGGTTGAGCCGGGTGATCGTGGCGACGTCGCGGAACGTGCCGGTCGTGTAGGCGTAGGTCGTGACGTTGCCAAGCGGGTCGGTCACGCTGGTCACCTTCCCCGTGGTGACGTCGTAGGCGAAGGCCGTCGTCGCCCCGTAGGCATCGGTGGAGGTGAGCTTCAGTCCCGTGGCGGTCCAGGTCGATCGCTCGCTCGTGCGGTCGGTCTGCAGCAGTTCGAGCAGGTTGCCGGCATCGTCGTAGGCATACCGCGTGGCGAACCCCCGCTCGTTGATGAACGCCGACTGCCGACGGTGAAGGTTGTAGGAGAAGCTGTGGCGGAGCCCTTCCGTGTCGGTGACGCGGAAGCCACGGCGGTTGGCGTAATACTCCCAGGACGTCGCGAATCCGCCCGGGTCGGTCACACTGGCCAACAGGCCGCGGCGGGCGGCGTCGGCGTGGTAGGCGTAGCGAACCACCGGCGCGGCGGCACCGGCGGTGGGCGCGGGAGCCGTGGCCGTCGCCAGACGACCGCCCACGTAGGCGTACTTCCACGCGCGTCCCGTGAAATCGACGATCGTCGCAATATGGGGCCGGGCGTCGGCGTTGTAGGTGAACGCCAGCCAGCGGGTCGCGTCGCGGAGGTCGGAAACCTTCGCGATCCGATTGGTGCCCGCGACGTAATCGATCCGAACTCCGTTGCCGAACCGGTCGCTCTGCGAACCGATCGGGCAGGAGCCGGCGACGGCCGGCCGAAACGTCGTCGTGCCGCCGTCGTAGTCCTTCCAGGTGAAGCCGGCCGCGGCCGAGCCGGAGAGCGTGCCGAACAGGCCGGACGGATTGATCCAGTTGACTGCCACAAGGTTGGAGTTGAAGACCAGCCGCATGCCGTCGGCGGTGAACCAGGTCACCGTGCCGGCGCCGTCAGCGGCGATCTCGAGCCGGTCGGAATAGCTGAACGACCAACCCTCCCCCATGCCACGGTCCGACCAGGCCGCGGGGCCGCCTGCCAGGCCCGACACCGTATGAATCGAGTCGTACCGCCTCCGGAAGGCGAGCGGATGACCGAGGCTCGGGATCTCGACGTCGGTCTCCTCGTGGTAGACGTTCCCGTTGGCCACGTTGACGGGATCGCCTGCCTCCTTGTCGATGCCCCAGGCCAACGCCGTCGGCCTGATGACCGGCGGAAGCACAGGAATCCTCGAGGTGGCCCCGCCGTAGGTGAGGACGGGTCCTGTCCCCACACTTCCCTGGATCATGAAGCCGACGGTCGAGCCACTCGCGGCGATCTTGAGCGTGTAGCCGACGCCCTTCCACTGCCTGTCGCCGGAGCCGCTACCGACGGTGATCTCATTCTTCGGCACGAGGGCCGTAAACGTCGTGCCGCTATAGCCGGGAACGCCACTTGTGACGGCGGACTTGATCGTCGCGACGATCTCCGATCGCACGCCCGGCAGGAGCTTCGCGATCGAGGCCACGTTGCCGGTGTTGATCTCGACGAGATTCGAGAGCCCGCCCGCCGCGGTGACGGCCAGCTGAAACGCCTTCATCGTCGATACGCTCTCAAAATTTGTCAGCTCTTCGAGCACCAGGCCCTCGAGCGACGAGTTCGCGTAGCCCATCAGCAGGTTGCGAGAGAGATCGATCGCCGTCGTGCTCGTGTCGATCGCAAAGCCTCCGCTCACGTTGGCAGGCACGTCGATCCCCATGCCGACCGGCAGGTAGGGAAACTGCAGGCCTGCCGTCGCGACCGAAGAGAGCGTCGGGCCGCTCGTGGCGATGCCAAGAGCCACAATCGTGCGGTCGGCGACGGCGGAAGTGAGGGCGGCCAGCGACGCCTCGTCGGCATCCGCGGCTGTGAAAAACGAGGCGATCGCGAGGTCGAGCAGGCCGCCAACGGCCTGGTCGCGATCGACGGCGGCGGCGTTGGCCTGGTTGAGCTGCTGGGCGTTGGCCACGGCCCTCTTCTCGACCAGGAGCGACTCGGAAAACTGGTTGGCGTCGAGGCCGATCGCGATGAAGCGGTCGGCCATCCGCGTGAAGGTGCGGTCGTAGGTCGTGCCGCCGGCCGGGGCGGTGATGGAGATCTTGAGGCCTAGCGTGGTCACGGAGGGATTCGCCACGGCCACCGACGCGGTCGCGATCGCGACACCATCCCGCCGCAGCGTCGGTCGCCGGTCGAGCCCCGGATCGATCGTGAGCCGGCTGAGGGCGACGTCGGCGAGCGTGAGCGTGACGCCCGCCGCGCCAAACAGCTGTGTCGTGCCGTTGGCAAGCCTGATGTTCACCGTGTGGTGGGCCGCGGCCGGAATCGCGGCCGGCCGCGCCGTCTCGGCCGGCTGGCTCACAATCGCATAGGGCAGCGCCGCGGGGAGTGACGGAAACGACTGCTGGCGAATCGGACCGTCGTAGCCCACGTCGGCGAGCGTGAGATCGGGCCGGTTCGTGGCCAGCCATCCCGCGACCTTCGCCTCGTAATATTCGGCCGTCGACTTCCTCCGCCACACGGGGTTCGTGAGGTAGTCGGCCTCCTGCGGACTGAAGGGCACTTTCGTGAGCATGTCGGGCAGGCCGGGCCGAAAATCACGCAGCTTCCACGAGGCATCGATCGGCACCCAGGCCTGTCGGCCGGTCGCGGGCACCGTCACCAGCGCCTCGAGCCAGGTGTGCTTGAAATGGTTCCAGTATTGGTCGTAGCCGAGGCCGGCCCTGGCAAGGATCGTCCCGGCGGCCGAGGCATCCCTGGTTCCCACGAAATCCTTGAGCTGGCTTTCGGTCACCTCGACCGCACCGGCCACGTACCGCGTGGGGATGCCGGCAGCGGCGTAGAGTGACGCGAGCAGCGAGTTCGTATCCCAGGCGTTGCCGGCCTTGGTCTGCAGCGTGGCCAGCGGCCCCTTCATCGCGCCAGAATACGGCTGGAACACGACCGTGTTCGTCACGTATTCGAGCATCTCGAGCGGCAGGTAATAGAGCCGGGCAGCCAGGTCGGCGATGCTCGTGGCCGTCTCCGGACGGTCGGCCGCGACATCCACGTCGATCGCCCTGCCTCTGAGCGCCGCCAGAGCCGCCCGCGGGCTGCTGGCGAGCAGCGGATTGCCGTGCACCAGAAGTGTCGCCAGCTTGGGCAACTGCGCGACGCCCGCCGGCACGGTCGAGATCGAGTTGGCCCGCACGTCGAGCCGCGTCAGCCCGGGCAGCGCGGGGAGCGTGGCCAGACCGGCGTCGGTGAGGCCGACGTGCACCGCCGACAACGACGTGAGGCTGCCGAGGCCGGCCAGCGGCTGAAGCGACGCGAGTCCCTGCGGCACAGCGGCATGGTCCCCCGGAACCAGTTCGAGCGACTGAAGTGCGGAAAGGTTCGCGATGCCGGTGAGATCGCCCACTCCATTCCCATCGACGATGAGCGCCGTGAGCGGCGGTGCCTGGGCGAGCACCGCTGGCGTGAGCCATGCATCGCGGTCGAGTGCCAACGACTCGCGGACCGCGGCGGCCAGTTCGGGGTCGAAGAACATCACGCCCTGCACATCGCCGCTCCCGCGTCGCACGTGGCTGCGAATCGTTCCCCGGACGTCGAGCAAACCGGCCGACACGAGGGTGTCGCCCGTGTAGCCGTGAAGCGGAGCCCCCAGCGTCAGCGAAGCGGCCCCCGCCTTGACGACGCCTCCGCTGCCCGCGATCGGCGTGTCGAAGCGGGTGGCGACGACGGTGGTGAACGTCGTGCCCGCAGCCTGCGTCGAGAACGCGCCGCCGGTCACCGTGTAGGCCCCTCCGCGAAACTCGATCCCGCCGGCGCCGACGCCACCCGAGATGGCGACCGTGCCACCGGCAGGGCCGGCGAATACGGCGGTATCGCCCCGGCTGCTGTTCCAACTGACGTAGCCGCCTGCGCCGCCCCCCAGCGACGGGTCGAACCAGACCGCGGCTCCCCCTTCCGTCCAGGTGCCGGATCCCCCGAGCCCCGCGCCAGTCGCGACCACGTTGTTCTTCGCCACGAGGTCGGGATCCCAATAGAGGACAGCCAGCAACCGCCGCTCCTCAAGTCGCTCCATCCCGCCATGCGGCGATGATGCCCTCACAGGGGAACGCACCCCGCGTGGAGAAGTCTGCCGGGAACGCGAGCCACGGCGACGGGAAAAGGCCATGGGAACCTCCTCGTCTCGTTCGGATGCCGATGGATGGATCGAGGGCCGTGCGTGGGGGGCTGCCCCCACGCACGGGCGATCATCTAGAAAACGGAAGCCGGTCGGGTCAATGCCGGTTCAATGCGGGAAGACGCCCCACCTGCACGTCGCGTGTCGGCCTCTGCTGCACCGGTGGCTTTTTCCGCCTCCAGCTAGAATGAATCGACCTCACGCGGCCTTGCCGCGTCACTCGCACACTCCCCCGCATGCACGCCCCTCCCGCCACCACATATCCATCCGATCCGCGGCGTTGGATCGCCCGCAGCTGGTTCACGGCGTCTGGGGCGCTCGTGGCCGAACTCCGTGCGGACATCGAGCCGCTCGCCATCTTCGAGCGGCTGGCGCAGAGGCAACACTGCCTGTTCCTCGACAGCGCGGTCCTCGACGGCTCCGGCCACGTCGCTTCCACCCCGGACCCGATTGCCACGGGGGGCCTCGCGACGCCCCGCCTGGGGAGGCACTCCTACATCGCCGCCGACCCGATCCATTCGCTCCATCTCGAGACCGCCGGCGACGCCCGAGACCCGGAGCGGGTGAACGAGGCTTTGTCCCTACTGCGTTCGCTGCTGGCCGACCTCACCTGCGCGACGATTCCCGGCCTTCCACCATTCCAGGGCGGCGTGGCGGGGCTCGTGTCATACGACTGTGGGCTTGCCCGGCTTGGAATCGTCGCGGCCGGCAGCAGTGAGGTGCCGCTCCTGTCGCTGCACGTCTATGACGTCGTCTGCGGATTCGACCACGATACCGGCCGCGGCTGGATCATCTCGCAGGGCGTGCCCGCGAAGGGCCCGACGGCCCGGCGGGCCCGCGCGACGGAACGGCTGGAGTCACTGCTCGCGGCGTTGGCCGCGCCGATGCCAGCATCGCCTGCGGCGCACGCTTCAGACACGCCAGCCTCGACGGCCTCGGTAGCCGGCCATGTGCTGCCCGGTCGAGATATTCCCGGTCGAGATATTTCCGGTCACGACATTCCCGGTTGCGGGAAGATCGTGTCGACGCACTCGAGGGAAAGCTACCTCGATATGGTGCGGGCCGGCATCGAACTGGTCCGCGCCGGCGACATTTTCCAGGTGAACCTCGCGCAGCGGCTCCGCCTTGCCGCGACCATCGATCCGGTGGATCTCTACCGCCGCAGCCGCACGCTGAACCCTGCCCCGTTTGCCGGCTACTTTGCTGCCGGCAAGGCCACCATCGTGAGCATGTCGCCGGAACGGCTGCTTCAGGCCGAACGTGGCACCGTGCGGATGCACCCCATCAAGGGCACCCGCCGCGTGCTGTCGAGCCCCGAGGCCGATCTCTACGCCGGCGAAGATCTCGGACAGAGCGAGAAGGACCGGGCCGAGAACGTGATGATCGTCGACCTCGTGCGGAACGACCTCTCCCGGGTCTGCGTACCGGAGAGCGTGCGTGTGGAGGCACTCTGCCGGCTGGAGCGATATCGCTATGTCCAACACCTCGTGTCGATCGTGGCCGGAAGACTGCGGCCCGGGCTCACCCCCCTCGACGCTCTCGACGCCGCCATTCCCGGCGGCAGCGTGACCGGCGCGCCCAAGCACCGGGCCTGCGAGATCATCAGCCAACTGGAGGGCTTCACCCGCGGCGGCTACTGCGGCTCGCTGGGCTTCATCGGGTTTGACGGTGCGGCCGACTTCAACCTGCTCATCCGGACGTTCGTGGTCAGCCCCGACACGATCAGTTTCGCCGTGGGCGGCGGCATCACCGCGCGGAGCGACCCCGCCGCCGAATACGCGGAGACGCTCCACAAAGCGGAGGGCATGCTTCGCGTGCTCGCCTCCTTCGGCTCGGGAGACGCCGGTGGCATCGCGGCCGCCGGCATGCCCGCGGAGGCGGCCCGATGATCGTCGTCCTCGACAACCGCGACAGTTTCGTCTTCAACCTCGCCCGCCACTTCCACCTGCTCGGCGCGACCGCGGCGGTGGTGCCAAGCCATGCGATCGACGTCGACGGGCTCTTGCAACTCAAGCCGCATGCCGTCGTGATCTCGCCGGGCCCTTGCACGCCGGCCCAGGCGGGCTGTTCCGTAGACGCCATCCGCGCCTGCCGGGGCCGCGTGCCGGTGCTCGGCGTCTGCCTCGGCCATCAGGCGATCGCAGCGGCGCTTGGCGGTACGATCGTCCGCGCCCGCGAGCCCGTGCACGGCCGCACGAGCGGCATCCACCATGACGGCATCAATCTCTTCGCGGGCATCCCCAGCCCGATGGCCGCCTGCCGCTATCACTCGCTGGTCGTCGCGGCCGACCGGCTGCCGGCGGGCCTCACCGTGACCGCGCGGGACGACGAGGGCACGATCATGGCGATCGCCCACGAGGCCGACCGCCTCTACGGGGTGCAGTTCCATCCGGAATCGATTCTCACGCGGCACGGCTTCCGGTTGCTGGCGAATTTCCTCGCCGCGGCGAACATTCCCCACCACGCCGACCGCGTGGCCGACCTCGACGCGAGCGTGGCCGCCCAGTCGCTCGCCTCTCCCGAACCTGACGACGATGATCAGCGCGTCGTGACGTTTTGACGTCGTTCTCGTTGCCTTGATGCATCCGTGAGGGGCTGCCCATGTTCCGAGAGCCGGCGTTGCTGACCAGCGCAGGCAGGATGCCGAACCGCAGTCAGCATCGAGTGAGAGCAGGCAGGATGCCGTAGCGAACGTCCGGCGACGGGGCATGGGCAGCCCCGAACCGTCACCGTCACGCCTGCCGGAAGCCGCCGTTGACAGGGATCACCTGGCCCGTGACGAACGCCGCCTGCGGCGAGACGAGCCAGTGGATCGCATTGGCGATGTCGGTCGGCGTGCCCCAGCGGCCGAGCATGCTCTCGCGGACCGCCCGCTCCTGCCAGACATCGCTGGCCCCTTCGCCCCACGACGTGCGGATCCAGCCAGGCGCCACGCAATTGACGCGGATCTTCGGCGCGAGCGACTTGGCGAGGCTCTTCGTGAACGCCATGACGGCCCCCTTCGTGGCGGCGAACAGTTCGCCGCTGTCCCCCTCCATGCCGGTGGCCGCCTGATCCCAGCCGATCGTGACGATCGAGCCGCCCTCGCGATCCCGCATCCAGCGTCCAAGGCCTCGCGCCAAGAGCATCGTGGAGACGACATCGACGCTCAGGAGTTGGTCGAGTTTCTGCTCGAACGGCCACTTCGCCGGCGGGCCGGTGAGCACGTCGGCCCCGGCCACGAGCACTAGAGTGTCGATCTGCGGCAGGCGGAGGCCGACATCGGCGATCAGCCGTTCGACGGCCTGCGTGTCGGAGAGGTCGGCGAGAAACGTGCCGGCATGGCAGTCACTCCCGGCAAGGGCCGCCGCCACCTCGTCGGCCGCCTCGGGGGAGCGACCATGCACGGCCACGCGGGCGCCGGCCGCCGCCAACGTCATCGCGACTTCGCGGCCGATGCCGTGCGTCGAGCCGGTGACGAGCGCCGTTCGTCCCGCGAGGTCGTTCACGGCGAGGTTCCCGTGGCGGTGTCCGGGCCCGCTGCGCCGGACTCGCCGTCGCCGCTGACGACGGGCAACTCGTAGCAGGCCGCCTCCTCGGCGTTCCTGACCAGCAGCCGGCTGCCTGACAGGCAGAGATTGTTCCATGTCTGGCCATCGATCGCGGCCAGCCGGCCCCGCACGACATGCTTCTCCGGCGACGCATCGACGAGCACCACCTCGCCCGACTCCGCCTGCACGAGCAGGAGTGGCCCCACGCGGAGCACTTGCCCTTGGCCGTAGCGGCCGGCTTTCCACCGCCGCGTGCCATCGTCAACCCTCACGCATTCGAGAATCCCGTCGGAGAGGCCATAGGCATGGCCCCCGTGAATCGCGACATTGGTGAATTTTGTCTTGAGCAGTCCGGCATTCCGCCAGACCTCGCGGAGCGTCCAGGGTTCGGCATCGCTCTTCTCGATTTCGAAGACCGCCGCGCCGATGCCGTAGCCCTTCGAGAGAAAGAGCCGGCGTTCTCCGATCGGCATCGCCTGAGAGCACGTGGCATCGGAATTGGAGTGGCCGGGCCACGGGTGCTCCCATATCTCGTGGCCGTCGGACGGATCGTAGCCGGCCACATGCGCCTCGTTGACGCTCACGATCATGTCGCGACCGCCGAACGTGACCAGTTCCGGCGATGCGTAGCTGATCTGTTCGTCACCGGCGATCCAGCGTCGCTCGCCCGTCGCCCGATCGAAGGCCACGAGCGAGAGGAACTCGGGGTCTTGCGCCGATCGCCGTGTCCGTGGGCCACCGGCCGGCATGATCACAAGGTCGGCCGTAACCAGTGGCGACCCGGCCCTGCCCCAGGCCACCATCAACGCATGGCTCGCGGGATCGATGCCGAGTTCGTCGAGGACATTCTTTTTCCAGAGCACGGCGCCGGTCGCACCGTCGATCGCGTGGAGCCAGCCGGTGGCCCCATGGGCGTAGACGACGCCGTCGTGAATCGTGGGCGTGGACCGCGGCCCGACACCGCCGAGCACTGTTTCGTGGCGTCCCTTCACCACCACCGTCCACTCTGGCGCGCCGGTAACCACCGAGCAACAGGAGACGATCTCTTCGTCGCCCCGCTGTTCGAGCGTCACCGCATGATCGCCGCAGGTGGCAAAGCCGCTCCAGCCGGCGCCGATCGGCCTTCGCCACAGCAGCCGCGGTGGCCGCGTCTGCCAATTGGGATCGAGCACGGGAACGTCGACGCCACAGGTGCCTTCCGGCCCGAGGAACCTGGAAAAATCACCGGACTCGGCCCGCCACGGAGCAGTGGCAACGGCCTCGCCCTGCGGAGCGGTCGTCCCCGATCGATCGGGCGGCAGCATCCGGTCGCGGGAAGGATTCCAGCGGAAGGCGAACTCGGGCACGAGATCCCCCGACACCCGCTCGATCCGCAGCACCGCAGCCCCCAGCGCGACCGCGCCGAGCAGTCCGCCGATCACGGCCCGCTTCAAGGCCGGTGCATGGCCGCTTTCACGCAGGAACCAGAGCAGGAGCGTCATCAAGGCCGAGAAGCCGAGGATGAGCGTGATGATGTTCCGCACCGCCTGATCGACGATGCTGCCGACGATCGGCTCGAGCCATCCTGATCGCACCATCGCGACGGCGGCGGCCAGCGATGCCAGCGTAAGCCACACACGACGGGGCGGTGTGCGAGGCCGAAGATCCGCGCTGCCCGCTGCCGGAGCGGTTCCTACAAGTGAGGTTTTCTTCATGGGCAGGAGTGTAGCGATCAGGGCGGTTTCACGAAAAACATGGCATCGTGCCATTTTTCTTGGCGGGCCTCCGCCCGCGGCTGTGGGCCCGGCATCCTGCCCGGCAGCCTTCTCCACCACCATGCGGGGAGCCGGGGATCGGCGAAGGTGGAGGAGACGAGGAGGATGTCCGACTTTTTGTGCGCACCATACCGACACGCGTGGCAAGTCGGAATCTCCGAGCGACGGAAGCTTTGCCGTCCCCGGCGGCGCGTCGCCATTTGACGCTGGCTGCGCGGCGTTCCTTGTCGGTGGTCGGAGGCTCAACTAGACTCAGCCTGACCCGTCTTTCCCGTAGGATTCGGCATGCTCACCCCCGACGTCACCGGTTCGGCAGCCTCTCGCACCCTCGGTCCTTCCACGACGGCAGTGCATGCCGGCGAGGCCCGACAGAAGCCCGGCTTCTCGATCACCGACCCGATCTTCGCGTCGAGCACCTACACGTTCCGCGACACGCAGTCGATCATCGATTTCATCGAGGAGAAGCAACCCCGCGAGGAATACGGCCGCTATGGCAACCCCGGCGAGCGGGTCGTGGAGGACAAACTGGCCGCGATCGAGGGCGGAGAGGCTGCGGTGCTCTTCTCCAGCGGCATGGCGGCGTTGGTCGGCCTGCTGATGGCCCACTTGAACGCGGGCGAGGAGATCGTCTTTTTCGACGAGTGCTACCACCGCAGCCGCGAATTCTGCCGCAAGCATCTCACCAGGTTCGGCGTCGTGTTCCGCGAGGTGCCCACCTGCGACTATGCGGCGATGGAAGCGGCGATCACGCCGCGGACCAAGTTCATCGTCAGCGAGTCACCCACCAACCCGCACCTCAGCGTGGTCGACATCGAGCGGTTCGCCGACATCGGCCGCCGGCACGGCGTGCTCTCGCTCATCGACGCCACGCTCTGCACGCCCTACAACCTGCGGCCCCTGGAACTGGGCGTCGACTTCGTACTGCACTCGGCGACGAAGTATCTGGGCGGCCACAACGACCTGCTGGCGGGTGTCGTCATCGGCGGGCAGGAGAAGCTGGAAGCCGTCCGCCACCTCCGCGGCATCATGGGCGGGGTGAACTCACCCCACAATGCCTATCTTCTCGAGCGAGGCCTAAAGACGCTGGCGCTGCGGATGGAACGACACAATGCCAACGGCCTTGCCGTGGCCCGGTTCCTCGAAGGTCACCCGCGGGTGGAACGGGTGCTCTACCCAGGACTTGAGAGCCATCCGTATCACCCGCTGGCGGCACGGACCATGCGGGGCTTCGGCGGCCTCGTGACCTTCTTCGTGAAAAACGCCGATTGGCGGCAGACGGCACGGGTGATCGATGCCGTCACGATCCCGCGGATCGGCCCCAGCCTGGGCGGCGTGGAATCGCTCATCGAACAGCCGCTCGTCATGAGCTACTGGAACTATTCTCCCGCCGAACGGGCCACGTTCGGCATTGCGGACAACATGATCCGCCTCGCCTGCGGCATCGAAGACTCGGCCGACCTGATTGCCGACCTCTCCGCCGCACTCGACTGCGCAAGCTAGGCAAGGGCTGCTGGTCGCGTCGATTTTGGCGGAAGTTTCGGTCGTAGGGATGACGATATCTATTCCGATTGACGAATAGCGGCTGGGCCATTCCCACCGTAATGCCGGATCGGAAGGAGCTTGTCATGCACGTTTCGCACGGTTTGCGACACCTCGTGGGCCTGTCACTGGCGGTTGCCCTGCTGGGCAACGGCCTCGCATGGTCGCAGCAGCCAGGCTCGGCGGCTGCCGCCGGCGGGCAAAGTCAACTGCGATGGACACCCCATCGTGCAGCGACCTCGAGCGACGGGGGCGGGACAGACCAGGCTCCTGCCGTTCCCTCGTCACCGACCAAGCCCGGCGAGAGCGGCTCTGCCAATACCGCCCTGCAGGCGACGCCCACGACTGCCGTCAGCTCGCCCGCCGCAGCGCCGGTCACCGCTCCGCCTGCGAGCCGTGTTCAGGCCTCCATCGCTTCGTCGCCGGCCTCGGTGGGTCTGCCCGCCGGCGTGCCGGCAGTGGCTGCCGCACCGCGTCGACGAGCTCCGCAAAACCAGCCGCCCGCCCCGCCTCGGCCCCGGCCCGAGGGCCAGATGGGGGATTGGAAAAGCGACAACCGCGTGCCCGGACGATTCAGCTCCACCTTCACCAACAACGGGCAAATGACGCTGCCGAGCATGGGTGACATCAGCCTGTTCCGGACCCCGCAGGGTGACACTGGCCGACCGGTGCTTGCCGTTGAAGGCACTCCCCGAAGGCCGAACACGAGCCCCGCGGTCACTTCTCTCGGCGGCGGCCTGGCGCCGCGATTCAATGCGACCGCCGGCCGGCCGACTGGCCAGCGGCCTGAAAGGGTGGCGATGAACGCCGACGGGCTGCCGTCGGTGATGGCACGGGCACCGCAAGCCGCCACGATCGATGACGG
The DNA here is from genome assembly GCA_964581055.1 of uncultured Candidatus Kuenenia sp. Taxonomy (GTDB): domain Bacteria; phylum Planctomycetota; class Planctomycetia; order Pirellulales; family UBA1268; genus CAMCQY01. The sequence goes on from CAZOMJ010000137.1 coordinate 25,670, forward strand.
CTCCCTGCCCGGGCGGCTCCCCACCGCCGGCCCCGCGGGCCAGACGCCCCCGCAGCCGAACACTCTCCCGTCCATGACGACGAGCGAGGATCCGTCGATCATCATCAATACCATGCCGTCGGAGATGACGGAGATGGGCCCCGACGCCATGGGCGACTCGGGCTACGGTGACGATTTCGCCGACGGAACGATGTCGCCGGACGGTGGCATGTGGATGGGAGAGTATCCCAGCCAACTGCATGTCGAATCGTTCTATGACGATCCGTTCGCCTGCGAGGAGTCGGAGAACTTCCTGACCTGCTGGCCGCATGACGGCCGGATCTGCGCCTGGCTGCGGCAGTTCGGCAAGCCCTACTACGGCTGGAGATGGTACCGGGATTTCAGCGCCGGTGCCGGCATCACGGCCTTCCAGAACCAGTCCAACTTCGGTCTGCTTGGCAACTACGGCACCAACGAATACATCAACTGGGCGATGCCCTTTTGGAACGCCTTCGGCGTCGGCTGGCAGTTGGGCGCGCGGGGCGTGCAGACCAACTTCCAGCAGCCCACGATCAACGGCGGCCCGGGAGCACTGCGTTCCAACGCGCGGGATCAGGTCTTCGTCACGACCGGCTTCTTCACGCGTGCCTTCGAGGGACGCGGTTTGCAGGGTGGTGCGGTGTATGACTACCTCAGCGACAGCTACTTCGAGAACGTCGACGTGGCTCAGATCCGTGGCGAGTTGAGCTATGTCTGGGGATACCACGAGCTCGGATTCTGGGGCGCTTTCAACGCCACCGAGCAGAAGGGGTCGTTCTCGCCGAGCGCACAATCGCCGGGCGTGGCCAGCACGGTCGACCTCTATACGGCCTTCTATCGTCTCCACTTCGGCGATGCCAACGAGGCGAGGATCTGGGGTGGTGCCTCGGGCAACGGCCAGGGGGTGGTCGGATCGACGATCCGCGCCCCGATGTCGCGGTCGCTCGCCTTGGAAGGCACGTTCACCTACCTGTTGCCCGACAAGTCGCAGACGGTCGAGTTGAATCCCACGACCAGCGTGACCTTCGCACCGTCCGCCTGGAACCTGTCGGCGAACCTGGTCTGGTACCCGGCGGGCCGCGCCCGGCGGGGTCTGGCCAGCCCCTACCGCCCGCTCTTCGACGTGGCCGACAACGGCAGCATGATCCGGGCACTCTCCCGCCTCCCGACGCCGTAGTTTCGAGCGAATGCCTGCCAAGAACAAATTGCATGATGCGATGTTTTTCGCGAAAACAGCCGGCCGGCTAAGCACCAGCGGGCGAAGGCCCGCCAAGCCAGGACGGCCTGGATGGGCCTGTTTTCGTGATCCAAGCTCCCGCCGACTGCCACGTTGGCGGGATTTGTAGTATCTTGCGATTTGGCCGTGGTCAGGATCGCCTCCGCGCGACATTTCGCGGGGGGTTCGATCCCGCGCACGACGCAGCCCCAGCCCCCAATTCCCTCTTTGGAACGCATGATGTCGGAACACGAACACAAAAATGACCCGTGGGCCAGTCTGGCCGAGTCTCTCGGCGCGAAGCCGGCCGCCAAACCGGCGGCGGAGCCCGCTGCACCTCCGGCTGCCGCGTCCCCGGCAACGCCTCCCCGACCGCCCCAAAAACCGCGTGAAGAGAGGCCTGCGCCCGCCGTCCGTTCCGATTGGGGCGGGCTGGCCTCGGCGTTGGGGCTCGAGCCTGCCGCGCAGCCGACCGCTTCGTCCCCGACCAGCAGGCCGCAGCCGCCCGCGTCGCAGCCACCGGTTGCTTCCGCATCGCGGGCAGCGGCTGAGCCGCCGCCCCGCCGCAGCGAGCGGGAACAGGATGAATTCTCCTTCGGCTTTGGCAGCCGCCGACCTGCCGCTGAGCCTGCCCAGCAGCAGAGCCGTGAGCCAGCCCGCCCGCCGAGGCGCGAAGAGCGGCGCGAAGAGCGGCGCGAAGAGCGGCGAGAAGAGCGGCGAGAAGAGGGCCACGGTGATGAAGCGGCCCACTCGCGGCCCGTCGCCGACCGTTCCGAGGAGGGGGCCCGCGACCGAGCCGAGACCGACGCCGCACCCCGGAGTCCGCGTGAAGACGAGGCTGGCGAGGGCCGTGGAAGACGCCGCCGTGGCCGCCGCGGCGGTCGGGGACGTGGCCGACGCGAGGAAGGCCGTGAAGAGGGCCGTGATCGCCCGCTGCCCACGACGCGGCTAGATGGCGAACAACCCGCCGGTCGCCGGCCCGCTGAAGCAGCGGCGGATGACGGTTTTGACGAGCCACGGGGAGAACGGCTCGATGAACTGGCGGAACGCGGCAGCCTTCCCCGCGAGGCGGTCGGTGCCGGTGACGAAGGACAACGCCAGGAACCGGCCGGCGAAAGTGACCGCGATGCCGACGGGGCTCCGCGGCGACGCCGCCGTCGTGGCAGACGTGGTGGCCGCCGACGCGGCCGCGGCGACCGCGATGGCGATGTCGGCAACAGGCAGCCGGCAGACCGCGAAGGCGGCGAGGCGGCCCGTGATGCTGCTGAAGGTTCGCCCCGTTTTGCCGATCAGGATACCGACGACGAGCCCTTGCCGACTGGGTATGGCTCGCGGACTCCAGCGCGACCGGCGGCCGACGCCGGCCGTGCGGATGCATCCCGTCATGAAGGCGGCGAGCCGTCCGGCTCGGCCCGGACCGATGACCGCGAGTCTGGCGAGGCAGCAGGCCGGCGACGACGACGACGACGCGGTGAAGGACGTGGTCGCGATGCCCGCGGCGCCGCAGCACCGGCTGAGGGCAGCCGCGAGGGATCCGCATCACGCCGTTCGAGCGAAGGCAGCGGCCGCCGTGGACGGCGCAGCCGCCGGAGCACGAGCGATGAACGCCGTTCAGCATCCACGTTCGATCGCGGTCGCCGCGATGAATTTGCCCCGGTCGCTGGAGGACGCGAGGAGGACGACGAGGGGCTGGAGTTCCTTGGGATCGAGGATGCCAGTCATGACGGCCACGGCCGTGACGATCGTCATCCGGTGGATGACGATGACAGCATCATCGAGAGTGGCCTCAACGAAGTGCTCGACGTCCCGAGCTGGGTGGAGGCGATTGGCATCGTCATCGCCGGCAATCTCGACGCTCGCAGCCGATCACCACGCGGAAGCGACGGCGGGCGTGCCGCCGAGCCGCGGGGCGATTCCTCGGCACGCGGCGGTTCGTCAGACAGGCCACGCGACTCGAGGCGCGGCGGTCGGTCGGGCAACCAGCGCTGACAGGGTCAGCGACCCGATTACTTCAGCGAGATCGTGCGGGCGAGTGGCCGCAGGATCTGGTCGACCACGCACGTGTCCACGACCTCGCGGGCCAGCGTGGCCAGCCTGTCCATCGCCTCTACGTAGGTGGTGCCCGGTTCGAGACTCCCATACTGCCGAGCCGTCACGTAGACGCTCAGTTGCTCCTCGGCGAAGTCGCCGGTGCGAACCTGGAATGCATTCGTCCTGGTCTCGGTGCTGACGCGAACCTGCACACGGCAGTCTTCGTCGAGAGAGATCGTCAGCGATGGCTCGTAATTGATGACGCGGCCCCCGGGCAGTTCCGCCGCCCGGTCGAACGCCGGCCCCACGCCGAGGGCCTCCGCCAGCAGCGCGTTGTGATTGCCACGGAAGGCAAAATCGAAGCCGAACAGGACATCGAGAGCCTCGCAATCGAGCGGACTGATCGAAAGAAACGCCGGCGCCAGATCGAGCACCAGACGGTGCTGATCGAGCACTGCGTCGAGCGACGACGGGTTCACCTGTCCGGAGCAGAGCCGCTTGGTCTCGACCGCTGCCCAGCGATACCGCCCTTGGTCCTTTTCCTCCTCGAGCACGAAATCCCGCTTGTCGCGGCAGTAGAACTTCCGCATCGTGGGAAAACGCTTCTGCACACGCTCGAAGAAGTGCAGGATGGTCTCCCGCTGGCCCGGAAGTTCCATCTCCGTGGCCAGATTCATGTTGACGTAGAAATCGTCGGCGAGCGACGCATACTGCGTCATGCGTGTGAACTCCGGAGGGGAACGGCTGGGAACGAATCAGTATAGGAATGCCGTGCGCGGGGTGTCAAAAAGGGGGGGCCACTCCCGGCCGCGTTGCCACCGACCGGCTGGATTCCTTCCGCGAAGCGCGGCATACTTCGACCACGGATGCCGCGGGTGCCGAGTCACCTGAAACCTTTGCCCTCCGAGAGCTGGTCATCATGCCATCGCCGCCGGAAGCGTCGCGGATTCCCGATCATCGGCTGACGATCGAAAAGCGCAGCGACGGGTCGATCGTTGTCAGGGTTCGGTCGGAGGGACCGGAAAACTCCAGGCTCCCAGACGCGGTATTCTCCTTCCGCAACGGCGACCCGCAATACGCCTACTGGCTCGGCCGACTCACGGACGCATCAACAGACAACGCTGCGTCCGCGGGCGATTCCGCGTCGGCGGGCAAGGCCTGAGCAGGTCTCAGTCGTCGGCACGTGAACTGGCAATCAGCGAGATGAATTCGCGATTGCTCTTGAACTTGGCGAGCTGCTTCGTGAGCTGCTCCATGGCATCGACATGGTGCATCGAGGAGAGCGTGCGACGGAGCATGCCGACCGCATGCAGCGTGTTGGCATCGAGGAGTTTCTCCTCCCGCCGCGTCCCCGACTGCGAGATGTCGATGGCGGGCCACACCCGCCTGTCCGACAGCTTGCGATCGAGCACCAACTCCATGTTTCCCGTGCCCTTGAACTCCTGAAAAATCAGTTCGTCCATCCGGCTGCCGGTGTCGATCAGGGCCGTCGCCACGATCGTCAGCGAGCCCCCTTCTTCGAACACGCGGGCCGTGGCGAATAGTTTCTTTGGGATATCGAGCGCCTTGATATCGACGCCGCCCGACATCGTGCGGCCAGTGTTGCCGACCCACTTGTTGAAGGCCCGCGCCATGCGGGTGATGGAGTCCATCAGCAGGAACACGTCCTTGCCCGTCTCTGCGATCCGCTTGCATCGCTCGATCACCAACTGCGACAGCCGCACGTGGCTTTCCACGTCGCAGTCGAGGCTGCTGGCCATCACCTCGCCCTTCACGGTCCGGCGCATGTCCGTAACCTCTTCAGGACGCTCGTCGACGAGCAGCATCACGAGTTGAACATCGGGATGGTTGGTCGAGATGGCCTGCGACACCTGCTGCAGGAGCACGGTCTTGCCGGTTCGTGGCGGTGCCACGATCAGTGCCCGCTGCCCCTTGCCAAGCGGCGTGAGCATATCCATGACGCGAGTCGTGATCGGCTGCTGGCCGGTTTCGAGGCGAAGCCACGTCTCCGGGTTGATGGGCGTCAACTGGTCGAAGGTCTTGACGTTGACATACTGGTCGGGCGGCATGCCCTCCACTTCCTGGATTTCGCGAACCCGCGGGCCCTGCTGCCTTCTTCCGGGTTGCACGAGCGCCTTGATCGAAACGCCTTCGCGCAGCCGATACCGCTCGATCATCGTGGCGGGCACGAATGGATCGGTTCGCTCACGTTGGTAGTTGGTTTCCGGACTCCGCAGGAATCCATAGCCGTTGGGGTGCATCTCCAGGATGCCTTTGCCCGGTTCGAGCGGTATCGGCTCACCCGTTTCGGTGACCTCCGGCTCGAGTTCCGGCGGCCGCATGCCCTCTCCCTCCATGTCGACCGCTCCGGCACCAGCCGGCACCGGGCCGCCGCCACCACCGCCACCGCGACGAAACCGCCGCCGGCGACCGCCGTAGCCTCCCCCGCCGCCTCCTCCGCCACCATGGGCCTGTCCCTGTCCGCCGCCACCGCCGTACCCGCCCGGCGCGTGACCGCCCTGGCCACCCTGGCCGCCCTGGCCGCCCTGGCCACCAAACCCACCGCGGCCCCGCGATCGCCTCCGCTTCGACATGGATAGAACGCACCCTTGGAAAAAGAGATCGGACAACCCTCGTTCGCACCGTTCGATTCGTCCGCACCCAACCGGCCTGCGTTATGCAGCCAATCAAACACGGACGGTCGAAAAGCCCAAACGAACGAGAACCTCGAAAAACCAGCCCCAGAAACCAAACCTTCCAAGCTTCGGGCCTGGACGGTGAGGCTCAAGGACGTAGCTCGGAGGCCCAGACTTCAGAGCCCACAAGTTCCAGCACCCATACGTTCCACGTGAACGGTTGGGAGACCGGAATCAGATCCCGGGTGGGCCAAGGAAAGGCCCTCTATCTCGAAAAATCCTTCGGAGATTCCTCGGGAGTGACACGGCGGCTGTGCCGCTGCTGAAAACCCCGTCTCAACGTGTCAGGCGGAAGTATCTCCTGCCCTGACAGAAATGTCAAGCGACGGGGCCCCAGCCTATTTGCTCATCGCCACCAGCCGGCAAGCTGGGCGAAATAGCCAGACATCGAAAACGCCCTCTGCCCCCAAATCTGGACCAGCGGCGTTTTCGATGCGATTCCTGCGACCGATTCGACCGATACATCTTCCGGGTCTGAAGGCGGCCCGCTCAAACAGCCCGACGGCACTCCGTCGGACTGATTGTCGCCACCTTCGGATCCCCGTGTTCTTCGGTGCCAGTTGTCTCCAAAGGCCTGCGCGGCCCCGAGGTTGGAGTGATGTCTTCCACCTGCATGGTGATTCCAATGCCAATCCCCTCCCGAATCAGCCGCCTGCTTGCCACCGTGGCCGTGATGACGCTGTCGTCTTTCTGGACGGCCGGCGCCTCAGCCGCCGTTCCGTGGCATCAAGATCTCGCGACCGCCCGCCGCGCATCCGAACTCAGCCATCGCCCCGTGCTGGCGATCTTTACCGCAAGCTGGAGTTCGGCGAGCACGACCCTCGACAGGACGACGTTGGCCAGCGACGAAGCCGTTGCCCTCATCACGGCCTGCTTCGAGCCGGTCTGTGTGGATGTCGACACGAATCCCGAAGCCACGCGTCGCCTCGGCATCACGAAAGTGCCCACCGCCTGCATTGTCACCGCCGATGAAAAGCTGCTGTCAAAATTCGAACTCCCCGAAACGCCGGCCGGGTTCGTGGCCGCGGCGGCTCGGGCGGTGCAGGAGGCGGCCTTCGCCTCGGCGACGCGATCGATGGCTCAGGGCACCGCGACGGAGCCATCCGCCAGCCTCCGCGACTTCGCCGACATTTCCGCAAGCGGATCGGGTGCACTGCCGGCCTTTGGTGGTGATAACGGCAAGGCTGTGCGGGTGACGGCGCCGGCGGACATGCGTGGCGCCGTACCGCCGGGCGGGAAGGCGATCAACGCCGTCGCCGCCAAGGTCCGCATGCTTTCCGACTTCGCCGGCGACGACGGAAGCCTGGCCAGCGGCCCCGAGTCCGCCATCGCCGCATCGTTTCGGGAAACATCCCTCGGCCTGGCATCGCCGCCGCCTGCCGTGCCATCGGTGACGGCCCCCGCGCCGACGACACCCGTCGTCGCTGCTGTGTCTCCATCCCCGACACCAGCTCCGACCGTGGTGGCCACGCCGCCAGCTGCGGTGACGGCTGCCCCGGTCGCGACGCCCGTCCTCACGGCCGCACCTCCGGCCGCAGTTGAATCGCCACTCCCGACAGAAACGTCGCCCGCGATCCTCGCCGCCACCTCCGCATTCGGCAGCACTGCCGCGCAGGCGCCGCTCACCATCGAGCCCACTCCCACCACGCCGGCGGATCCTTCGCAGGCGACCGCCAGGTCGGCGCCGTGGCTGGGCCTGCCGCAGCAAAACCAGCCGGCCTCCCCCGCGAAGCCGGAGCCTGCGGCTGCGATGGCGGCGATGCCCGCAGGCGGTGCGCCGGCCACCGCTACGGCACCGACCTCCCAATCGCTCGCCGACGCGAAGAACGCCACAGTCCAGCAGCCGCCGGCGGCACCGCAACCGTCCACTCCGGAGCAACCGCTCGCAGGTGGCTCCGCCACGGCCATCGCCGAGGCAACGCCGCCGAAGCCGTCCACTACCTCGTCGCTTTTCGCCGCCCTCCAGAAGCCGTTCAGCATGTTCTCGAAGCCGGCGGCAAAGCAGCCGGCAGCGAGCAGCCCACCAACGGCCGCCACCCCATCGGCTCAGGTCGCTGCCGTGCCAGCCACCCCTTCAGAACCCGATCTTTACGGTTCCATGCCCGTCGGTCTGGAAGGCTATTGCCCCGTCACGCTCGCCGAACGCGGCGTGTGGGTCGAGGGCCGTGCCCAGTGGGGAGCGAGGCATCGTGGACGAACCTATCTCTTCGCCAGCGCCGAGCAGCAAAAGGCCTTCCTCGCCGATCCCGACCGCTATGCACCCGCTCTCTCCGGAGACGATCCCGTCCTGGCATTCGACGCCGGAAAGAGCACGCCTGGCCAGCGTCGCTACGGTGTCACCTATCAAGCGCGGACGTACCTTTTCTCCTCGACCGAAACCCGAGACGCATTTGCCGCCAATCCGCAGCGATACACGTCCGGGGCCATGGTGGCCGAGAAGCGTACGCCGGCAGGCAGCCCGGTGATCCGCTGATCGTCACCCGGGTCGGGCCCAGCCGCGGGAACGCTCGACCGCGTTTCTCCAGCGTGTGAGCAGCCGGGCACGGGCCTCTCCGGCCAGCCGCGGCTCGAAGACCCGTTCCACACGTCGCGCCTCCTCCACGGCGGCATGATCGGGAAAAAACCCAGTTGCCAAGCCGGCCAGAAGGGCCGCTCCGAGGCTCGTGGTCTCGAGCACGGCCGGCCGTTCCACGGGCAGGCCGAGCACGTCGGCCTGCATCTGCATGAGCAGATCGTTGCTGCTGGCACCGCCATCGACCCGGAGGCGGCCCAGGCACACTCCCGCATCCTGCTGCATGCAGACGACGACGTCGGCCACCGACAGGGCAATCGATTCAAGCGCCGCACGCGCGATGTGGCCTTTGCCCGTGGCCCGCGAGAGCCCGATCATGAGTCCGCGGGCAAAGGGATCCCAATGGGGCGCGCCCAGCCCCGTGAGCGCCGGCACGACCATCACGCCGCCGCTGTCATCCACGCTCCGCGCCAGCGGCTCGATCTCGCTGGCCTGCTGGATCATCCCCAGGCCGTCCCGCAGCCAGCCGACCAGGCTCCCGGCCACGAACACCGATCCCTCCAGAAAATAGTCGGCGGCGGGAGCGGCCGACGACCCGCCGTCCGACAGTGTGCATGCGGGCGTGGTGAGCAGACCGTGCCCGCTGGCCACCGGCTCACGGCCGGTGGAGAACATCAGAAACGCTCCGGTTCCATACGTGTTCTTGGCGTCGCCCGCCCGCAGGCAGCCCTGGCCGAAGGCAGCCGCCTGCTGGTCGCCGGCGCACCCCGCGATCGGGATCGGCACGCCGAGCCACGCGGCATCGGTCTCGCCGAACGAACCGCTCGACGGCCGCACCTCCGGTAGGATTGATCGCGGCACGCCGAAAAGCCTGCAGAGTTCGTCGCTCCACTCGAGCCGGTGGATGTCGAACAGGAGCGTGCGGCTGGCGTTCGTGACATCCGTGGCATGCACGCGGCCGCCCGTGAGCCTCCAGATCAGAAAGGTGTCGACCGTACCGAAGAGGATGTCGCCAGCCTCGCACCGCGACCGCAGGCCCGGCACCGTCTCCAGCAGGTGCATGATTTTCGTCGCCGAGAAATAAGGATCGAGGAGCAGGCCGGTGCGGCGGCGGATATCGTCCTCGATGCCTTGGGCCCGCAGGCGGGCGCAGATGCCCGCCGAGACCCTGCTCTGCCAGACGATCGCCGGGGCAACAGGCCGGCCGGTGACGCGATCCCAGAGAATCGTCGTCTCGCGCTGGTTGGTGATCCCGATGGCGACCACCTGCTCCGCCATCGTGCCGCTCGACTCCAGCACGCGTCGGGCACAGGAAAGTTGCGACCGCCAGATATCTTCCGGGTCGTGCTCGACGATCGCCACGTCTTCGCCGTCGCCGCCAGTATCCCCCGCGATCTGGTTTCGCGTGATCTGTGGAAACTCCTCCTGTGCCGCCGCCAGAGGAACCCCGCGACGGTCGAACAGGATCGCCCTGCTCGACGTGGTTCCCTGGTCGAGCGCGAGAATACAGGTCTTGGCTGGTCCGGCTGCGGCCATCATTCACTCCTTCGTAGTGCTTCCCCTTGAAGGATCCGGCACGTCGACCGTCGGGGGCACGCTCCTGCCGTACCGTTCCTCCAATCGTGCCACACATCCCTCCACGGCTGCCGCCACGCGATCCGGCGACAGGCCGCCGGCGGCGGAGAGCGACTCTGCCACGTCCGTGATCGCCTCGCGACTGAGCCGTTCGTGCAACGACAGCATCAGCCGCCGCTCGATCAGATCGTCGAGCGTGATGGCCCACTCCTCGCGGACGCAGAATCCCACCGCGGCGCGCGGCAGACCGACCCCGCGAATCAGGCGGCCGAGAGCCCCTGCGCCACGACGCTCCTGCCAGACCGCAGCCGCGCGTGCTCCGAAAAGGCCGACGGTCTGCTCCGCGACCGCGGCGGCGTCGGCCCGCGGCACGCCCGCCTGCTCCGCGAGAGTTCGACACGCGCGTACGGCGGCCTCACGCGAGGCCTCGTCGCAGCTTCCAGGCAGCGGCCGCTCCCGCGATGTGCCGCGGACCGGCAGTCCCAACGTGCCGAGCACCGTGGCCGCCGTCGTTTCGGCCAGGCTACGGCAGGTGGTGAGCTTGCCGCCCACGATGGACCACAGCGGCACGGTCGCGTCATCATGCCGCACGACCAGATGGCGGCGGGTGACCCCCGCTGGCGACCGTCCATCGCCGGAAACGAACGGCAGCGGCCGCACGCCGCAGTAGTGCTGCTGCACGTGGTCGCGCCGGAGTGCCACCGCCGGAAAGAGTCGCGCCACCGCAGCGAGCAGGTAGCCGATCTCCGCCTCGTCGGCCCGCGCGTCCGCCGGATCGCCGGAGAAGGGAATGTCGGTGGTGCCCACGAGCACGAGTTCGGGTCCGAACGGGAGCACGAAAACGGGCCGGCCATCGGCCGCCTCTCCATAGACGCCGTAGCCGGCGAGCGCTGCCCGCAGCGGCGGGCAGCTCACCACGAGGTGGCTACCCTTCGTGCCGCCCATCAGTCGGCGGCCGACGCCACCCGCCGCTCCAGCCACCAGCGATTCAAGCGTGCGATCCACCCAGGCGCCCGTGGCATTCACGACAGCGTCGGGCCTGACCTCGAGCGGACCGCCGCCAGCCGGAGACGGGCCGATCCTGAGTAGGCCGTCGCGGCCGAACTGCACCTCGCGGTGCGTCCCCACTTCGAACCGCGTGCCGGCGGCCGCCGCGATCCCGCGGGCGTCGACGAGCAGTTCCACCGTGAACCGTTCCGGGAAGAGCAGCTGGGCATCGTCATACAGACCGGCGAACGGAAAGGACCGGGCGTCGATCTGCGGCATGCCGGCACGGCCAGCCCGCACCATGCGGTGCCGCGGCCAGCCCTCGCCTGCCGCCAGCAGGTCGTAGAGAGAGAGCCCGATTCCCACCGTCCAACTGCCCCGTCCACGCCGCCCCTGCCACACGCGGGCCAGCGACTCGCAGCCAACGAGCCTCGCCGCCGCCGCCCACAGGCCGCCCCAGCGGCCCTGCACCGGCAGATAGAAGGGAAGCCGCCGCACGAGATGGGGCGCCAGCCGCACCAGCCGGTTGCGTTCGGCGAGGCTTTCGCGGACGAGCCCGATCTCGCCATATTCCAGATACCGCAGGCCGCCATGGATGAGCCGGGTCGACCAGGCCGTGGCGCCGGCGGCGATGTCGTTGCCATCGACGACGATCACTCCCACGCCGGAAAGCGTGAGTTCCCGTGCAATCGCGGCGCCGTTGATTCCCGCACCGAGCACGACGATCGTTGTTTCAGCTGCCATGGCCGTCTGTCGTCGTTGCCGCCGCGGGCGGTATGCTCCGTGGCATCCCCGACGAGGTGTCCCCGGAGTCTGTTCGTGCCGCTGCACGCGTCATCCCGATACTGGCCTGAGCCTACTGCACGGCATGCGTTGCCGTCTGCCCGGGCAGCGTTCGGCCGTCGTTGCACTTTTCCGTTCACAACCGCCACCGCCATTCTCTGGAGCATCATCGGGGCCACCTGCCCGGCCGCCCCGACCGACCTCGACGCCCCCATCACGGCGACCTGGAACGGCATCGGCCTGCGGGACTGGGCCAGCCGAGTCGGCGAAGCCGCCGGACTGCCGGTGCTGGTGGATCGTCGGCTCGATCCCGACACCGCCATCCGGCTGGACTGCCAGGACGAACCGCTTCGCGACGTGCTCGACCGCGGGGCCGCCATCGCCGGCGGCGAAGTGGCTGCGCTCGCATCGTCGATTCTGATCGTGCCGCGCGGCATGGCAGCCGTCTTGGTCAGCGCTGAGGCGGCCCGCGCGACGAGGGTGGCCTCGATGCCGGCGCGACAGCGGTCCGTACTCGACAAGCAGATGCCCTGGCAGTGGGCCGCCGGAGCCCGGCCCCGCGATCTGGTGGCCGCCGCCGCCACGCAGGCCGGCGTCAGCCTCGAGGGTGTTGCCACGGTGCCGCACGATCACCTGCCGGCGACGTCGCTGCCGGAAATGACACTGGCCGAGCGACTCGACCTCCTGCTGTGCCCGTTTGATCTGCGGGTTGACTGGCAAGCCGCTCCGGCAACCGCTCGCGTGCCCACCGGCAGGATCATTGCCATCGGCGCCGGGCTGTCGCCCGCCGCGGCCACGGTCGCTTCTGCCCCCCAGCCAGCCACAGGCAAGCCCGCCGTCCGCCATTCCCCGGGCCGACCGAAGCCGGCGGCAGGGAGGCAGACCTTCTCCCTGCAGGTGGCGGCGCCGCTGGAGCAACTGCTCGAAGCGCTCGCCACGCGGATGGAACTGGATCTCGAGCTTGATCGCGAATCACTCACCCGCAGCGGCATCGCTCCTGGGGAGATCGTGCGGGCAACCGTCAAGGATGCATCCCGCGACGAACTGCTCGACGCGATCCTCGGGCCGCTCGCCCTCCAGTGGACGATCAACGGCGACACGCTCCGGGTGTTCGCCCGCTGACTTCACGCCGGCCCGGCCCTCCGGGCAGGGCGGCTTGAGATGGCTACCGGCTGCGGTTCGCCGATTCCTGACCGGCCATGCGGCGGGCAGCCTCGAGGTTCTGCCGCACAGGCTTGTCAGCCGGGCTGATCTTCAGGGCCGCCTCGTAGGATTCGACCGCCTCGCGATACCGCCCCTGCCTCGCCTGGGCGACACCTCGGTTGGCCCAGGCGCGTGCATCCTTCGGTTTCTGACGAATGGCCTGGTTGAAGTCGAACTCCGCCTTGCGGGGCTCGTTGGTGGCGAGATAGGCGAGTCCCCGGTTCAAGTAGGCGAGCATGAAGGTACGGTCACGCCGGATCGCGGACGCATAGGCGTTGATCGCTTCCAGTGGGCGTTCGAGTTCCATGAGCGTGAGCCCCCGCCAGAGCTCCGGCCGCGGATCGTCGTAGGACAGGCCCGCCGCCTCCTCGAAGTCTTCCAGGGCGATGCCGTACAGGCCCAGATGGAACCAGGCGATGCCGCGCCGCAGGAAGAGCTCGGGCTCCTGCGGATCGAGCTCGATCCCCTTCGAACAGGCATCCACGGATCCCCTGAAATCACCTAGCCGCCGCAGTACCACGCCCAGCGCCAGGTGCCCGATCATCAGCGACGGCTCGAGTTTCACCGCCTCAAGAAGCATGTCGCGGGCCTTGTCCAGCTTTCCCTGCTGCTCGAACTGTTCCGCCTCGACGAGCTTCTTCTCCGCCTCGGTCGGCTCACGCTGCTCGGTTTCGTCGTCGAAGCCGAACATCCGCTCGCGGCGCAGTTCGTCGACCCCGGCGTCACCCCGGCCATCCAGATCCCGGTCGCGATCCCGACCGGCATCCCGACCGGCATCCCGGTCGCGTTCCCGGTCTGCATCCCGGTCCAGGTTCCTGTCGCGGGAAAACGGACGGCCCTCGCGGACAGGGGTGCGTTCCCTACGCTCTGCCGGCTCCCCCGGAACCGTGGTCTCCGGGAACGGCACAGGGAGTTTGACGGCGGGTTTGTCCGCGGGGCGCGGCCGCTGCGCGGGCGTTGCGGCCGGCGCCGACGGCCTGGATTTCCCGGTGCCGAACGGGTTGAGTTCGTCGGCAAAGGGATCGTCGGGTTGGAGCCGCGCGGCCACCGCCGGCGGGCCGATGGCCGCCACCAAGGCTGCTGCCAGGGCGATGCCCCGCAGGCAACGGGCTGTGCGCGTGGAGTGCATGACGTTCACCATGACCATCATGACCATCCGTCACCGTGCTCCGGCACGGTGCTTTGCGAGGACGGCATGGCGATCAGACTCAATCGACCACCGACAATATCGCCGGCGAGCAACCGCAGCGGGGAAGGCGTGAGCCCTACACCTGCTGCGACCCGATCAATCCTCCCAGACGCTCCTCGATGCCCTCACTGATGCGGCGGCTGAAGAGGGACGCCATGCCAGGCACCTGCAACGCGACGACGAGTTCCTCGACCTTGATGTCGAGCGTGCCATCGAACTTCATGCCGCTGACGGTGAGCAGCACGCGGAGGCGGTCTTCACCCTCCCACGACGCGTCGATGTCGCCCACGACGGCCGCATATTCAGTTTGAGCCTTCACGAGCGCGTGATCCAGCCGGCGACGGACCTCGTCCCGCTCAAGCGAGTGCGGCACCCGAACTTCGATCGATTTCACGGCCGTTCTCCTGCATGCAAAAAGGTTGGGAAGGGGTTTCGGAGGGCTGTGACCAGCCAGCCTTCGGATCAGACAAGGCTCAGAGAGACGGCACGGCGGACGAGATCGGCCTGCACCGCACCGTCCCTGCCATTGAAGCATACGGCGGACCGCAAGGCGACAACATGGGGCCCGAGAGCCCAGGCCGCGGGAATTTCGGCGGGAGCGATCCGCCCTGCCACCGCCACCGTCAGGCCCGCAGCCCGCGCGGCTGCCACCCACGCCGCCGGCATCCCCGGCGGACAACAGCCGAACAGTCCGTCCGCGGCCTTGTCGAACGTGTCGAGAAGCAGCACCGAGCAACCAAGCCCGCCGGCGGCCGCGATCACCTCCTGAGGAGGCGGCGCTCCCGCCCGCTGCCAGTCGGCGTAGGCCACCGCGACGCGATCGCTGCCGGCCGGCAGCGACTCAAACACCGCCCGCAGCCGACGTTGCCAGTCTGGCCCGGCCGCGCCGGCCAGGCCAACCTTCACCGCCGCCGGCGGCACGCTGGAGGGCTCGAGCAGCGCCAGCACGCGGTCGAGCCGACTCCTGATCGCCGCGGCCACGGGCTCCGACGGCCCGGCGGGGTCCATGCCCCGCCCGCAGCTCCCTTCAACGCCCAAGTCACCACAGGCCATCGTCCACGGCCGGCGGGTGCCCACCACGCGGGCAACGGCTGCGATCGCCTCCGGTTCCGCGGCGCCGAGCGGACCATGCCGCGGTTCCTTGACGTCGATGATTGCGGCGCCGCCCTCCAACGCCGCGGCTGCCTCAGCCGCATCCCGTACGCTCACGAGCAGCCCCCGCCAGTTCACGGCCCGACTCCCGCCGTCGGCTGCCCCTCGGACAACGAACGCTTGGCATCGATGAGCCGCCGGCTGAGCTGTTTGGCGAGGTCTGCCGACAGCGGCTCGCACCAACGCCCGTCGAACACCACATACCCGTCATCCCACGTGCCCCAGGGCGTGAAGGTCGGCCGCTTTGAAAAATCGGCGGCACGTTCCGCCAGCCGCATCACCAGCGTGTTCACGCGGAAGGCTGCATGGTCGCCACACGTCGGCTCGCCGCTGCGGGCGATCGGGTTGGACCCCTGAAAAAAACATTCGACCGCGTCGAACGGCACGTCCTCGACGGCGGTCGGCGACAGCCTGACCCGCAAACAGCCATCGACGCGTTCGAGCCGCGGCCGCGCAGCGGCGGACGCCAGCGTGCCGACGATGCCACCGGCGCTGACGCAGAACGCCGCCACCACGAGCCACGAAGGCCGTGATAATCCGCCCATGACCGCCGCCGCGATGAGCAGGCCCGCCACGACGGCTGCCACGGCCGCCAGCCATGCCACGGGGCGGAGATTGCCCCGAAGCCAGATCTCGTCAGCTTGGCGACGTGCGTTTGTCATGGTGCTTTCGCGATCGCGGCCAGTTTCATACGATTCTCGCGGCGGATCCCGCAGGAACCAGTTTTACACCATGCACGACTCAACTCCCTCGCACACGACCGTCCCCGGAGCCTCCACCTCGTCGGCGTCTGCCCGAACGCTCGCCTGCATCGCCGCCCTGATGGTGGCCTATGCCGCAGCGGCCGTCTTCGGCTGGCCGCAACATGGTCGTGATTTGTTGGTGCAGGCACAAGCCGCCCCGCACGGCGCCCATGAGCCGGCTGCCCACCACGCGGGCGATGAGCATGCTGCCGGCATCAGCACCTCGCCGCCTCCGCTTACTGTGCTGCCCTTCGCGTTGCTCCTGGGCGCCATCGCGATCCTGCCGCTCACGACGCGGCTGTCGCACTGGTGGGAGCACAATTCGAGCAAGCTGCTCGTGGCCGGCGGGCTCGCGCTGGTCACGCTTGGCTACTACGCTTTCGTGCATCGGCACCCGGTCGATCTCCACTTTCCGACGCACGGAATCGTGCCGCCGGCCGCGGCGGGCCCGTCGTGGGGCGTGGCCGGCGCCATCCTCGCCAACGCGATGCTCTCGGAATACGTGCCGTTCATCGTGCTGCTCTTCGCGCTCTACTGCATTACCGGTGGCGTGCGGATCGAGGGCGACCTGGAGGCCACGCCCACCGTCAACACGGCGTTTCTCGGTCTGGGGGCCCTCGCCGCGAGCTTCATCGGCACGACGGGAGCCGCCATGCTGCTGGTGCGACCGCTGTTGGAGACCAACCGCGAGCGTCGGATCGTGGCTCATACGGTCGTGTTCTTCATCTTCCTGGTCTGCAACTGTGGTGGCTGCCTGCTGCCCATCGGCGATCCGCCGCTGTTCCTAGGGTACCTCGAGGGCGTCGATTTCCTCTGGACGTTGTCGCTCTGGAAGCCGTGGCTGGTCACCAACGGGATGTTGCTCGTGATCTACTGGGTCTGGGACACGTTCTACGCCCATCCTCACGAACGCGCCAGCGACATCCAGCGGGATATCCGCATGGCCGGCCCGCTGAAGATCAGCGGCCTGTGGCCCAATGCCCTGCTGATGGCGGGCGTCATCGCGGCGGTGGCGCTGCTCGACCCGGCCAAGGCCGTGCCCGGCACGAACTGGCATCCATGGATGTTTCTCCGTGAGGCCGTGCTGCTGACGCTCGTGGCCCTCTCGCTGATCCTCGGCTCGAACGCGATCCGCGAACGCAACGGCTTCACGTATGGCGCGATCTTGGAAGTGGCCGCGCTTTTTCTGGGCATTTTCGTCTGCATGCAGCCAGCCCTGGCGCTCCTCCACGAACATGGCGCAAGCCTCGGCATCCATTCGCCGCGAGCGTTCTTCTGGGCGACTGGTGCCCTCTCGAGCGTCCTCGACAACGCGCCGACCTACCTCGTCTTCTTCAAGGCGGCCCAGACGCTTCCCGCGGAGGGCGCGACCATGGCGGGCGTCGACGTGGCGAGGCTGACCGCCGTGAGTCTGGGCGCCGTGTTCCTTGGGGCTATGACCTACATCGGCAACGGACCGAACTTCATGGTCAAGGCGATCGCGGAGCAATCCGGCGTGAAAATGCCAAGCTTCTTCGGCTACTGCGTGTACAGTTTCGGCGTGCTCCTGCCGGTCTTCATTCTGGTCTCTCTGCTCTTTCTTTGAGCTGGCGCCAGCCTCCCATGCCTACCTGCCCTGCTGGCAATCATGAGCCGCATCGGGCGTGGCCGAGCCCCGCGCGACGGGCCGAAATGGTAGCCGTGGCTGAACACTGCTAAGCTGAACGCTGGCCGTTTTCTTCCCTTTGGCATCCCCGCGCGTGACTCAAGCCCACTCTTCCGACGGATACGACCTGATCACGACCGAGTCGCAACTCGGAGCCCTCGTCGATCGGCTCGCCGCCCAATCCCACATCGCCTTCGACACGGAATTCGTGTCGGAACACACCTACCGCAGCCAACTCTGCCTGATCCAGGTGGCGGCGCCCGACACGCTGGCGGTGATCGACACGCTCAAGGTGCGAGAACTGGAGCCGTTCTGGCGGCTTCTCACCGAGCCCGGCCGCACCACCGTCGTGCATGCCGGCCGCGAGGAGATGGGCTTCATCCTGCATGCAATCAAGGCCCGGCCGTCGTCGCTCTTCGACGTGCAGGTGGCGTCGGGCCTCGTCGACCACGACTATCCCGCCGGCTATGCCTCGATCGTGCGGCGGTTCCTCAACCTGCCGACCAACAAGGGGGAGACTCGCACCGACTGGCGGCAGCGGCCGCTCACTCCCGCGCAGCTGGAATACGCCCTCGACGACGTCCGCCACCTGGAAAAACTCTGGAAGAAGCTCGAGGGCAAGCTCGCATCGTCGGGACGGACCGCCTGGATGCAGGACGAGATGCAGGCCTGGCAGAGCGAGGTGGAGGAGTCGTTCATCCGGAAGCGCTGGCGACGAGTGTCGGGGCTCTCCGGCCTGTCGCGGCGGGAACTGGCGATCGCCCGGGAACTCTGGCACTGGCGTGACTCGGTCGCCGAATCACGTGACATGCCGCCCAAGCGTGTGCTCCGCGACGACCTGCTCGTGGAACTCTGCAAGCGGAAGAGTGCCGACGAGCGGCAGATCTCGGCCATCCGCGGCATGCAGCGGTCGGACCTGCGGCACATCCTCCGCGGACTGTCGGAGGCGATCCAGCGCGGCCTCGAGCTGCCCGACGAGGAGTGCCCGGGCGGTGAAAAGCACCGGGCGCCGCCGCCGCAGCTTGCGGTGCTCGGCCAATTTCTGGCGACGGCCGTGGCGGGCGTCTGCCGGCAGATGAACCTGGCGCCGGCGCTGGTCGGCACGTCCTCGGACATGCGCGACCTGCTTGCCTACAAGCTCGGCTACTGGGATGGCGACGACGAACGCGTTCCGTTGCTGGCCTCGGGCTGGCGGGCGGACGTGGTCGGCTCGCTCGTGGACGACCTGCTCTCGGGGAAGGCCTCCCTGCGGATCGGCGACGTCCGCTCGCACGATCCGCTGGTCATCGACCGGCGGCCGTAAGGCGGGCTTCCCGCGGGCCGCGGCTGCCCATGCCACGCTCCCGAACGCCGTCAGGACACCGCCCCAAAAGCGGTGCAGAATCCGGCGCAGCACCTACCTGCACCGGGTCGCAGCGAGTGGAAGGCCGGTGCCTGCCATGGGGCGAAAACAGCCCGTTCTTCCGATACGTGCGGTTCGGTGCAGAAGCCTGCGACAACCAAGAGCGGAGGGCATGGGATTCGAACCCACAACCCCTTTCGGGGCATCTGATTTCGAGTCAGACCGCTGGCCAATTCGCTTACCCTCCGGGTGAGCAACAGTAATGTAGGCCGCACTTCTGCGGCGCTCAAGTTCGACACCGCTTTGTGCGGTCTCCACGCCGGCCACGCCACCCAGGGGTTTCGCCACCGGGCCGCCTGCAACGCTTCTGCCGGAAAGGCACGGCATGCCGGCAAGGCGCCTCCGTGACGGCCACGACCACCTCCCCCCGCCCTTCCTTGAGCCGCCGCCACCGACTGCCGATTTCATTCATGACACGTGGGCCGCCGAACGCCTTGGCCGGCCGTTCGCCCCCCGTCAGGAGCGCATCGACTATGGCAAAAGACACATGGCGGATCGTCACCCGAGGCACGGACGGCGAACTCATCATCCGTGACTTCGACTCGCCCGAACAGATCCTCAAGACCCATCTCCAGGTCGGCACGGACGACTGCAGCACCGACCTCGCCCTCCGCGGCGCGCCCATCTTCCGCTCGCTCGTCGGCCCGATGCCCGAGGGACGCAACGTGGTCCGCTACGAATCGCCCGAGGTGTTCGAGCACCTCACCAAGGAATGGGCCGTCCCCAAGGCACCGCGGAAACGGATCCGCAAGACGGCCGCCGCCCGCCAGGCCGAAGCCGTCGCCGACACCATTCCACCGGAAGCGACCGATGACAGTGCCGGCTGAGACCATTTTCTCCCGGATCATCCGCCGCGAGATCCCGGCCCGCATCGAGCACGAAGACGACCTCTGCATCGCCTTTCACGACGTGGCACCGCAGGCTCCCATTCACCTGCTCGTGATTCCGAAGCGGTCGATCCCCTCGCTCGCTGACGTGACCGCAGCCGACGAGCCCTTGCTTGGCCACCTGGTGGCTGTGGCATCATCGCTCGCGCGAAAGCTGGGGCTCGATGACGGCTACCGTCTCGTCGTGAATAGCGGCCGCGACGGCGGGCAGACGGTGCACCACCTGCACGTCCACCTGCTGGGCGGCCGCTCGCTGGGCTGGCCCCCGGGCTGAGCTGCCCTTACCCCTACTGCCACCAGCGGCGGACGCGGTCGAACATGCTGCCCGATCGCTCCGCCGGCGGCGCGGGCGACTGTGTGGGGCCGCCTGTCGCCCGCAGCGATTCTTCACGCAGCGTCGCCACGGCGTCGTCGGAAACGAACGCGGTGAGGAACCGCGGCCAATACGTGTCGAGTTCGACCAGGCACGAGCCCAGGTCGTCCGCCGCCAACCGCTGCTCCATCACCGACAGTCGCCGCGAGAGTTGCACCCGCTGTGATTCATCGAACGCCAGGTCGAACACCCGCACACCGTCGATCTGCACAGTTCCCGGCCCAAGCAGGTCGAACCGCACCCGCAACGACTCGAGCCCGTGGGCCGGCAGGTCGTCGATCTGCAGCACGAACTGCGACCAACCGCTCGTGAGCGGCTTGCCTCCGGCCAGCCCGCCCACCGGCGCAAAGCGGTAATACTCGCGGCCGTCCTGCATGCCCTCGAGCGCCAGCCGGAACGGCGGCTGCGGATCCCCCTCGGGAATGCGCAGCCAAACGGCCACGCTCACCCGCCCGGTCACCGGGGGCGGAAACGGATTGCTTCGCACCGTGGAGAGCCCATTGACCGACGAGAAGCCGATGCCTCGGCCCGCCGTTCCATTGACTCCCGGCACGAATGCGACCGCGCCGCGGCTCGCCTCCACGAGTTCCCAGCCTCCCACGCCGCCGCCCGATGCTCGCTCCGTCGCATCGGTGTCACCGGCACCGGCCAGTTCGAATCCAGGATTGTCGAGCACATCCAGCGGCCGCGGCGTCTCGAGCACGGCACGACGACGGCCGAGGTCTGCCAGTCGCGAGTCGATGGAACGCCGCACCGCCTCGTCGTAGGCGACCCTGGCACCCTGCACGACCACGCCGCCATCGAGCACGAGTGTGCGAACCTCCCAAGGCTCGAGCGGCACCGCCGCGCCGCCGGCCGGTTCGAGCGGCAACCGCGTGCCGTCGACGGCGTCGATCACCGCCGACGGCGAGCCCGCGAGCGCGAGCCCGGCGCGACACGGCGCCGGCCCCGCATTGGCGATGCTCACCACCGTGAGTCCCTGGTCGCGCCGGCTGCGGACCACCAGCGGTGCGGGCAGCGGCTCGGCCAGTTCGAGACCGTCGCCCGGCAGCGCCGTAAACGCCCGCAAGCAGCGTTCGTACGCCGGCTCGACGCGGCCAAACAGCATGCCCATGTCGAACACCACCTCGATGTCCGACGCCACGAGCGACTCCGCGAGCAGCCGGCCCCGCGTCGGCCCCTCGGCCACCGCGTGAATCGGCGCGGCCTCCGCCTCGGCCGCCGCGCCCCCAAACGGTCCATGCGGCACGACATGATCGATCGGCATCGACCTCGGCTGTTCGAGCGCGATCACGCCTCGGCGGGCAGCTCGGGCGACGCCGCGGGCGACGCCGAGCGAGCGGTTGGCATTGTCCACGATGCAGCGGTCGAGCAGCGAGTCGGCGGCGGCATGCACGTGCGGCGAGACGAACACGATCCGCCGATCGGCGGTGATCCGCTCGGGATCGAGGCCGATCTCCCACAACACGTCGGCATCGGCCGACTCGGCGGCCAGCGACGGACGAAAGCGGGCCGCGAGTTCGCCCGCGGCGAAAAGCGACGTGGGCACCACGTGCAGGGTCAACCCCCGGCCGTGCTCCGCCAACACGTCGGCCAACCGGGAATGGAAGCGGGCCATCACCGACGCCCGCCACTCCAGCCACTGCTCCCGCAGAGGGCCCTCCACGAGCGCCGCCCGTCGTGCAAAACGTTCACCTCCCGTGGCCGGTTCCTGACCTCCAACCTCCGCGAGGAATCGCGGGAAGGTGGCATCGTCGAGCCCCCAGGCCGTGCCGGGCAGGTGCATCCATCCATCGTGCGGCAGCACCACCGCCAGGCCGTCGACGGCCTCGACGCCGCGGAGCCGACCTGCCAGTTCCCCCACGACAGCCTCCACGGCCTGCTGAACCCGTGGGTCGAGCACGTTGTAGTGGCAACCCCGGCCGCCGTCGGTCTGTTTCGGCTTGCCATCACGGCCCACGCAGGCGATGCCCGCAGCGTCGGCTCCCCCGCCGGCAAGCACAGCCTCGAGCGCCGGAAGCGGCGCATCGAACGAGACCGCCGGCACGAGCCGCAGGCCCTCGCGGGCATGGATGCGGCAGAGCATGCCGAGGAGGTCCTTGCGCACAGGATCGAGGCCCGCGTCGGACGTGACACCGCTATCCCACCGTGGAGCACCCCGTGTCAGCCGCGACGGCCAGATCGCGGCACCGTCACGGTAAACAACCACCATCGCCCCTGCGGCCCCCTGCGCCGCAAACCATTCGGCAGCGTGCGTCGCACCTGAGAGGAAGGTCTTCCAGTCGGCAAACGGCCGACCCGAGCCGCTGGCCGCCCGCTCCACCGCACCGAACTGCGAGAAGTCGGGGGCCGGCACGTAGGCATGCACGCGACGGCCGGGCCCGACCGTCGCGGTGAGGCTGCGGCCTGCGTTGACCGCAGCCTTGGCTGGCGGTCGCAGCGGCCCTGCCGACACCCGCACCCGCCCGAAGACCGCCGCGCCGCGAGGCGAGGGATTGGCGATGAGGATCAGGGGATGTCGGCTGGTGGGCCAGAAGACAAAGGCATGACGACCGAGCCCCGCAGCCCGCGGCGCGGCACTGGAGGTGTGTTCGGCGACCGAGGGTGGAACCACTTCGAAGCCGCCACTGGAACGTACCTCGACCGACGTGCCCGCCGCATCCGTCTCCAGCACGCTCAGCCCGACGACCGCCTGCTGATCGAGTGGAAACTCCACCTCCACCAGATGCGGAAGGCCCGGCTGGGCCCCGGCGATCGCGATTCCCTCCCACGCAGGCTCGTCGGCCGATCGCGCCGGCGGCAGCCGCAGCATCGGTCCGAGTGGATGCACCTCGACGGTGGAGTGACCCGCAGCCAGCAGGCCGCTCAACTTGGGCACGATCGAAGAGACGGACGGCAGCGATACCGATGGCAGTTTGGGCATCGGCACATTGGGCAGCGACACGTTCGGCATGGGCACGTTGGGCATGGGAACGCTCGGCAACGACATCGACGGCATCGGCATGGCCGGCATCGGCACGTACGACATGCCCACGCCGGGAAGCCGTCGGAGCCGCTCGTGCAGACGAGGACTGCCGGGATCGAGTTCGTGGATCACCTTCCAGCCGTCGCGATTGTCGGGTGCCGCAGCGGCCGCTTCGGGAACGACGTCGGCGACCGCCACCACCTGCACCGTCCGCGACGCCAGCGGCCGCGACCACCGCAGACCTCCCCGCTCGACCGCCTCGAGCTCGATGTCACAGGCCCCTTCGCGGGCCGGAAGGGGCACGTCGAAATAGACCCGCTCATACGCCTGGAGCCGCGGCTCAGCCGCCGCCACTCCGGCCTCGGCGAGAAGTAGCGACTGGACGGCCAGCGGCTCCGCCTCGGCCGTTGCCTTCAACCGCATCCGCAGTTCGACCGCGCCCGATCCTGGCGACCGCTTCGGCAGGAGCGGATCGACCGCGATACGAGCGACTTCCCCAGGACGGAACAGTGCCGATGTGACTCCGGCGTTGCCGGTGGTCGCGGTGTGGGCGACGAATTCCACCCGCAGGCCGTCCCCGGGGGCCGCCTTCAGCGTCAGCCGGTTGCCGTCCCGATCGAGCACCTGTTGCCTCGCATCGAGGAGCAGGTCGGCGACGGTGGCCTCGAACGTCGAGGGGGTGCGTTCGTCGCCATCGGCATGGAGTTGCACCGCGATGCGTGCACCACGCCAGCGCGGGATCACCAGTTCGATGCCGTTTCCGCTCCGTCGGCTCGGCTCATGGATGAAGATCGTGCCGCCGACGGCGTGGGCGGTGGCGGCCGCGTCGACATCGCCGCAGAGCGTCTGCCACTGGAGATCTTCGACAGGTTTCGCCTCGCCCTCGACGGGCACCAGCCGGATCGAGCCCGACCAGGCGTGGGCCTTCCCGCCGCCCCAGTTCACGCGGATGGTCACTGGCCGCTCGGACAATGCGGCTTCCTGGGCTTCCGTCCACCGCGGCTCCAAGCCCGCCGCCAGCGTGAGCGCCGCAAGCAACAGACGAACCAGCCCACGGCGGCAGGCGAACGGCGGGACGGATTGTGGCGGCAGGCGCACCATCCGGGGATGGTAGCGGGGGCCAACCCGTGTTACCAAGCGGGTTTTGCGGCCGCAAAACCCTGGTTTCGACGCTCTTATCCGCTCGTCGCCTCCGGCAACGGCGCCCGCCATGCGGCCCGTCCATCCCCCGTGACGGCGTGTTCCAGCAGGGCCTCCAGCGGTCCCGCAACAGCGCCGCAACGGTTGGCGACGTCGGTCAACTCGAAGAAATCATCCGGCTTGGCAAAGAGTCGGGAGCGGGCTTCAGCGGCAGGCTTCGCCACTGAAGCCGCGGGTCCAGCGGCCAGCAGGCCGTGCCACGCGGGGGTGACGATCGCGGCTCCATCGGGCCCCGCCACGACCACCCGATCGCGGACGGGTGCAGACCAGTTCTTGAACAGCCCAGCCAGACTCACGCCCCGCCAGGGCGCCGAGGGATCGATGGCGGACGGCTGCGGCTTCGCTTCCGTCGCCGGCGCGACGATGTCTGCGAGCGTGCAGCCGATGTCGGCGGGCACGACCAGGCCACCATACCGCTGGGCCGCCATCCGCCCGGCCGGATCCAAGAAGATCGCCGGCACATGGATCAGTTCGCCAAAAGGCACCTCCCTGCCACCGATGCCCACCCAGCCATGCAGCCCCAGCGGCAGGCCGCGGGCGCTGATAACGAGCACCGCCCAGGGACCGGCCGCCGCAGCCTTTGCCTCCTGCACGGCGGCGAACAGCCTGCCCAACTGGCTGTCGAGCAGCGTGATCTGTCCGGCAAACACCTGACGGATGCCGACGACCAGATCGGGATCGGTATCGGCATCCACCGCAAACCCCGGCACGCGGGCGCCGCGAGGCGGCGGCGGATCCTCCGGATCGATGTACCGGTCGCGATACCGTTCCGCCGCATCCCACGCCACGCCCAGGCTGCCGACGTGGCACCACACCAGCCGGTGTTCTCCCGAAGCGATCACCTCGAGGGCGGCGTCGACGAGCCGGGCGATGTTGGTCTGCGTGTCGTCGTCCTCGACGTTCTCCTTCGCCACCGCCTCGACGAGCCGAACGTCGACCGCAGGCCCCGCCTCGCCGGCAGTCATGTCTGCGACCATGGCGGCGTCGTCGGTGACGACCACCGGCCGCCAGCCTCCGGCAACGGCAGCGGCCAGAAGCGGCTGACCATCTGGCCGTTCGGCGGCGAGCAGATCGCGGAGCGTGTCCGCCGCCGCGGGCGACGGCGTGATCACGCGGTCAAACACCACGCCTCGCGCTGCAAGGCTGTCGAGCGCCGGCGTCGCCACCCAGGTGGCGCCATAGGCGGCCAGCATCCAGGCGGGCAGCCGGTCGACGGTGACGACGAGCAGCCCCGCGGGCCGGACCGATGATGGCTCGTGGCTGGAGTTGGGAGTCGGATTCATACCGCTGTATTGTCCGCCGCCGACGTGGTTTGCACCATACGTGGCATCTGTGCCACATTCTCGGGGCTGTGCCGGCCAGTCTGGCCACGCCATCTCCTGCCCCTCGGCCCCATCCGCCTCTGTCTCGGCAGGGGCCCGCGAGAACGCCATGACTTCCACGACCACCGCCCGGCACGGCTTCGCCACCCAGCCGTCCGCGACAACCGGCATGCCGCCTGGAATCCCCTACATCGTGGGCAACGAGGCGGCGGAGCGGTTTTCGTTCTACGGCATGAAGACGATCCTCGTCGTCTTCATGACGCAGTTTCTGCACTCCACCGGGGGCGGGCCCGACTTCATGACCGAGCCCGAGTCGCGGGAGTGGATGCATCTGTTCGTGGCCAGCGCCTATTTCTTCCCGATCATCGGCGGCATCATGGCCGACGCCTTCCTCGGCAAATACCTCACGATCCTGCTCTTGTCGATCGTCTATTGCCTCGGGCATCTCTGCCTGGCGCTGATGGACCTGCCACAGCCGTTGCTCGCGGCCACACTTTCGCCGCGGGGCTGGCTGCTGGCTGGTCTGGCCCTCGTCGCGATCGGCTCCGGCGGCATCAAACCCTGCGTGTCGGCACACGTGGGCGACCAGTTCGGTCAGTCGAACCGCCACTTGCTCGAACGGGTCTTCGGCTGGTTCTATTTCGCCATCAACTTCGGATCGTTCTTCTCGACGCTCCTCACGCCCTGGCTGCTGAAAAACCACGGCGCCGGCTGGGCCTTCGGCGTGCCGGGCATTCTCATGGCGCTGGCCACCCTCGTCTTCTGGCTGGGAAGGCATCGTTTCATCCACGTCCCGCCGCGCGGCACTCGCTACTTCGCCGAGACGTTCGGCCCGGAGGGCCTGGCCGCCATCTTCAAGCTCGTGCCGCTCTATCTGCTCGTGGCCGTGTTCTGGTCGCTCTACGATCAGTCGGGCGGCGCCTGGGTGCAGCAGGCGCAGCAGATGGACCGGCGGTTCCTCGGCGTCGAATGGCTGGAAAGCCAGATCCAGGCCATCAATCCGCTGCTCGTGCTCGCGTTCATTCCGCTCTTCAGCCTGGTGATCTACCCGGCCGTTGCACGATTCATCCCGCTCACGCCGCTCCGCAAGATCCTCGCCGGCTTCCTGCTCACGATCCTCGCCTTCGCGATCACGGCCCACGCCCAGCGGCTCATCGACGCCGAGGCGGATCGGTTTCGCGGCGTCGTCGGCCCCGTCGCGGCCAATGACGGCGTGGACCTCGCCGCGACGGAGGCCGCCATGCGGGCGGCGGGCCTCAACGCGGCGGCCGATGCGTGCAAAGACAACGCTCGCGTGGAGGCGATGGTCGGCGCCGGCCTTGCGGTGACCACCGACGGCACTCGGCTCGCCGCCCGCTGGCCCTCCGTGGGCTGGCAACTCTTGGCCTACGTCGTGATCACCGCCGCTGAGATCCTCGTCTCGATCACCTGCCTTGAATTCAGCTACACCCAGGCCCCGCCGCAGATGAAGTCCCTGATCATGAGTCTGTATCTGCTCAGCGTGTCGCTGGGCAACCTGTTCACGGCGCTGGTCAACACGTTCTCCCAGGATGCGGCCGGCAATGTCCTGCTGGCCGGAGCCGCCTACTACTGGTTTTTCTGCGGATGCATGGCCGTGGCCACCGTCATCCTGCTGCCGGTGATGTGGGCCTACCGCCCCCGGGAGTATCTGCAGGACGAGGCACCGGCCTGACGCGTCGGCGTGGCATGGTGCCGGGGTGGCGGCGTCTGGTACTCTTACCGGGAAGGGTGCCATTATGAGCTGTTCCACTGTGTTCGACCGTCGCTCCTTTCTCGCTTCCGCGGCGACTGTGCTCGTTGCATCACAAACGTCACGGGCATCGGCCGCCGATTCCCCCGCCGCGGCACCGCTCTTTCGCATCTCGCTGGCGCAGTGGTCGCTGCACCGCACCCTCTTCGCCGGCAAGCTCGACAACCTCGACTTCCCCCGCGCCGCCAAGCAGCAGTTCGGCATCGACGCCGTCGAATACGTCAACCAATTCTTCAAGGACAAAGCCAAGGACGCAGCCTACCTGGCGGACCTCGCCAAGCGGGCGGCAGACGAGGGCGTGTCGAACGTCCTGATCATGTGCGACGGCCTCGGCAACCTCGGCGATCCCGACGCCCCGGCCCGCACGAAGGCGATCGAGAACCATTTCCCGTGGGTCGAGGCGGCCAAGCGGCTCGGCTGCCACGCGATCCGTGTGAACGCGGCGAGCAAGGGCTCCGCGGAGGAGCAGCAGAAGCTCGCAGCCGACGGGCTGTCGCGGCTGTCCGACTATGCCACGCAGATGGACATGGCCGTCATCGTGGAAAACCACGGCGGACTCTCCAGCAACGGCGAGTGGCTGTCGGGGGTGATAAAGCTCGTCAACAAGCCGAACTGCGGCACGCTGCCCGACTTCGGCAATTTCCACGACTACGACCGCTACCGGGGCGTGGAGGAACTGCTCCCCTACGCGAAGGGCGTCAGCGCCAAGAGCCATGAGTTCGACGCAGACGGCAACGAGGTGCGGACCGACTACCGCCGGATGCTGCGAATGGTGGTCGCCGCCGGCTATCGCGGCTGGGTGGGCATCGAATACGAGGGCAACGCCCTGCCTGAGCCGGAGGGAGTCCTGGCCACCAAGAAGCTGCTCGAACTGGTGCGATCGGAGCTGCAGGCGTAGCCGTGAGACTCACGGCAGCTTGCCGAGATCGAAATCGACGACGACCGGAAAGTGGTCGGAGATGTCGAGATCGATCGCATGACAGACATGGGCCCGCGTGATCGCCGGCACGAGATCGCGGTGCACGAGCACATGGTCGATCATCGTGAACACGTCGTCGGTGTCGGCCGTGCCGTTCTCGTTGAAGTCCCAGTGCGAGGTGTAGCGGTCGGCCACCCGCGGGACGAACTGCGCCGCGTTGACGAGTTCCTCGCCTGCAGCGGCGTCGTCGTAGTCCTTGAGGTCGTGCAGCACGGTCGTCCGCGTGCGGCGGTGGGAGTCGGCCATCGGCACATCGGGATCGTAGTCGTTGATGTCGCCGAGCACGATCGGCGTGTAGCCGCGGGCGACGAACTCCCGACGGACGATCTCGCGGGCGATCGATGTCTCGGCCATGCGCTGCGCGTTGCTGCCGACATCGGAGGGATTGCTCTTCAGGTGCAGTCCCAGCAGGGCGATCTTCCGGCCGCAGACCGTGAAGTAGGCCGCCGCATGCCGCTGCAGCACCGCCTCCTCGTGCCGCGTGGCGCCGCGGTCGTCGACATGGCTGAAGGCGCGTCGCATCCACCCGTCGCCCCCCTCACCCGTCGTGCCGGGCACAGCGGCTGCCGGCTCCTCGGCGGCGGCGTTGCCATCCCGGGGCCGCTTCGACGATCGCTTGGTGGCCGCCGGCACGAAGATGTGAATCAATCGGCCGTCCACCTCGTCCGGCACGATCCGGGAGAGGATCGCCACGTCGAATCCCGAGAACTTGTCCCGTCCATCCACGTGATAGCCGCGATAGTCCTCGAGCCCCTTGGCATGCAGCAGGTTCACGAGCGCATCGACGCCCTCGCGCGACACCACCTCCGGCATCACCACCACGTCGGGTGCCAGGGTTTCGATGACGGAGGCGACATGCTCCAGATGGCGGCGGCGAGCCGGCTCGAACCGGAAACGGGTCAGCGTGGTCCGCTCACCGGGGGCCGCCAGATTCTCGACATTGAAACAGGCGATTCGCAGCGGGCATGGCGACCGCGGCTGCTGCGTCTCGTCGGCCCACGCGGCCGGGCTCACCATATTCATGAGCATGGCCGCGAACGCGGTCACGAAAGGGAACGCCAGCGGGAGCACCGGGGCCGCCCCCCGCCGAGTGCACGCACGGCGTGGCCCACCCCCTTGGCGACCATCGACACGAGCCAACCGTTGACGGACGCTGTTCATCGCGGCTAGAGTCTTTGAGTTCGAATCCAAGACGCCGAATCAGACGCACCTTTTCAGGCCATGACACTCCCACAGGATACACATCTTCTGTCCCCCCCGCCTGCGGCACCGCAGACCCGCCCCGGGAAGAAAACCCGGGCGTCTGGAGGCGACCGGCTTGCCCAACTCGTGGAGGTCAACGAGACGCACGTCGGCCGCGGTGTCTTCGCCCGACGGAAGCTGAAGGGCGGCATGGTGCTCGGCGAGATTCATGGCCAGATTTTCCCGGTGGAGCCCGACGACCCGAGTTACTGCATGGAATTGCCCAGCGGCATGGTGCTCGAGCCGGCCGCTCCGCTGCGATTTTTGAACCACAGTTGCGATCCCAACTGCGAGCTTTTCTATTGGTTTGACGAGGATGGGAGCCTTCAGGAAGACCGGCTGTGGCTGCAAACGATCCGTTCGATCAACGCGGGCGACGAACTGCTGATCGACTATTGCTGGCCCGCCGACGCGGCGATTCCCTGCCGCTGCGGAGTGCCGGGGTGCCGGGGCTGGATCGTCGATCCGGAGGAACTGCACCTGCTGCCCCACACCGCTGGCGATTCTTCGCCGCAGCCGCCGTCGGCTTCCTGACGCTGCTGGCTGCGTTCGGGCTGTCGCGGCTGAAGGTGGACGACGACCTCCGGTCGCTGCTGCGGGATGCCGATGCCGACTTCCGGCTGGTCGACGAGGTGGCTGCACGGTTTGGCGCTCCGGACCGGGATTGCATCATCCGGGCCACCGCCCGCTCCGGCGACCTGTTCGACAGCCGCCCGCTCGCGGCGCTCCGGTCGCTCGCCGAGAGACTGGCGGCGCTCGACGGCGTGGAGCAGGTGCGGTCGATGTTCGACATTCGCCGGCAGGGCGTCGTCGGGGCAGTGCTGCCGGTAATCCCGCATGTCGAGGGGCAACTCGCCGCGGCGGATGGCGAGGCCGCCAAGGCCCGCGCCGTCGGCCATCCCCTGATCGCCGGCCACCTGCTTTCCGAAGATGCCTCCACCAGCCTGCTCATCGCCCGCCTGACGGCCGATGCCGACAAGCCGCCCCGGCAGGGTCAGGTCGTGGCCAGCATCGAGAAGCTGCTCGCAGACCACAACGCAGACCTTGGCAACGGCGTGCTGAAACTGGCACTCACCGGCCTGCCGGCCCTCCGCGAGCAGGCGGCCGAGGCCCTGCGACGCGACATGCTGTTCTTCAACTCGCTCGGCCTCGGACTGGCTGTCGTGCTGTCGGCGGCCGTGGCACGAAGCCCGCGGTCGACGATCGTCGCCTGCCTGCCGCCGTTCGTGGGTGCGGTATGGGCGATGGGCATGCTCGGCCTCTGCGGCGTACCGGTGAACCTGCTCACCAGCGTGGTGCCGTCGCTGGCCCTCGTGGTAGGCACGTGCGACTCAATCCACTTCATCGAAGACATGCGTCGCAGTGCCCGCCGTGGTGTGGCTGGCGCGGCCGCCTCGAGCGGTGCCATCCGGCGGGTGGGCGCGGCCTGTGGCCTGACGAGCCTGGTAACGGCGATCGGATTTGCCTCGCTCGCTGCAGCACGCATCGACGCGGTTCGCAACTTCGGCCTCGCGGCGGCCGCTGGAGCGGTGGCGAGTTTCCTGGCGGTCACGCTGCTCACCCCCCTGCTCGCCTCCACGCCGGCCTTCAGCGGCATGCGACTGGGGCGATCGTCCCGGCACGCCAGTCGTCTGGCGAGTGGCCTCACGGCATTCTCCGTGCGTCACGCCTGGCCAATCTCCGCGGTGGGCTGTGCCGCCACGCTCGCGCTGGGGCTCGTATCCGTCGGGCTCGACGCCGACAACCGCGTGTCAGACAGCCTGCCGAGAGGAGCTGCGGCCTCCCGGACGCTGGCCAGCGTCGACACCGAGTTTGGCGGCGTGATGGGGGTCGACGTGGTGGTCCGTTGGCCCGAGGGGCTCGGCTGGCTCGACGCTCCGGTGCTGGAGTCGCTCGGGAAAGTGCATGCTGTGCTCGGAGAATCCGGTGGGATCACGCGGGCGATCTCGTTGGCCACGGTCGTCGGCACGCTGCCAGAGCGGGCCAGGCAGCGGCTCGAGGCCTCCGACTTTCGCGACCTCGTCGACGAGGAGGCACGGATGGCGATCGTGCGGGCCCGCGTCAGCGATCTGGGCTCTCGGACGCTGGAGGGTGTCTACGACCGGATCGACGCTGGGCTGGCCACGCTCGCCGCCGATCGGCCGGGCTGGAGATTCGAACTGGCCGGGATGTCGGTCGTCTCGGCCCGCAACATCCGACAGCTGGTCCGAGATTTGGGCTCCAGCCTCCTGTTGGAGGTGGCTGTCATCGGCGGCATCCTGGCGCTCGCCTTCCGCTCGCCGCTAGCGGGCATCGTGAGCCTGATCCCCAACGTCTTTCCGCTCGCGGTGATCGGCTCGCTCCTCGTGGCGCTCGGCAAATCGCTCGACCCAGCCACGGTGATCGTGTTCAACGTCTGCCTGGGGCTCGCGGTGGACGACACTGTGCACGTGCTCTCGGCGCTCCAGCGACAGCGGCGCGAAGGCGTATCGATCGCCAGCGCGGTCCGCCGTGCCGTCGCGGAGACGGGCAACGCGGTCGTGCTCGGCGGCATCGTATTGGCGATCGGATTCGCGGCGGTGACGGTGAGCTCCGTGCCGGCGCTGGCAGGGTTCGGCGTGCTCGCCTGCGCCGCGGTGGCCGCGGCCACCGTGGCGGAACTGGTGTTTCTGCCGGCGCTCCTGGTCGTCACCGACGCCTTCGTGCGCCGGCGACCTGCGGCCCGACGCGACGGCATCTTTGGCAGCGAGCCGCTGCCGTGGGGAACAAGTCCGCGGCCAACCTAGGTCTTGCGGTCCACCCTGCCCTGCCGTGGCGGCACGTTTTCAACTTGCCGCCTTCACGAAAAACACGACACCTGTCGTTTTTTCTTGGCGACCGCAGGTCGCTTGTTCTTACCCGGCCATCCAGGCCTGACCTTTTGTGGGCCCTGCCGTGGCGGCACGTTTTCAACTTGCCTTGTCTCCCCGTGGCGGCACGTTTTCAACTTGCCTTGGACAAGATGCAATCTTGTCGCCACGAAGAGAGATGCAATCTTGTCCTCACGAACCGCGCCGGGTTAGCCCTTCGTCGCCGCCATCACGTCGGCGACGGCTTCCACAGCCTGTGCGATCTGCTCTTCGCTGTGTTCGCTCGTGATGAAGAACCGCACCCGGGCGGCACTCTCGCGGACGGCCGGATAGAGAATTGGCCGGGCGTTGATGCCCCGCTCCAAGAGCATCTGCGAGACGAGGATAGCCCGCGACGAACTGCCGACGATGACGGGGATCACGGGCGTGTCACTGCTCGAGCCGGTGTCGAGGTCGCAGTCGGCGGCGAGCTTGAGAAACAGTTCCGACCGTTCCCGAAGCCTAGTCACACGCCACGGCTCACGTCGGATCACCCGCAAGCCCTCGAGCGCCGCGGCGGCGTTCGGCGGCGAGCAGGCGGTCGAAAACACGAATGCGGGCGTCGTGTAGCCCAGATAGCGGATCAGCCGCTCGCCACCGGCGAGGTAGCCGCCGCCGGCACCGAGCGCCTTGCTGATCGTGCCCATCCAGAGGTCGCCGTCCGCGGGATCGCACCCAAAGAAATCGCAGATGCCGCGGCCTTCAGGGCCCATCGTGCCCAGCGAGTGGGCCTCGTCCACGTAGAGCAACGCATCGTGCCGCTTCTTCACCTCGATGAACTTTGGCAGGTCCGGGTAGTCTCCGTCCATGCTGTAGACGCCCTCGATCGCCACCACGACCCGCTTGTACTGCGACCGCAGGTCGCGGAGCAGGCCGTCGAGCTGCACGTGGTCGTTGTGCCGGAACGAACGCTTGCCGGCCTTCGAGGCGCCGGCTCCCTGCATAATGCTGTTGTGGGCCAGTTCGTCGTAGAGGATCAGGTCGCCGGCGCCGAAGAGGTGGTTGAACACCGAGGCGTTCGTGCCGTAGCCACAGGGAAACACGACGGCCCGCTCCGTGCCGACGAACCCCGCCAACTCGGCGTCGAGGTCGTCGAGGATCGTATTGTTGCCGCCGACCATGCGACTGGCGGAAGCGCTGCAGCCAAAGCGATCGATCGCGGCCTTGGCGGCCCGCGTCACATCGGGATGACAGGCCAGGCCGAGGTAGTCGAAGCTCGTGAAGCTGACGACCTCCCGGCCGCCGACCCGCGCCGTGCGGCCCCGCACCTCCTCGTTGGCACGCAGGAAGGGATTTTCCAATCCCGCCGCCTCGAGGCCGGCAAGCCGCTCCTCGAGGGCCACGCATTCTGGAAATGCCTGGCCGTCAGCTGCAGGTGCCGCTGCCAAGCGGGCGGCCGCGGCTGGCATGGCCGGCCGAAGGTCCATCTGAGCGTGCGGCCGCGAGATTGGCGTCCGTTGCGGCTGATCGACGCTCTCCGCTGTCCGATCCGCCTCGTCGAACATGCGGGCTGCGATGCAGTCGACGAGATCACCGCACGTCCGAATGCCATGGAGCCACTCGTCGCGAAACCGCATCTGGTAGCGGCCCTCGATGCGGGTGATGACGTCGAGAAAGCGGGCGGTATCGACGCCGCAACCGGCGAGTGAAGACTCAGAAACGAGCGTGCGGAGCGTTGCGGTCGGACTGACCCGGACGAGTTCCTCGAACACCACCCGCTCGATCGCCTCCCGCGAGTGTGCCCGCGGAAGAATACGATCGGCGACGAGCCTCTCTCCGTATTCGCGACCAACGCCAGCCATCGTGCCCATGATGCCAACTCCCATCGAATGCTCCCCTCCGTGCGGGTAAACGCGAGAGCGACAACGCGTGCAGCGAGTCCAGGCTGCACGATCCACGAATCCACGCCGCATTCAAGCGGCGACCCGGCCGAGTATACGATGCCGAACTGCTTCTACGAAATAAGTCGAGACCTTGCGGCCTGCGCAGAGATTTCCAGCTGATTGAGACGTCACCGCGGGGGCCGCGGTCACACCGCCAGCAGTTTCCGCAGCACGAACGGCAGGATGCCGCCGGAGCGGAACTGGTCGAGTTCCACCGGCGTGTCGATTCGCACCATGCAGGGAATGTCCTTGACGCTGCCATCGGGCCGCTTCGCCTTCACCACCACGGTCGTCCGCGGCACGAGGTTCTCGAACGGAATGTCGAAGGTCTCCTCGCCCGTCAGCCCCAGCTGCTGCCACGGCTCCGGCAGCACGAGCGGAAGCACGCCCATGCCGACAAGGTTGGAGCGATGGATTCGCTCGAAGCTCGTGGCGAGCACCGCGCGGACGCCCAGGAGCATCGTCCCCTTGGCAGCCCAGTCGCGGGAGCTGCCGGTGCCGTATTCCGCACCCGCCAGCACCACCAGCGGCGTGCCCGCCGCCTTGTATTTCACCGCCGCATCGTAGACGGGCATGACTTCCGCCCCGGGCAGGAGCCGCGTCACGCCCCCCTCCGTGCCCGGCACGAGCAGATTGCGGATACGGATGTTGGCAAACGTGCCACGCGTCATCACGCGGTCGTTGCCGCGGCGAGCGCCGTAGCTGTTGAATTCGACGGGCTCGACGCCGTGCTCGATCAGATAGTGCCCGGCCGGGCTGGCCTTCGCGATGCTGCCGGCAGGCGAGATGTGGTCGGTGGTCACGCTGTCGCCAAGCGCCAGCAAGACGCGGGCCCCGCGAACGCTCTGCGGCGCCACGGCCTCACGGGTAAGGTCGGCGAGGAACGGCGGCTCTTGGATATAGGTGCTTGCCGCCTGCCAATCGTAGAGCTCGCCCTTGGATGTCGGCACGGCGTTCCACCGCTCATTCGAGTTCCAGACGTTGCCGTAGCGATTCTGGAACTGCCCCGGCAACACGCTCGCCTCGACGGTCTGCCGCACCTCCTCGGCCGTCGGCCAGATGTCGCGGAGGAACACCGGCTTCCCATCGCGGCCGGTGCCGATCGGCTCGTGCTCCATGTCGATGTCGGTGGTGCCGGCCAGAGCGTAGGCCACGACCAGCGGCGGGCTGGCCAGCCAGTTGGCCTTCACGAGCGGATTGACCCGGCCCTCGAAATTTCGGTTGCCCGAGAGCACCGCCGCGGCCACGAGATCCCCCTCCGTCACGGCCTTGGCGACCGCGTCGGGCAGCGGACCCGAGTTGCCGATGCAGGTGGTGCAACCGTAGCCGACCGTCTCGAAGCCGAGGGCATCGAGATCCTTGTCGAGGCCCGACCGCTCCAGGTAGTCGGTGACCACGCGGGATCCAGGCGCGAGGCTCGTCTTCACCCAGGGCTTCGTCGTGAGCCCCTTTGCCACGGCCTTCCGGGCAACCAACCCCGCGGCCACCATCACACTCGGGTTGCTCGTGTTGGTGCAACTGGTGATGGCGGCGATCACCACGGCGCCATGGTGGATCGTGGAGGCGTGGCCGTTTTCCTTCACGGTGCCGGTGCGGGTGAGGGCCGGTCCCTCGAGCGCGAAGCCCCGTTTGGCCGTCGGGGCGGTGAGCGATTCGGCGAAGGTCTTCTTGACATTCTGCAGGGCGACGCGGTCTTGCGGTCGCTTCGGTCCCGCCAGACTCGGCACGACGCTGCCCAGATCGAGGCTGAGCGTTTTGGTGAATTCGGGCACGGCCGCGGACGCCGTGCGGAAGAGCCCCTGCTCCTTCGTGTAGCGCTCCACGAGAGCGACCTGCTCCGCAGGCCGGCCGGTGAGACGGAGGTAGGCCAGCGTCTCGTCGTCGACGGGGAAGAAGCCCATCGTGGCGCCATACTCCGGAGCCATGTTGGCGATCGTCGCCCGGTCGGCGAGCGACATGCCAGCGAGACCTGAGCCGAAAAACTCGACGAACTTCCCGACGACGCCCTCCTTCCGCAGGATCTCCGTGACCGTGAGCACGAGGTCGGTGGCGGTGGCGCCGGCGGGCAGTCGGCCGGTGAACTCGAAGCCGACCACCTCGGGCAGCAGGAGCGACAACGCCTGACCGAGCATGACGGCCTCGGCCTCGATGCCGCCCACGCCCCAACCGACGACCCCCAGGCCATTGATCATGGTCGTGTGGCTGTCGGTGCCGACGAGCGTATCGGGCACGGCCACCTTCAGGCCGCTCTTGCCCGCGGGATCGTCGCGGAGGAAGACGCAGCCAGCGAGGTATTCAAGGTTCACCTGGTGCACGATGCCGATCGCCGGGGGCACGACCCGGAAATTCTGGAACGCCTGCTGGCCCCACCGCAGGAAGGCATAGCGTTCGGCATTCCGCTCGAATTCGATGTCGACGTTCTTCGCGAGCGAATCGGCGGCGCCGAAAAAGTCGACCTGCACGGAATGGTCGATCACGAGGTCGACCGGCACGAGTGGATTGATCTTTCGGGGATCGCCGCCGAGCCGCTTCATCGCCGCCCGCATGGCCGCCAGATCGACCACGCACGGCACGCCCGTGAAGTCTTGCAGCACCACACGGGCCGGCTTGAACGGAATTTCCGTCTCGGCCGGCTTGGCGGCGTTCCAGGTGGCCAGGCTGCGGACGTCGGCCTCCGTCACCTCGTAGTTGTCGCAGGTCCGCAGCAGGGCCTCGAGCACCATCCGCATCGAATAGGGCAGGCGGGACGTGTTCGTGATGCCGGCGTCGTCGAGCGCCCGCAGGCGGTAGAGGGTGGCCGGGCCGGAGCCTGTTTCGAAGGTGGCGCGGGCAGAAAACGGGTCGACGAACGTGGCTGCCATGGATGGAAACCTTGGGGGGGTGAGACGCGGGAGGGACGACGATGATGGGGCGATTCCGGTCCGCCGAAGTGGCCGGTAGCCTAACGAACCGGTCTCCAAGCCGAGAAGTGTCCGTCGCCTTGGCCCTGTAAAACCGCCTCGAAAGCGGGCGAAACCCTCCGCTGCGTCGCGGCCGCAGGCGAAAGTCAGAAAAATTTCCCGCCGGAGTCGACATGCCGGCGATTGTGGGGTATGGTTCTTTCAGGCGAGCATCCGCTCCCCACAAAACACTTACCGATCTCTTCAGCGGCTGTTCCCCCCCCCCCAAAGACCCACACTTCTAGAGCCGCTACCGGACCCGTGGTTCCCCAACCGCGGGTCCTTTTCTTTTGGTGTTCCTGTGTTTGCGTGCCCCGACTTTCGGCACGCTGTCGTTTGATGCCCGGGACGCCCTGCTCTGCCGGCGTGAATTCCGCCGCGACAGACGCATCCCCTTGCGAGGGATGCAACCACCCCTATAAATCGGCCTCATCGGTCGGACATTCGTTTATCAGGCGAGCAGGATTCGCAGGACGTGGCTGTGGCACGGAGGGATCGACTCAGGGAGAGGTCGATCGGCAGTGGGCAGGGATGGATCGGAAACGCACAGGCACGGTGCGGGCAGTCGTCATGCCCACGCCGCCGACAGACCCTTTGCGCATGCGCCTCGGATAGCGCATGCGTCTCGGGCAGGACAGGCTTCAGCCTCGTGGAACTGCTGGTCGTGGTGGCCGTCATCGCGATGCTGGCCGGGTTGCTGCTGCCAGCCATGCAGGCTGGGCGGGAGGCGGCCCGGCGTGCGACGTGCCAGCACAACCTGCGACAGTTGGCCGCGGCGGTGCTCGCCTACGAGTCGGGCAGTCGCCGTCTGCCTGCCGCTGCGGTGGTCAGTGAGGCGATCAATCCGGCGACCTGCACGGGGTGCTGGAACCCCTGGGCTGAGGCCCAGCTGGAATCCTTCAGTCCGGGGACGAAGCATGGATCGGGCTGGATGCTGGCGGTGTTGCCGTTCCTGGAGCAGGTGACTCTCTTCAATCGCTGGAACCGCTCCACCAACGTGCTGGGAAATGCCGCCGTGGCCCAGACCAACATTCCGTCGTTCTATTGTCCCAGCCGCCGAACAGGCATCCGCGTCGACCGTGACGACCACAAAAACCTCCTCCGCAGCGGCTGGCGGGGCGGCGGCACCGACTACGGCGGTTGCTACGGACGCGGCGACGGCTTCCTCAACGACACGGCCGACGGACATCGTTTCGCGGACACAGACACTCCGGTCAGCGGCTCCACCGGCAATCGGCAGGGCCTGTTTCTTCCCAATGCAGGCAGGCTTTTGGCCGCTGCGACCGACGGGCTTGCCAACACGATCATGCTGGGAGAGCTGCAACGCCTGCGACCGCTCGCAGGGGGCAGCGGCGCCGCTAACACCTACAACCGCACAAGCCACGATGGCTGGGCCGTCGGGGGCGTGGCCACGCTCTTCGTCAGCGCGACCGATCCAGGCCACGCCAACCCCGGCGGGATGAACAACTTGTTCTTCGAGTCGCCCGGCAGCGACCACGTCGGCGGCTGCTTCTTTGCCATGGCCGACGGCTCCGTGCACTGGCTCGACGAGTTCATCGACGCCAAGGACAACAACGCCGTCTTCCCGCTCCTCGGGTCGATGCGAGACGGCGCCGTGGCCAGCCTTGCCACGGCCGGTCCTTGATTCATTCGGGCGCCCTCTCACGATGCCTTCCCACCATCGACATGCCGGCCCGTTGCGATGCCTTGGGCTCGCGATCACCGCGTTGGCCATCCTCGGCTGCTCGCCCTCCCCGCGGCCGCCCTTGGGCCTGGTCAGCGGCACCGTCACGCTCGACGGCCGGCCGCTTTCCAACGCAACCGTACGGTTCACACCGGCAGGGCCGGGCCGCACGTCGCAGGGCACCACCGATGCCACAGGCCGGTACGAGCTCCGCTACCTGCGGGACATTCGCGGCGCGAACAGAGACCGGCATACGGTGCGGATCACCACCGCCAGCGAAGAGAACGGCGGCCGGGAGTTGCTGCCGCCACGCTACCACTCCCGCTCGCAACTCGAGACGTGCGTACGCTCCGGAACGAACGACCTCGACTTCGACCTCCGGTCGCATGGGCCCTGACCCCGCCCGGGCCTGCGACACAGCCCCCTCCATCAAGGGGGAAAGAATCGCCGACGGCAATGCCCGCGAGGCGGCCCGGCACCATGTCACGCCCTCCTCATCGCTATTTTCGTGCGCACCATTCCCGTTTCGTGCGCGTTATTCCCGATTCGTGCGCGCCATGCCCAGTTCGTGGTTTTTTCGTGGACATTATGAGAGGTTAATTTATAGTGGCTCGGTCAGCGGCAAGGCCGCAGGCACGAACCGCCATCACGTGCATGAATCGCATATGCAGTCTATCGATAAAGGCGAGTGGTCACGTTCTCCGGCGAGTCTGTCGCCGCGGCGAGGCAGAGCCGCCTCTCAGGATCAGCAACCGCCCGACATCTCCGTGATCATGCCCACGGTCTTCTGGTCGGGCACGTTTGAACGGTGTGCGCGGCGGGTGTTGTCGCTGCTCGACAGCACGACCACGAACACGGAAGTCGTCTTCGTCTTCGACGGGGCCGCCCCTCCGGCCCCTGGGTGGCTCGATCGCTCCGATGTCAGGATCGTGCAGACCGGCAACCGATCGGGGCCGGCGATCGCACGCAACCTCGCCGCAGAGTCGGCCCGGGGTGAGATCCTGTTTTTCGTCGATGCCGATGTCGAACTCGCAGCCGATGCCATCGACCGCGTCCATGCCACGTTCATGGCCGATCCGGAGTTGGTCGGCCTGTTCGGCGCCTACGACGACGAACCGGCCGCCGACGGCATGGCGAGTGCCTTCCGCAACCTGCTCCACCATCACACTCACGTGTCCCATCCCGGCACGGCCGGCACGTTCTGGTCGGGCTGCGGAGCCATGCGGACGACGGCATTCCTCGACGTCGGCGGGTTTGACGAAAAGTATGCCTACCCGAGCGTCGAGGACATCGAACTGGGGATGCGGGTCGCAGCCAATGGTGGCAGGATCCTGCTCGCGCCCACCGTCCGGTGCAAACACCTCAAGCGCTGGACACTCGCCTCGATGGTCTTCACCGACATCGTGCACCGCGCCGCACCGTGGACGCACTTGATCATGAACAGCAAAGAACTGCCCGCCACGCTCAACCTCGACTGGCGGGGACGGCTCAGCGGTATCTGTTCAGTGCTTCTGGCCGTCTGCCTGGCGGCTTCGATGTTTGTGCCGATGATGCTGTGGGCGGCATTAGCCTGCGGGCTGGTCGTGGTCGCATTAAACCGTGACTTTTACAGGCTATGTCTGAGAAAACGCGGCGTCGGATTCGCCGTCTCATCGATCTCCCTGCACTGGCTCTATTTCGTCTACTCCTCGCTGACGTTTGGCGTCGTCACGCTCTACGAACTCTGGCGGCGCTCTCGCCGATCGACCGGGGCCCGCTCCCGCGACTTTCAGCCGGCTGCGGCCACTGCCGCCATGATGCTCTCGACAGAGGTTTCCCAGCTGCCCCCGCTCGGCCCGTGAATCACAGAACGGAAAATGGGGACGGGAGCAACCCTGTTCGGCACGACATGTGCTGCCCCCCGTGGCGGCAAGTTTTTAACTTGTCCCGAAGCTGATGAGGCCTGTGCTTGCAGGCTGCATTGGTTCGCCAACTGCACCCACGCCGAGATCGGAGTTTGCGATACGCGACTCCACCATCCCCAGCGAGATCGCCGAGCCGCCACGTGGGAAGGCGTATTCCGCACCGAGCAGGATTGCTCCCGTCTCGATTTTCCTACAGCCCGGTCTCGCGGAGGTGCTGCACGAGGATCCGCTCGAGTTCGGCGATCGTGTCGGGGTGATGGTGCACCCGCGTGTGCGTGGCCGGCACCAGCACCTCG
Source organism: uncultured Candidatus Kuenenia sp. (assembly GCA_964581055.1). Taxonomy (GTDB): domain Bacteria; phylum Planctomycetota; class Planctomycetia; order Pirellulales; family UBA1268; genus CAMCQY01. The sequence goes on from CAZOMJ010000137.1 coordinate 67,134, forward strand.
CTCACCACCCCCGGCAGCCGGGCGCTCGACACCGGCACGATGCAGTCGCCGCCGTCGCCCACGGGTGAATGGTGGGCGTTGCCGATGATGCTGTGCGTGGTCACCCAGCACGGCACCCGCAGCCCGCGCAGCGACTGCAGGATCGTGGAACTGGGCTCGAGCACGTCGACCGTCGTCGGCAGGCTGCGTTCATAGTCCGGCCGGAAGGATCCCGGATTGGCACGAGTGATCTCGTCGTGGATCGCCTTCATCTCGGGAGGCTGCTGCACCGTGAGCGAAGCCACACGCCCCACGCCGAGCGAGGCCAGCATCGAGCCGCTGTGCGGCGTGGCGATGAACACCAGCCGCTTCACGAACGGCAGCGGGTGGAAGAAGTAGGCCGGTGCAACCTGGCTCCTCAGCTCTGGCCGCATCCGAATCTCCTCGAGCGGGCGGCAGGCGATCGCATCCCAGATCGCCGTGCCAGACTCCACCACCTGGAGCTTGGCGTGGAGGCCGCCCATGCTGTGGCCGACGAGCACCAGCGACTTGAGCGCCGGATCGCTGCCCTGCGGATCGAGCCGCTGCACGGCCGAGGTGAGTTCGCGACGGAGCACCGCCGCCGACTGCAGGAACGAAGCGCCGGTCGGATAGTGGAAGATCCATGGCTCGAACCGGCGATGAAAGGTCGGCCAGGCCCGCAGTTCGTTGAGCATGTCGAACCACGTTCCCTCGTCGCTGGCCAGGCCGTGAATGAACACGACCGGAATCTTGCCGGGCTGGTGCGGCTGCAGGCACTCCAGCCTGGGCTGCGTGTCACCCGCGCCGAACGGCTGGACGAACCCCTGGATGGCGTTGGTCTTCGGCATGCTCTCGAGCATGTCGAGGAGCGGCGCGGTGAGGTCGGCGGCGAGCAGCGGACGGGCCGGCCCGATATGCACTGCGGCGATTTCCACGGGATTCGCCAGATCGAGGATGGCCGGTGCGTGGTCGCGTGCCAGCGGCCCCGAGAACTTCTGCAGGAAATTCTCGTCGCCCGGCATCTGGAACCGCAGCACCGCAGTGGCGGCGATCGCCTGCCGCGTCGGCGCGAGATCCCAGGACACGCTTCCTTCGGGCCCCCGCGCGATCCGCACCGAGACGGGGAGACCGAAGCCGCCGCGGACATGCCGCCGGGTGATCCGCTTGTCGTCGGGACGGCATGACGCCTCGATCGACTCGATCTCGCACGGATCCACCGACAGCGACCGCGTCTGGATCGGCACGCAGATCGGCTTCCACCTGGGACCGATCATCAGCCCCTGCCCCGTGAACCGGCCATGAACGTTGGCGGATTCGAGCAGGCCCTGAAGCGAGTCGGCATAGATCGCCGAAGCCTCGCAGAGAATCTCCGGCGAACCCGGGCAGGTCCAGATCGCGTTCCATGCCTCCTCGCAGGCCGTGTAATAGCCATCGACCGCGTGCCAATCACATTTCTTGGCCAGTTCACAGGAGGAGGCGGCGAGTTCGCGGGCCCGACGCAGATGCCCCTCCGCGATCCGCTCAGGCGGCACGGCGGGCGCCAGTGGCGGCGGTGTCAGCCTCTCGGCAGCCGACGCGCCAGGGCTGCGCAGCAGCCCCGCCAGACCGAACGCCACGACCATGATCAGTGCGGCGTGAACGCCGGCACGAATGCCGATCATGCAATGCCCCCTTTCCGCCTTGTATCGGCGGCAGAGGGCATCGCTCGCCCGCTTCATGGCATAACCGTCATAGTCGCCGTGGCCCAGCAGAACCACCAAGTCTGCCAGGCCCGCCGAGCTCGCCGGACCAGCCACGGCCGTCTCGATCGCCTCCCTGACGCGCGGCGTCAGGTCCGTGCCGCGGCGTGCTCTTCGGCAACGAGTTCGAGGTCGGCGCTCAGATACTTCACCGCGGCCGACGGCGCGAGATTGAAATAGACGCGGCCCGCCGTGCACCAGCGAACGCCGTCGTAGAGGAATTCCGCCGTGGCAGCCCGCACGTTCGACACCGCCTCGACCTCCTCCATGCCGCCCCCCTCCACCGCTTCGAAGCTCACCTCGATGGCCACCAGCGCCTTCAGGCTCCGAGGCAGGCTCCGGTTACGGCGGTCGCGGACGTAGATCACGTCGTCATCGAAGGCGACGTTTGTCCACATCAGGCCCCGTGGCTTGCCACTGGCGGCGGCCCGGTCGATGAACTTGGCTTCCAGTTGCTCCCGTTGCCGGTGGAAATCTCTCTGGATGCGGGCCAACTGTTCAGCGCGTCGCGCGGCACGAATCGGCCGCAGGGCCACCGCGATCGCGGTGCCTGCCAGGGCAGCGACGGCTGCCGCAACGATGATCGATACGATGTTGCCCACGGCCGCGGCCTTCCAAAAGTGGTCACAGGAAATTCACCCGGCTCAGTCCGAAGTGTACGGGCCCCGGCGGGCCCGTCAAAACCGATTGTCGTCTCGCGTGGCAGCCACGGTCCCCCGCCGACGCAACAGCCGTTTCAAACCGCCAGAAAAACGTAGACTGCCTCGCCATCCGCCGAGAACATATCCCCTTCTTTCCAGCAGGGCCGCATGACGCCGAAACCAGCCCGGACTCCCTCGCGGAAATCACCCGCCAAGCCGTCAGCCTCACGGCGAGCCGGTTCTCGGCGGGTCGTAGGCGCCCATCAGTCGATTGCCGGCGGCCTGAGCCGGGCGGTGGAGCGGGCCGTGGAGACCGGCTGCCACTGCCTGCAGGTCTTTACCCGCAACATCAACCGCTGGGACGTCACACCGATCGATGCCGCTGATGCGGAGGCCTTCCAGCAGGCCGTCGCGAAGGCCGGGCTGTCGCTCGTCGTGGCGCACGATTCCTACCTGATCAACCCCGCGGCCGCGGATCCGGTGCTGCGGAAGAAATCGATCGACGGACTCGTCGTCGAACTCGAACGGGCAGCCCAACTCGCCATTCCCTGGGTGGTGGCCCATCCCGGCGCCGCCGGCGAACAACCGCGTGACAAGGCGGTGCAACGGGCCGCGGACGGCATCGCTTCGGCGCTCGCCCGCACCCGCGGCCTTTCCTCGGGCATCCTCATCGAGACGACGGCTGGCCAGGGCTCCTGCCTCGGCGACTCCTTCGAGGAGATCGCCGCCATGCTCGAGACGATCGACGCCGCGGGCCACGCCGCCCGTGCGGCGGTCTGCCTCGACACCTGCCATGTATTCGCCGCGGGCTACGGCCTGTCGCCCAAGAAGGAACTCGACCGCACGTTGGCGGAGTTCGACGCCGCCATCGGCCTCGACCGACTGAAGGTGATTCATGCCAACGACTCGAAGCGGGCACGGGGTTCGCGGGTCGACCGCCACGAGGCAATCGGGAAGGGACATATCGGTCCCGACGCCTTTCGGCTGATCATGAACCACCCCAAGCTGGCAAAGATCCCATTGATCCTGGAGACGCCGAAGGAGGGCCCCGACGGCAAGCCCTGCCCCCGCCAGGATCGCGGGAACCTGGCAACGCTCCGAGGATTCGTCACGGACTGACAGGGGGCCAACCCTCGACAGCGTGCCCGTCGTTGAAGCGGGGCGAAAGGTTCGGTACCCTTGAATGACCGATCGAAGGGTGTCGATCCGCACTGATCCCGCAGCGGTCACCCCCACGGCTTCCTGCTCTCTCACGACGATCGTTGCCAATGCTGCCAGACCAGGCCAACGCCGAACCGGTTCGGGCAGCCGATCCACCCCGTCGCCGATCCTGGTGGCCCGCGGCCTCGTGGCTGCTGGTGGCGGCGGTCGCGGGAACGGTCTTCTACCGGGATCCCGCCATCCTGGAGCGGACGGTCGCATGGGTTCGTCCTCAGCCGCCCCAGGCCAAGGCCGTGACGCCGCGGGTGGTGCCGGTGACGGCCACAGCGGCCCGGCAGGCCGACCTCGATCTGTACCTCAACGGACTCGGGGCGGTCGTCGCCTACAACACCGTCACGATCCGCAGCCGCGTGGAAGGCCAACTCCTCAAGGTGGCCTTCCAGGAGGGGCAGACCGTCGAAGAGGGAGACCTGCTGGCGGAGATCGATCCGCGGCCCTACGAGGTGCAGCTCACGCAGGCCGAAGGAGCGCTGGCCAGGGGCGAGGCCGCCTTGCGGACGGCGCAGCGGGATCTGGAGCGTTACGAATCTTTGGCCGACCTCAGACAGGTCACCGAGCAGCAGATCGACGCGCAGCGGACCCTCGTGCAGCAGTGCGAGGCTGCGATCAAGATCGACCGCGGTGTCATCGACAACGTGCGGCTGCAACTCGACTACTGCAGGATCACCGCCCCCATCAGCGGCAGGATCGGCCTGCGGCTGGTCGATCCCGGCAACATCGTCCGGGCCAACGACTCCGCCGGGCTGGCGGTCATCGCCCAGTTCCATCCGATCGCCGTCGTGTTCACCGTTCCGCAGGATGAGATCGTGCGCGTGCAGCGGGCGCTCGCCACCACCCGGAAGCTCGCGGTCGACGCCTACAACCGCGACTTCCAGACCAAGCTCGCCAGCGGGTCGCTGCTGGCCCTCGACAACCAGGTCGATTCAACGACCGGCACGGTCAAGCTCAAGGCCGTGTTTCCGAACGACGACAACACGCTGTTCCCGAATCAATTCGTCAATGCCCGCCTGCTGGTGGAAACGATCCGCGGCGCCACCGTGATCCCCATGGCGGCCGTGCAGCACGGGCCGAAATCGACCTTCGTCTACGTCGTGCAGCCGGACTCGACGGTGGAACTCCGTCCCGTCATTACCGGCGCCACCCAGGGCGACCAGGTGGCGATCGTCAGCGGACTCGTCCCCAACGAGTTGGTCGTCACCACCGGGATCGACAAACTCAACAACAAGGCCAAGGTGGCCGTCCGCGGCGCGCCGGCAAAACCCATCGGCGAGGGGGCCGGCTGACGACCGGGCCGGCCGCGGCGACGACTCCCGCCGCCGAGTGGATCCGGTTCCCGCGGTGCCCGGCGGATGTCGCAAGAGCCTGACCCATGAGCCTATCGCGGCCGTTCATCCTGCGGCCAGTGGCCACCGGCCTTCTGATGCTGGCCATCCTGCTGGCCGGTCTGATCGCCTACCGCCAGTTGCCCGTCTCGGCGCTGCCCCAGGTCGACTACCCGACCATCCAGGTGCTGACGTTCTATCCAGGCGCCAGCCCCGACGTGATGGCCTCGTCGGTAACCGCGCCGCTCGAACGGCAGTTCGGCCAGGTGCCGGGTCTGACGCAGATGACCTCCACGAGTTCGGAGGGCTGCTCAGTGATCACGCTGCGGTTCAACCTCAACCTGAATATCGACGTGGCCACCCAGCAGGTGCAGGCGGCGATCAACGCGGCCGCCGCGATCCTGCCCCGCGATCTGCCCAATCCGCCGATCTACACCAAGACCAACCCCGCGGACGCACCGATCCTCACGCTCGCGCTGACCAGCGACACGCTGCCGCTGACGAAGGTGCAGGACCTCGCCGACACGCGACTGGCGCAGAAGGTCTCACAGCTGTCGGGCGTCGGGCTGGTGGGCATCTCCGGCGGCCAGAAGCCAGCCATCCGCATTCAGGCCAACCCCACGGCGCTCTCGTCGCTGGGCCTCAACCTCGAAAACCTGCGCACGGCCCTCGTGCAGGCCAGCGTGAACCAGGCCAAGGGCAGCTTCGACGGCCGCCGCCAGGCCTACACGATCAGCGCCAACGACCAACTCCTCACCAGCGACCAGTTCCGCGAACTGATCATCGGCTACCGCAACAACGCCCCGATTCATCTGGCTGACGTGGCCCGCGTCGTCGACGGGGCCGAGAACGTCCGGCAGGCGGCCTGGATGAACGACGTGCCGGCGGTGATCGTCAACATCCACCGGCAGCCGGGGGCAAACATCATCGCCGTCGTCGACAGCATCAAGGCCCTGCTGCCGCAACTCCAGGCATCGCTGCCGGCGGCCGTGTCGCTGCACGTGCTCACCGATCGCACCGTCACGATCCGCGCCAGCATCGAGGGCGTGCAACACGAACTGCTGCTGACCATCGGCCTGGTCGTCCTCATCATCTTCCTCTTCCTGCGCGACGTCACGGCCACGCTCATACCCGGCGTGGCGGTGCCGCTTTCGCTGGTGGGCACGTTCGCCGTGATGCAGCTGCTCGGCTACAGCCTCAACAACCTCACGCTCATGGCCCTGACGATTTCGACGGGGTTCGTCGTCGACGACGCGATCGTGATGATCGAGAACATCGTCCGCTACCTGGAACAGGGGGAATCGCCGTTGGCCGCGGCCCTGAAAGGGTCTGCCGAGATCGGCTTCACGATCGTCAGCCTGAGCGTGTCGCTGATCGCCGTGCTCATCCCCCTGCTGTTCATGGGTGATATCGTGGGGGAACTGTTCCGGGAGTTCGCCGTCACGCTCAGCGTGACGATCATCGTCTCGGCCATCGTCTCGCTGACGCTGACGCCGATGATGTGCGCCAAGCTCCTCGCACACCGCGAGGCGGCACGGCGGGGCTGGCTCTATCGGGCCAGCGAGTCGGTGTTCGACGGGTGCCTACAGGCCTACGCGGCGACGCTCGGCTTCGTCCTGCGACACCAGGCCGCGACGATGCTCGTCGCCGTGGCCACGCTGGCGGCGACGGTGCAGCTCTACGCAATCGTGCCCAAGGGCTTCTTCCCGGTGCAGGACACGGGCGTGATTCTCGGCATCTCGGAGGCACGGCAGAGCATCTCCTTCGAGGAGATGGCGACGCGGCAGCAGCAGCTCAACCGGGCGATCCTGGAGGATCCGGCGGTGGACAGCCTGTCGAGCTTCATCGGCATCGACGGCACCAACACCACGGTCAACAGCGGCCGCATCCAGATCAACCTCGCGCCCCTGGAGGAGCGGCGAATCACCGCGACGGAGCTGATCCGGCGACTGCAGTCGCGGCTGGCGGGCGTGGAGGGGATCACGCTGTTCATGCAGCCTGTGCAGGACCTGTCGGTTGAGACCCGTGTGAGCCGCACGCAGTACCAATACAGCCTGGAGTCGCCGGACGAGCAGGAGCTGGGGGAATGGGTGCCTCGCTTCGTGGAGCGGCTGCAGGCACTGCCCGAACTGAGCGACGTGACCAGCGATCAGCAGAACGAAGGACTCCAGACCCGCGTCGTCATCGACCGCGACACCGCCTCGCGGCTGGGAGTCACGCCGCAGATGATCGACGACACGCTCTACGACGCCTTCGGTCAGCGGCAGATCTCGATCCTCTACACACAGCTCAATCAATACCGCGTGGTGCTGGAGGTGCAGCCGGAATATCGCAACCATCCTGACGACATCGGGCAGATGTACGTCAGCGTGACTGGCGACGGTGGCCGCGAGCCGGGCGACGCCGGCCCGAATTCGGGGAACCGGGATTCGGGAAACCGGGATCCCAGAAACATGAACCCCCGAATAATGGATCCGGGGAACGGGGAACGGGGCGGCAGCCGTGTGCCGCTGAGCGCCGTCACGCGAATCGAGGAGACGAGCACGCCGCTCGCGGTGAACCACCAGGGACAGTTTCCGGTGGTGACGGTGTCGTTCAACCTCGCGCCCGGGGCCTCGCTGGGCGGCGCGGTGCAGGCCATCGACGCGGCACGCATCGCCAGCGGCATGCCGCCCGGCATCCAGACGGCGTTCCAAGGCACGGCGGCCGCGTTCCAGGCGTCACTCGACAACCAACTGCTGCTCATCCTGGCGGCGATCGTCACGGTCTATATCGTGCTGGGCGTGCTCTACGAAAGCACGATCCATCCCCTGACGATCCTCTCGACGCTGCCCAGCGCCGGCGTTGGGGCGCTCGTGGCACTGCTTATGTACCGACTGGATCTGAGCGTGATCGCGCTCATCGGCATCATCCTGCTGATCGGCATCGTGAAGAAGAACGCGATCATGATGATCGACTTCGCGATGGACGCCGAACGCAACGGCATCGACGGCCGCCGCGTGGGCCCGGCAGAGGCGATCCGCCAAGCCTGCCTGCTGCGGTTCCGGCCGATCATGATGACCACGATGGCGGCGCTCCTGGGGGCGGTGCCGCTGGCGATGGGCACCGGGGTGGGATCCGAGTTGCGGCGACCGCTGGGCATCACGATCATCGGCGGACTCGTTTTCAGCCAGTTGCTCACGCTCTACACCACGCCGGTGATCTATCTCTGGTTCGACAGGCTGGGCCGCGTGTTCCGCCGGGGGGCGGAGTGATGCATTTCTCCGAGTGGTTCATCCGTCGGCCGGTCGGCACGTCGCTGCTGGCGATCGCGATCACGCTCGCCGGCGCGATCTGCTACTTCCTGCTCCCGGTGTCGCCGCTGCCGCAGGTGGAATACCCCACGGTGAGCGTCGGCGCGGCCCTGCCCGGGGCCAGCCCCGAGACGATGGCCTCGGCCGTGGCCACGCCGCTGGAGCGGCAGTTCGGCCTGATCGCGGGCATCACCGAGATGACCTCCACCAGCGCGCTCGGCCAGACGGCGGTGACGCTGCAATTCGAGTTGAATCGCGACATCGATGCCGCCGTCCGAGACGTCCAGGCGGGAATCAACGCCGCCCGCGGCCGCCTGCCGGCGAATCTCCCCGGCACCCCCTATGCCTACAAGGTGAACCCCGCCGACTCGCCCGTGATGATCCTCGTCATGACGTCGCCCATCCACGACCGACCGCAGTTGCAGGACGCCGCAGCCACGATCGTGCAGACGAAGCTCTCGCAGGTGCCCGGGGTGGGCCAAGTGACCATCAGCGGCGGTTCGTCGCCGGCCGTGCGGGTGAGGGTCAATCCGACGGTGCTCGAGCGGTATGGAATCGGGCTCGACGAGGTCCGCCTGGCCGTGCAGAACGCCAACGCCAACCGGCCCAAGGGGATCATCGACGACGGCACGGCGTCGTGGTCGATCGCCACCACGGACCAGTTGTTCAAGGCCGCCGAATACCGGGAGATCATCCTGGCATTCCGGCGCGGGGCGCCGGTGCGGCTGGGCGACGTGGCCACGATCACCGACTCCGTGCAGGACACGCGGGTGGCCGGCGTCTACAACGGTCAGCCGACGATCCTGGTGATCGTCTACCGGCAGCCCACCGCCAACATCGTCCGCACCGTGGACAACATCATGGCGCTCCTGCCGCAGCTGCGGTCGCAGATTCCCGCCGGCATGGAACTCGCCATGCCGATGGACCGCACGGCGGCGATCCGGGCGAGCATCGCCGACGTCCAGCACACGCTTCTGATCTCGGTGGCGCTCGTGGTGCTGGTCGTGTTCGTCTTCCTGCGGGACGTACGGGCCACGCTCGTGCCCAGCGTGGCCGTGCCGGTGTCGCTGGTGAGCACCTTCACCGCCATGCACTTCCTGGGCTACAGCCTCGACAATCTGTCGCTGATGGCACTGACGATCGCCACCGGGTTCGTGGTAGACGACGCGATCGTGGTTCTGGAAAACATCGCAAGGTATCGCGAGGCCGGCATGAAGCCGATGGCCGCGGCGGTCGCCGGCGCCCGGGAGATCGGGTTCACGGTGCTGTCGATCAGCGTGTCGCTCGTGGCCGTGTTCATCCCGATTCTCTGCATGGGCGGCATCGTAGGGCGGTTGTTCCGCGAGTTCGCCGTGACGCTCTCGGTGGCGATCGGGGTGTCGATGGTGGTGTCGCTGACGCTCACGCCCATGATGTGCGCGTGGCTTTTGCGGCCCGCTTCGGCACAGGAACGCGGCTGGGCGAACCGGTGGACGGAGCGGTGCCTCGCGGCGATCACCGCCTGGTATGGAAGGGCGCTCGCGGTGGTGATGCGGCATCCGCGGCTGACGATGACGGTCAACCTCGCGACGATGGCACTCACGGTCTATCTCTACGTGATCGTGCCCAAGGGATTCTTTCCGCAGCAGGACAACGGCCGCGTCGCGGCCATGCTCGACGCCGACCAGGACACGTCGTTCCAGACCATGAGCCGGCTCCTCACCGCGTTCTCCCTGGCGATCCACGAGGATCCGGCCGTGGCGGGCGTGACAGGCTCGACGGGGGCCGCGACGGGCGGCGGTCCCAACACGGCGAGAATGTTCATCACGCTCAAGCCGAAGGAGGAACGGGGGCTCGACGCCGACCAGGTGGTCGACCGGCTGCGGCGGTCGATGGCGGCGCTGCCGGGCGCCACGCTGGTGATGCAGCCGGTGCAGGATCTCCGCATCGGCGGCCGCATGAGCGGTGCCCAATATCAATACACTCTCCGCGCCGACACGCTGGGCGACCTCGACACCTGGGGCCCCAAACTGCTGGCCGCCATGCGGGCGCTGCCCGAACTGGTCGACGTCCGCAGCGACCAGCAGAATCGCGGGCTGCAGACGGGCCTCACGATCAACCGTGACGAGGCCGCCCGGTTCGGCGTCACGCCGCAGCAGATCGACGACGCGCTCTACGACGCCTTCGGACAGCGGTATGTCTCGATCATGTACCGGCCGCGCGGCCAATACCGCGTGGTGCTGGGACTGGAGCCGGAGTTTCTGGAGGGGCCGGAATCGCTCCGGTTCCTGCGGGTGACGGGCAGCGACGGGTCGCAGATACCGCTGGATTCGCTCTGCACCATCGCCCCCGCCAACGCCCCCTTGATGGTCAACCACACGGGCCAGTTTCCCTCGGCCACGGTTTCCTTCAATCTTGCGCCGGGCGTGTCGCTTGGCGACGCTGTGGAAGCGGTCGAGGAGGTCGCCGAAGACCTGGCGATGCCCGCGAGCGTGCAGGGGCGTTTTGCCGGCACCGCGCAGATGTTTCGCGCCTCCCTGGTCGACCAGCCGCTGCTCATCCTCGCGGCGATCATCGCGGTCTACATCGTGCTGGGCATCCTCTACGAGAGCTTCGTGCATCCGCTGACGATCATTTCGACGATTCCCAGCGCCGGCTTGGGGGCGCTCGTGGCGCTGCTCTGGTTTGGCAAGGAGCTCAACGTGATGTCGCTCATCGGCATCATCCTCCTGATCGGGATCGTGAAGAAAAACGCGATCATGATGATCGACTTCGCGCTCGAGGCGGAGCGGACGCGGGGGCTGACAGCCGCCGATGCCATCGTGGAGGCCTGCATCCTGCGGTTCCGCCCGATCACGATGACGACGCTCGCCGCCCTGCTCGGTGGCCTGCCGCTGGCGCTGGGCACCGGCCCGGGGGCGGAGATCCGCTGGCCGCTCGGAGTCGCGATCGTGGGCGGACTGATCGTGAGCCAGTGCTTGACGCTCTTCACGACGCCGGTGGTGTACCTCGCGCTCGACCGGCTGAGGAGACGGCCGCGCCCGGCGTGAACACAGCGCACAGGTTCACGGCTCGGGCGGGATCGACCGGCCGTGCGGATCGCTTGTCCGCATGCCGACCTCCGCCTCGATCCGCCGCCGGACATCGGCGCCGAGATGGTGCTCGATCCATTCCGCCGGCGGATGGAGATGATCGAGCGGCAACTCGGCATGACGCCCCAGCCACGACTCCCAGAGCCGATGCGACCGCACCACCATGTCCGCCTGCTCCCGGCCGCGGGCGGTGAGTGCCCAGCCTTGCGGACCCCGCGTCACCCGACGCGTGATTGCCAGCCAGGTGTCGGCAAGATGGTCGCCGAGCGTCGGCCGTGCGGATGTCGGCGGCGCATCCCCGCGTGCCGCCGCCTCCTCGGCCCGCCACCATGCAGCGAGCCTGTCTTCACAGGCCACCCGCCACGCAAACCAGCCGCGGTTGAAGAGGCGTGCCACGAGCCCATCGTCGGGCGTGAGCAGCACGCACAGGAGGTATTGAATGCCGAGCACGACGGCGATCATGCCCGCGGCGCTGGTGTTCCAGCGCCATGCGGCCAGGTAGCCGATTCCCGCGGCCACGACGCCCAAGAGAATCGACAGCATCGCGATGCGATGCAGTCGTCGCGTGAGCATTTCGGCGGCGGCCGCAGGCACGACGAGCATGGCCACGACGAGGATCGCCCCCACGGCCTCGAAGCCCGCCACCGTGGCCAGCGCCGTGGCCACGAGCAGCCCCGTCGTGACCGCCGCCACCGGCACGCCGACCGCCCGGGCCGCTTCGGGGTCGAAGGCGGTGAACACCTGCAGTTTCCAGGTGCCGATCGCCGCCAACGACAACCCGACGAACACTGCCGTGGCGGTCAGGAAGGCCCTTGGCGTCTCGACGCCAAGGATGGGCACCGTATCGAACGGCACCAGTTCCAACACGCCATGAAGCACGCAGCCGGGATCGAGATCGATGCGGGACGCCACGGCCGTCACGATCACCACGCCGAGCGCGAAGAGCGTGGTGAAGGCCACCCCGGCCCCGGCATCCTCGGCGAGCCCGCCCTCGGTGCGCAAGAACTGCGTCAGCCAGACCGTGAGCAGCGCCGCCGCCACGGCGCCCACCAGCACGAGCAGCCCCCCGGGCCTTCCGCCCGCGAGCACCGCCACCACGATGCCGGGCAGAACGGCGTGACTGATGGCGTCGCCCACGAGGCTCATCCGGCGGACGACGAGCAGCGTGCCGACGAGCCCGCAGCAGGCCGCCACCATCGCCGCCGTGGCGATCGCCCAGGCATGCATGCCGCCGCCGTCGGTGAAGAAGGAAAGATTCAACATGTTTCCTGGCGACCGCACGTTGCTGCTGATCCGCGTCGTGATCGTTGTGTCATCGAGTCACGTGAAAAACTCCAGATGCTGAGGAGCCGGTCGGAGGCACGCGCAGGAGCCGGTGAATTCTGCGACTCACGCGCGATCCACCATCGTCCACGAGCCTCCCGTAGCAGAATCCGCCGGCGACGAGCATGCCGCAGCCGGCGAACCAATACGGGCAACTTCGGTCTGCGAAGCATTAGGCTGTTGATCATCGTTCACCGCCCCCGGACGGTTTGGGCCGGCGGAGGTGCATCGAGTGCGATCACTTTGTTTCGCAGACGGTGGTGACGGGCCCACCAGCCGCGGCCCATCGCCGCCACGAGTGAGCACGCGAAGATGAACGCCGCCGCCAGCACCACCAGCGGCCCCGTCGCCAGACGGGGGACGACCGCGCTCACGGCCACGCCAAACAGGGCCGACGCCACGCCGAACACACCCGAGAGCACGAGCATCGTCGGCACCCGGTCGGTCCACTGCCTGGCGGCCACCGGCGGAATCACCACCAACGCCGTGACGAGCACCGCGCCGGCGGCCGGCAGGCCCACCACCACCATCACCGCCACCAGCATCACCAGGCAGTAGTCGATGAGGGCCACGGGCCAGCCGGTGGCGGCGGCAAAGGAGGGGTCGAATGCGACGAGCGTGGCCTCCTTGAGCGACAGCACCAGCAGCAGCACCGCGGCCGCTGACGCGCCGGCAAGGATCAGCGCGTCGGCCGTCGTGAGCGCAGCGGTGTGCCCGAGAAGAAACTGTTCCAGGCCCGCGCCGCCGGGGATGCCGCGGGCCGTGATGCCAGAGACGAGGGTGATGCCGAGGCCGAACGACACGCTCAGCACGATCGCCGTGGCGGCGTCATCCCGGGTGCGGGTGCACCGCCGAAGAAGCACGAGCACGCCGAGCGCTGCGAGCCCGGAGAGAAATCCGCCGATGAGCAGCACCGGCAGATCGCGGCGGCCCGTGGCCAGAAAGGCCAGCGCCACGCCGGCAAGCGTGGCGTGGGCGGCCGCATCCCCCACCAGCGCCCGCTTGCGGAGCACACCAAAGCAGCCGATCACCCCCGCCGCACATCCGACGGCCGCCACGCCGCAGGCCACAACCAGCGTGTTGTGGGAGATCGCGAACAGCGACTCGAGTCCTGCCGGGCCTGTCATGACGTCCGCCCCCGTTCCTCGACCGCACGGCCGAGTTCGTCGAGCAGATCGAGCCGGCCGGCGTAGGTCCGCTCCAGGTTCTCGGGCGTGAGCACCGCGTTCGTCGGGCCCGCGGCCACCAGCCGCATGTCGATCAGCGCCACGCGATCGAACCATTGGGCCGCGGTCCGAAGATCATGATGCACGACGACGACCAACCGGCCGGCATCCCGAAGCTCGGAAAGCACTCCGAAGATCAGTTCCTGCGATCTGGCATCGACACCGGCCATCGGTTCGTCGAGCACGTATACATCCGCCTGCTGGGCAAGAGCCCGGGCAAGAAAAACCCGCTGCTGCTGGCCGCCGGAAAGCTTGCCGATCTGCCTTTCCGCGACGTCGGTGAGACCGACTCGCGCGAGGCTCTTCCGGGCCACGTCCCGCTCCGGCGGCCCCGGCCGTCGAAACCATCCGAGCCGCGCGTAGGTGCCCATCAGCACGACGTCGCTCACGCTGACCGGGAAATCCCAGTCGACAGTTTCCCGCTGCGGCACGTAGCCGACGCGGCCTCGCACCTCGGCGAACGGCCGGCCGAAGAAGCTGATCGCGCCGCCGGCCAACGGCACGAGGCCGAGCGCCGCCTTCAGGAGCGTGCTCTTGCCGGCACCGTTGGGCCCGATGATGCCGAACAGCCCCGGCTCGTCGATCGTGAGGTCGACGTTCCACAGCACCGGCCGCCTGCCGTAGGCGACCGTCACATCGTGGAATTCCAGGATCGGCTTTTGGATCGGCTCACGGCGTGGCGAATGCATGTCGCTAGCGATCTCCGGTCAGCCCGGCATGGATGATCTCGACGTTCGCCACGAGCACGTCTTCCAGTGT
>CAZOMJ010000138.1:0-45898 GCA_964581055.1 uncultured Candidatus Kuenenia sp.
CGGCGAGCAGGCCGTGCTCTGCGGCGGCGTCTCGGAGCTGATCAAGGCCGGCTTCGACACGCTCGTCGAGGCTGGTTATCAGCCGGAAATGGCCTACTTCGAGTGCCTGCACGAGATGAAGCTGATCGTCGACCTCTTCTACCAGGGCGGCCTCGAATACATGCGGTACAGCGTGTCGAACACCGCCGAGTATGGCGACTACACGCGTGGCAAGCGGATCATCACCGAAGAGACCCGCAAGGAGATGAAGAAGATCCTCGAGGAGATTCGCTCGGGGCAGTTTGCCCGCGACTGGATCCTCGAAAACCGCGGCGGTGCGGCGATGTTCAAGAGCACGCGGCGGCGTGAGCGCGAGCACAAGCTGACGGAAACCGGCCGCGGACTCCGCAAGATGACGAAGTGGATCGACAGCAAGGAAGTGTGACCGCATGACGCCAGAGGAATACCAGTCGCGCAGCCTCTACGAGCAGCTCCAGCCGGGCGACCGGGTGGAGGTGATCCACGGTGTGACCGTGGGTTCCAGTGCCAAGTGGAGCACGACCACGGTGGGGCAGGTGCTCCGTCGGGAGCGGCGGCGGCACGGGCTGCACTTCCGCCGCAATCCCGACGACAAGGTCTACAGCGACGTGCTGATCCTCTGCCGCGACGACGGCGAACTCACCACCGTGACCATGGACGAGTTCACGCGGTTGCGGAAGCTGTAAACCAACGGCGTCAGGCCCGGAGGGCCGGGTGAGCACGAGCGGGCGGAGGCCCGCCAAGGAAAAATCGCACGAGGCGATGTTTTCCGTGAAGATCCGTGACGCTCAGGCCGGTGCGGGCTGCTTCAAGGCCTCCAGAACGAAGGCGAGCCCGGTGAGCAGGCGGATCGCACCGCCCTGATTCACAGGGTTGGCGAACTGGGTGCGGATCTCCGGCCGCGGCAGGATGCTTGCGACAGCCTTTGGATCGAGGTGCTCGTGCAGCAACGGCCGCAGCGGTTCCGCGCGGCGACGGGTCGCAAGCCACCGCGGATGATCCACGTTGAAGAGCCGCTCGTAACGTCGCGGATCGTGTCCCCGTAGCCTCCGCCAATAGAAGCGGCGGAGCCTGCTCCGGGCCGACTGCAGCAGTCCTCCGACGAGAGAATGACTGCCATGCATCGGCTCGAACTTGAACGAGTTGGTGTCGAGCGGCACCTCACGGAGGTCGGGGCGGATCTCGCGGAGAATCGCCGTTTCGAGCGCCCGATCCTCGTAACGGTCGAACGGCAGGCCGATGATCGCCTCGCACAGCCTCCGATCGGTCGCGGGCATGAGCGGCCACGCGTGGAACGTCGTGCGGTGAACGGCCATGCCGACGTGGTTGCGGATCCGCTGATCCCAGCGAATCCGTGAGGCCTCGATCTCGGGCGGGGCCGGGCCGCGAAGACACGCCGCACGCACCTCCTCGATCAGGTCGTTGCAGAGAGCTGGGCCGTCGTCACCCAGCAGTGCCGGCAGGCCCGCCATCGGCACCCCCCAGCGGTTCATAGAGGTGGTCAGGCCCTCGAGGGCCCAATGGCCGGTCTTCGGGTCGCGGCCATCGGCATAGGACACCGGTTCGAAGATCCAGTCGAACGCCATCCCCGACCAGAGATACTTGCCGTGCGAGGCCGACAGCGCAAGCCCCTCGGCAAAATCGTCACCGCCCGGCGCCGCCGTGAGGTGGTTGAGTCTCGCGGCCTGGCATGCCCGTGACGGGAAGCCGTCGTCGATTGCCTCGGTCGATACCACCTCCAGCGGCATCCCGAGCCGCCGCGCCACCGCGGCCCCGGCGACGACTTCGAAGTCGTCGGTCCGGCCGAGGATCAACGCCTGCGCAGGGATGCCCTCGGCCGCCAGACAGGCCGCCACCAGCCGCGAGTCGAGGCCACCGGAAAGCAGGATCGAGGCGTCGTCTTCCGGCGGGCGATGCCGACGCAGTGTGGCGAGATAGAGATCGCTGATCCGCCGCTGCGATTGGGCTGGAGTTTCGTCGGCTGGTGGTGCCGTTCCCACGCACCGGTAGATCGCCTGTTCGGAAACGACACCAGCCGACGACCGCCGTAGCAGGTGCCCCTGCGGCAGCCGTCGCGTGTCGGCGAGCAGCGGCCGGTTGAGGAGCGGCCCGTGCACGAGCAGGATGCCGGCGAGTCCCCGCCGATCGAGGCGGGACGAGACCAGCGGATGGCAGCGCAGGGCCTCGGGCGCTGTCGCGGCGACCAGCGGCCTGCCGTCTCCCGAACCAACAGTGGCGTGCTGGAACGGAAAGAGCCCCAACGGATCGACGCCCGCCGCGAGTCCCCGGTGCGCGTGCCAGGCAACGGCGACATGGTAACCATCGTGCATCCGGGGAATGCCGGAGGGGGCGAGCCAGCCCGCGTGGATGTCGGCCGCGGCCACGTGGCGGTCGGCGTCGTCGACCGCGTAGCCGATCAGCAGGGCAAAGCCGTCGGCGTCGCGGTGCACGCTCACGGGCGCCTTCGGGCCGACCACCCAGATGCAGGCGAAGGCGCCATGCCGGGCCTCGTGGACCGATGCCCCGGAAAACGTGGCGAACAAGCGGCGCACGTTCGCCATGCACCGCTCACGCCGGTCGGGATCCTCGTCGACGACGAGTGCGAGATGGGCCATGCGGACGCGGTCTCCTGATCATGCGGCGCGGCGGCCGCGACCGAGCGCCTCCGCGGGGGAGGCGACGAACCTGCAGCCGAGATCCGCAAGCCACGTCTCGTGCATGGACCGATTTTTATGGTAGTCGTTCGCCACGAGCGTAACCTCGCGGCCGGCGTGGAGGCCCGCCACCGCGAAATGGAGCCGGTCGGTGACGATCCGCCGGTGTCGTGCCGCGAAGGCGAGGTATGCCGCGGGCGTACCGGCCAGCCGGACGGGATCGCGGGCCAGCAGCGGCTTGCGGCCGCCGCGTTCCTGATCGCGGCGGAGATAGACGCCCAACTCGTGGGTGGGCCGCAGGGCCTCGGGCCATTCAAGGCCCAGCGCCAAGTCCGGCGCCAGGATGCCGTCGGGCCGCAGGGCGAGGCTCCCCCGTTCGCGGACGTACACCCGGTGGAACGGCCTGTCTTCCGGTGTCGTGAACGACTGCGGGAGGATCACGAGGGGCAGACCCGTGGCGAGGGCACGGCCGCGTAATTCGTGGTTGCCCGTGTACCGCGTCCCCATGTTGCCGCCGCCGCCAAAGACGAGCACGTCGAGGCCGTCGAGGCCGCGCGGCCCTGCCTGCAACGCTACCAGCGACCAACGAATCCCATATGTCGCGAAGAGCTGCGCCATCGCGAGCTCGATCAGCTGGTCTCCCACGTTGCCCTCGGGCCGCACGTACCCGACACGCCTGCCGACGAGCGGTTCGCACACGTCGGCAAACATCGCCGGCCCCAACAGCCGGTGGCGCCTCGGTCGCATCTGCCGCGCAGCAGCGAGCGGACGTGCATCGACCGCCGTTGGAGACGTCATGGCCGCCGGCGCGCCGCGAGCAGGCTGGGGAGCCGCGGTCGCACGGGAGCCGCTCCGCTCGATCAGACGACGCACGCCTGCAGCCAGACCGCCGGCGAGGCCCGCGGCGAGCAGATCGCGGTAGAAGGACGCCACGATCCCGTCGACCGCGGGCAACGCATCGATCGCCGCCACGAGGCCACGGCCGTGGCCGAAGCCCGCGAAGCTGCCAAGGACGCCGCAGGCGTCGAGCGACAGCATCGTCCGGATGCACTTTTCACACCGTCCGCAGTTGAGGCGGTCGGAGACGTTTTGCCAACAGACGCGGAGGTTTCGCTGCACGAGCGGTTCCTGCGCGATGCGGCGTATTTTTTCGAGCCGGGTCACCGTCGGGGCCGTGTGCTCGATCGCGATAGACGCCGAGCCGTGGAGATGGTCCGTGCCTGCCCTCGATCCGACCTCGGGGTGCTCGAACCCGAGGCCATCCCCGGAGATCAACAACCGCCCGGTCTCTCCGGCCAGCAGGTGTGCCACGGCGGCCAGCGCGCCACCGAACGCGCGAACCCACGGCGCCGCCCTCATCAGCGGATGCTGCCGCAGGTTCGTGCGGATGACGATGCCGCGACGGCCGGTTTCCGCGGCGATCGCGCGGACCATCCGGGAGACTTCCGCGGCCCGCCGCCGCTGCCGGAGTTTCACGTCGTATCCCACCACGTAGGCGAGTTGGTCGATGCGGTGACGGCTCTCGAAATAGGTGTAAAACGCGTCCACGCCCCCCGTGAAGCAGATCGCGGTGGAGGGCGACGGCGCGATGTGCCGCCGTTCGGGAACGGCATGGGGTTGCGATGCATCGGGATACCAGAGTCCGCGCACCATGTCGCTGAGCGGCCGCAGGTTCGTGGCCCAGGTCTCGCAGGCCGTGCCCTCCAGATGGAGCGGCCGGCCCGCATGCATCGCCGGCACGACCAATGACGCGCCGAAGGCCTCCGTCGCGGCGACGAGCATCGCGTCGTTCGACTCGAACCACACGCTGCGGCCCTCCACCAGCGCGGTCACGCGGCTGCCGCGCCTCGTGCGGAAGGCGTGCGGCCGCCTGACCGTGATTGCCGGCGCATCATCGCGAAAGCTTGTGTGAAAAGGCCACATGAAGCGGGCAGCGAGGTGTGTTTAGGCCACGATCCGCCGGGGAGCGCGGGCGGGCGAAACCGGGATCGTGACGATCGTGGCAGGCTCCTCGTCGACCTTCGACAATCCATCGGCACAGAACGTCGGGCGATCATCGAGCGATTGGAAGTAGTCGAGGTTCGGCGTGCCAGTGCCATTGCGGGTGAAACTCGGGGCAGGGGGATGCCAGAGGTGTA
Organism: uncultured Candidatus Kuenenia sp.; assembly: GCA_964581055.1. GTDB lineage: Bacteria > Planctomycetota > Planctomycetia > Pirellulales > UBA1268 > CAMCQY01. The sequence goes on from CAZOMJ010000138.1 coordinate 4,811, forward strand.
CAGGCGCCGTCCGCAGCAGGATCGACCGCACCCGCAGCCCCAATCGTTCGAGCCGCCGCTGCAGGTCGCGGTCTTCGAGTCCCCAGCCCACGAACCTCTCGTCGAAACCGTTGATGCGTTCGTAGTCGTCCCGCCACAACGCGATGTTGTTGCCGGAGAGCCGCGGCCGCATCGGCGTGCGAAGCCATTGGTAGGCCTTGGCCCGCAGGCCCTTGAACCAGATGCGACAACGCTCGGATCGGGGCACCACTGTCGTGAAGTCGCCACGGCGGACGACGTCCTGAGTGATTCGCTCCGACGTGGTCGCATCGAGCCGCACGCAGTCGCCGCCCACGATCCAGCCAGGCCGCCGCTCCTCGAGGTGGATGCGGAGGTGGTCCCGCGGCAGGATGCAGTCACCGTCGGTGAAAATGAGATACGGGGCCGTCGACGCGGCTACGCCCTCGTTGCGGCAACGCGCGAGTCGGAAACCAGCATGGTCGTGCGTGGTGAATGTCAGCGGAAAATCCACGCTTCTCGCGAGGTTCGCGAGCATCGGGAGCGTCTCGTCCCGGGAACCGTCGTCGGTGACGACGACCTCGAACCGGTCGGTGACTCCCTGCTGTGCCTCCAACGACGCCAGACAGCGACGGAGGTGCCCGGGCCGTTCGAAGGTCGAGATGATGACCGCGATGTCCATGTCGCCCCGAGTCTTCGCCCATGCGCATCGGTGTCAGAGAGAGTGCGTCTGGGATCGACCAGTCGTGGTGGAGGAATCAAACGGCGGCCAATCCCGGAGGGGGGGCAATTGGGCGAACCGGAAAGCGACTGTGCCGGTTGGGCGAAAGGGGGACGCTGCCGAGAATCTGCCCCTCAACGATCGAGCGGTTGCTGCGCAGGCGTGAAATAACGGCCTCCCACAGCCGCCAAGCCGGCGGGCGGGCATCGACGTCTTCACCGGCTCCCTTCGCGGCCTCATGAAGGCTGCGTGAGAATGTCTCAGCGAATCGGGCCCCAGATGTCGGCAAGGAGTGTGAAGATGGCAGGATAGTCCGTCTTCAATTCCGCGCGGTTGAACGGCTGAAAATCGTTCGAACCAAAGGAGGCCTCCGTCATCTCCGCGAAGAATTCCTTCTGATCGGTGAGTCCGTAATGTTTCGTGCGTGAGCCGTCGAAGAGGAGCGTGTCATTTCCCCGGCCGTCGGTCTTGAAGGCCTCCCATGCGGCCAGGATGCGCGGCTCGTCGAACCCGAGCACCTGATCGTGATAGGCGTGGGCGAGTTCGTGGAGCACCACCCACGGCTGCTCATTCACGTTTCTGCGCGTGGCCACATCGACGGCCCGCGGCAAATGGACATATTTCTCGAGATCGCGGGGGTAGCCGTGGGCCTCGAGCCAGTCTCCGCTGGGGTGATACTGCATGGCATCGAGGTCACCGCAGGTGGCGTCGAGGACGATCGTCACCTCCCGCAGCCGGTCGAGCTTGTCCGCCGGCACGACGATTCTGACATCAGCGAGCTTGCCGGCCAGGAACGCGACCGCCGCGCGGGGATGTCACCCGGCGCCAGGCCCGGAGGGCCGGGTAAGCACCAGCCGACGGAGGTCGGCCAAGAGAAAACGACACGACGTCGTGTTTCTCGTGAATACGGCAAGTTGAAAACTTGCCGCCACGGGGGGCCTTTTCACGCCACGCGGGCGATGATGCACTTGAGATACTCGCCCTCCAGGCAGCCCGCGCTCACGGGATGATCCGGGGCGGCGCCGCGGCACTCGAGCAGTTGGATCGTGCGGCCCGACCGCTGGGCCACGCCCGCGAGCATGACAAGAAAATCCTCTCGGGATACGGCGCCCGAGCAGCTGTTGGTCACGAGAATGCCGCCCGACTCGAGCAGGTCGACCGCCAGCCTATTGATCCGGTGGTAGGCCCGCATCGCGTCGTCGAGCGACGCACGGCTCCGCGCGAACTTCGGCGGGTCGAGAATCACCATGCCGAAACGCTCGCCCGCCGTCTTGAGCGCGGCGAGCTTCTCGAAGGCGTCGGCGGTGTCGACGGTCACGTTGGCGGCGCCGTTCAGGTCGGCGTTGGCCTTGGCGAGGGCGGTCGCCTTCGCGCTTGAATCAACGGCCAGCACGCTCCGCGCCCCGCCCGACACGGCACAGGCCGTGGCGAAGCCACCGGAATAACAGAACATGTCGAGCACCCGCCTGCCGCGGGAAAACCTGGCAGCCGCTTGGCGGTTTTCCCGCTGGTCGAGATAGAAGCCGGTCTTCTGCCCCTCGGTCAGGTCGACGCCGAACTTCAGGCCGTGCTCCGTCACGAAGATCGGGCCCGTGGGGGCCGTGCCGCGGACGAGCCGGTCGGGCAGGTGCAGGCCCTCGAGCTTCGCGAGGCCGCGCTCCGCGCCCCGCAGGAGAATCCCCTTGGGCGAGACGAGTGATTCGAGGGCGTCGCAGATCGTGTCGAGCTGGAGCGACATCGCCAGCGCCGTCACCTGCACGGAGAGCCATTCGCCATAGCGGTCGACGATCAGTCCGGAGAGATCGTCTCCCTCGCTGTTGACAAGGCGGGCGGCGCCGGCCCGGTCGTCGAGGCCGAGCGACTGCCGCAGCCCCACCGCCGACGCGATCCGCGATTTCCAGAGGCCTTCATCGAGCCGGGTGGCGGCATCGAAGGCGTAGAGCCGCACGCGGAGCTTGCTCGAGGCGTTCCACAGACCGCGTGCCACGAACGTGCCGTCGTGGGTGGCGAGATCGACCACGTCGCCGTCGGCTGGCGTGCCGTCGACTCGGAGCACCGCCGTGTCGAGCACCCAGGGATGCCGTCCGAAAAAGGGGCGGGCACGCTTGGGCTTGAGGACCACCGTCGCCGCGGGCAGGCCGGCCGCTGACGACTGGCTCGATGACTCAGGCATGCACGACCTGCTTGGCCGGGCCCGGCACCACGTGCGGCGCCGGCAGGGCATCGCTGCCCGGGTCCGTCTTCAGCTTCCGCCGTCCCTCTCGCAGGGCCTTCTTCCGTTCGATCCTGAGCACGCTCCAGCTGAAGACGGCGCCCAACGGCCCCGACAAAAGCGCCGGCATGAAGACGAGGTTGCCGACCAGTGCGATGGTGAGCATTGCCAGCATCATGTGGCCGAACCGCTGGGTCGGCCCGAACGGCGAGAGCGAGAAGACCGAGAGTCCGATGCCGATCACACCCCAGCTCTGGTACATCGCGCGGGCACAGCCCTTGTAGGCGAGCATGGTCGCCTGTTTGCGGTCGAGACCGTCGGCGATCCCCTTGCGGAACCAGAGCATGAAGTGAACGACGTCGTCGACCGTCACGCCGAGCGCTACGCTCGGTGCCATCACGGTGCCGATGTCGATGAGCAGCGTGCCGGCATCGAACGACTTGAGCAGAGAGTGCGTCCAGCCCACGCCGCCGAACACCATCAGCGCGGGAAAGGCAGCCGGCAACAGGAGCACCAAACCGGCGGAGGCCGCCCGGCAGAGCACGATCATCACGATGACGATGATCGCGAAATCGTAGATGAAGCCGATCGTCAGCCCGTCCAGGAGCGAGTGCTGGGCCTTGTAGACCAACGGCACGAGGCCGGTGTAGTCGACGGAGACGCCCTTCACGCCCTCGCTGTCGAGGTCGGCGAGGATCGGGTCGATCTTCGACTGCAGGTCGCGTTTGAACAGTGCATAGTCGACCTCCTTGGTCGCACTCACCCGGGCGCTGATCCGCCAGAGTTCCTGTTGCGTGCCATCGGGCAGTTCGGCCTCGCGGAGATAGTCGCCGGCGAGGAACTCCGCACGATGCGCGGTCAGCCGCCGGTTGAGCACGCTCCGCTTGGTCCGCGAGCCAAAGCCGATCGCCCGCGCCGCCGCGCCGCCGACGCCGTCACCGCCGTCACCGACGTCGAGGCTGCGGCCAAACGTGACGGTCGAGAGCGAACTGCCCACCTCGTCGAGAACGGCGATCTGCTTCTGGATATCCCCGACCAGTTCCATCCGCTCAAGGAAGGTGAGCGGGCAGGTCTGTTGATCGATGCGCACGAGGATTTCCATCGGCACGAGCGGGCCGAGATGCTTCTCCAGCCAGTGGTAGTCCTGCCGAATGCGGGCCTTGGAGGAGAACAGCCGCATCAGCTGCACGCTGCTCTCGACCTGCGTGATGCCGTAGCTCACCCCGGCCATCACGAGCAGGCAGGCCACGGTGACGAGTCCGTTGTGCTGGGTGATCCACTCGCCGACGCTCCACCACGGGCTCGACTCCACCGGCTTCCACGCGTCGCCACCCTCCTCCTCGGCAAGCTTGCCGAGCTTGAGCTTCGGCGGGAACAGTTCGAGGGCGGCGGGCATGAAGAAGACGAGGATCAGGAAGCTGACCACGACGCCGATGGCCGAGAAGATGCCGAACATCCGGATCGGCACCAGCTCACTCACGGCGAGCGTCGCCAGACCGACCGCCGTCGTGCCAGTCGCCAGCGTGAGCGGCAGGAGCGCATGGTGCACCGCCCGGCCCGGGGCGCCCTCCACCACGCCGGTCTCCGCGAGCTGGTCACGGTAGTAGTTGGCGAGATGGATCGCACCGCTGGTGGTGGCCACGTAGACGAGCGACGGCATCGTCAGCAGGATGGCGTCCACGGGATAGCCCGAGTACCAGACGACCGCGAGGCTGGCGAACATGCTGTAGACGCCCGACGCGAGCACCATCGCCACCAGCGTCTTGCTCTTGAGGCTCCACCAGCTCACGATGAATCCCACCACGAGCGACAGCCCGAAGAGAATCGTGACGCTCGTCTGACCAGCCCGGTCGATCGACACGTTGTCGACGGGCGGGCCGCCCATGTGCAGCGTCTGCTCGGGGATGCCGCACTCCCCGGCGGCAACGTCCTTGATCAGGTCGATGGCCCCGTGCAGGTTGGACCGGGCCGCGTCGGAAAGCGTCAGCACGAGGCACGTTTGCCGGGCATCGAGGTCGTCCGCCTCGCTGCCGGCGGCAACCCCTTGCGCGGGAGGACCGATGATCGCCCCGGTGAGCCGGGAAATCGCTTCCTCGCGATCGAGGTTCAGCGGTTCGTCGGTCATCCGATCGACTGCCCGGGGGCCGGTCTGGGCCGACTTGAAATAGAGCGGCCGCTCAATCCGGGAGGCTTCCTCCGGCGGGGGCAGCAGTTTCTGGGCGAGCAATTCCAGCCTGGGGTCGGCCATGGTGCAGCCGTCCCAGCTGACCAGCACGAACTCCTCGCCCTGGAAGTTGCGGCGAAAAAAGCGGTAGGTCTGGGTTTCCGGGTATTCGAGTGGCAGCCAGCCCTTCACATCGTTGCGGTTGTTTCCCTTGGCTTTGATCGCCCCCACGACCACCAACGGCAACAGGAAGATCAGGATCGCCATGATCCAGACACTGTTTCGTTGGTAGAAGTTCGTGCCGGGCTTCGACATCATGCCGTCCAAACTGGGCCGCCCGGGGTGCCGGGCGCGGGAGTTCCGTACGTGAATCACTCAACCGTACAGGGGTTTTCCCGCCCAGTCCATATCGCTCACGGGCCGCCGGGCAGGTTTTCCACAGGTGTCGGATGACGTAAGTGTTTTCCAGGGAACACTTTCCGCCGACAACAGCCTTTCCCCAGACTGCGTAACCGCGACAACCCTTGTCAGGCGGGCGCGATGTCGGCCGCCTCGAAACCGCAGGTTTTGTGGGAACCGTCGCAGAACGGCCTGCTGCGGGTCTGGCCGCACCGGCAGAGGGCGATGGCCCGTTTGCCGGCGGGGAGGGGAAACTCGTGGCCCTGATGATCCGTGACGCGGAGGCCCATGCCCCCAAACCGCTCGGCCGTCGGCATTTCGACCACGAGCGGGCCGTGCTCCCGGCAGCGAATCGTCAGGCTGTCGGGGGGCAGGTCACGCGAGCCGGCCCCGCTTCCGCGGCTCTCTGCGTGGGGAGGCACATGCGGGAGGGGATTCTGCTGGGGGGAGGGAGGAAGCTGGGGCGGCTGCCGGGAAGTCCACCACCAGAGCGTCGCCGCAAGCGCCAGGAGCACCAGCGACACCAGCTGCGAGATGGACAGCGGCGTGCCCAGGGCGGGCGGTTCATCGACGCGGATGGCCTCCAGCAGCAGCCGGGAAATCGGGTGAAGGGTGAGCACCAACGCAAACACCTGGCCGTCCCGCCGGGCCAGCGATGTGGCCGAGGCGAAGCAGGCCAGCACCGCCAGGATCGCGGCATCGACCGCGGCATAGAGCTGCGCCGGATGGATCGGCAGACTCCATGGGCGGCCGCCGTCGGCCGCCGCGGCCGGAAGCAAACCCCGTGCGGCCTGATCGAGCCACGGAGGGCTCTCCGGCGGAAACCGTACCGCCCACGGCAGATCGCACGGCCCCCCGTAACAGCAGCCGTTGAGGAAACAGCCGATTCGGCCAATCGCCAGCCCGACAAGCAACCCCGGGGCGATGCAGTCGGCCAGCCGCGGCAGCGACAGCCCGCGGCGGCTGGCAAACCGCCAGGCCGCCACCGCCGCCGTGGGCAAGGCCCCAAAGACCACCCGCCCTCCGGCCGCGACATTGAGAACGGCTGCGAGCGATTGCAGCCAGCTCCGCCCGGCGGCGAAAAACTGATCGTGGTATTCGATCACGTAGAAGAGCCGGGCACCGACGATGCCCCAGAGAAACACCTCCATGCCCAGCGCCAGGATCGTGTCGGCGTCGAAGCCCATCCGGCGTCCCCGCGCGATCGAGAGCCAGGTGCCCGCAGCTGCGGCCAGGAGCAGCATCGCCCCATAGCCTCGTACCGGCACGCCCTGGCCATCATCGAGCGCCGGCAGGAGCCACAGGATCGCCCCCGCGGTGATCACCAGCGGCACGCCCAAGGTTTCCAGCGCCGCCCGCCAGCCATGGGATGCGGCGGTTCGCGCCAGCATCACGGCAGCCACGATCCCCCATACGGCCAGCAAGAGTCCGAAGCCCGCCAGCGGCAACGACGCCCCGCCCACGGTGATCCGCGTCGGGATGTGAAAGAGCGTCGACAGCATCAGCGGTCCAAGCCTCGCTCGGGAGTGCCGCGAACGCATAGCGCATGGTTGTCGATGAGCCGTGTCGACCCCAGACGGCCCGCCACCAGAGCCACCGCCCGCGTCGCGTCGTCGCCGAGCGGTTCGAGCGACTCGGGATCGGCGAGCGCCGCGTAGTCGACGAGCACGCCACGCGCCTCCATCGCATCCCGCATCGCCTGCTCGATCGCGGCGGCGGGAACGCCGGCAGCCCAGAGTTGCTCCGCCAGCCGGAGCCCCTCCGCGAGCGCGACGGCGCGGGAGCGGTCGTCGGCAGAGAGATATGCGTTTCGCGAACTCATCGCGAGGCCGTCCGTCTCACGCACGGTGGGGCAGACGACGATCTCGATCGGCACGCCCAGGTCGCGAACCATCCGCTTGATGACGAGCGTCTGCTGCCAGTCCTTGGCGCCGAAATAGGCCACATCGGCGGGCACGGTCAGAAAGAGCTTGCAGACCACCGTCGCCACGCCATCGAAGTGGCCAGGCCGCCGCTCACCTTCGAACCGCGCCGCCGGCCCGCCCACGACGATCCGCGTCGCGTCTCCAGGCGGATAGACGGCCGACACCTCCGGAGCGTAGATCCAGCGCACGCCATGCGGCGCCAGCAGCGCCGCGTCGGCGGCGAGCGTCCGCGGATACCGCGTAAAGTCTTCCTGCGGCCCAAACTGCGTCGGATTCACGAAGATCGAGACGGCAACGTCGTCGCAGGCATCAGCCGCGTGGACCACGAGGCTCGCATGGCCGGCGTGCAGCGCTCCCATCGTGGGCACGAACCCCACGCGTCGCCCAGCGGCCCGCGCCTCGTCGACGAGCGCACGCATGCGATCGGGATCGTGCACGATCTGCTGCATCACGCCATCGCCTCGACGGCCGCCACTGCTTCCTGCACCGCCTGACCAAGATCCTCCGCAGCGATCGTCACCACGGCACGCGGCCGCGCGGCATTCGGCCCGGGGCAGCGGATCGCGGTGATCATCCGTTCCTGCAGCCGCAGAAGTCTGGCGACGGACTCGTCTGCCGCCGAGCACACCGCCATGTCAGGCTGCCGAATGAACGCCGATGCACCAGCCGGTTCGAGCGGACGGCCGGCCAAAACGGAGAGCACGTCGGATGCAGGGACGGCGGTCTGCCGCGCACCGAAGGCCACCCGCTCCTCGAGCGCATCGGGCGAGGCCACGAGCAGGATGGCGACGTGCGGCGACACGGTTTCCGCCGCCACCCTCGCGAAGAACGACTCGAATGTCCGGAGCGGCTCGGTCTCCATCACGTCGGCAGCCGCCAACCGTACGGTGTCGAGCCAGTAGTCGGTCACGGTGCCGTGCGGATCCGGCGGCCACCGCTTCGCCAGCAGCGGCTTCGCGCAGGCCTCGACCGCATGCCGCCACGCCAGGGCATCTGAGACCGCATCCCGCCGCGCTGCCATGCCGCCGACGACGGAGTATTCCGGCGGTGCCGACACCAGTCGGGCGAGCGTGGCGTGGGCAATCGCCGCGGCGATCTCCGTCGCGCCCGACCCCGGGACGCCGACCACCGCCACGTGCGGGTGCGGCGACGAGATGCTTGCGAGCAGGCCCTCGAGCGTGCATCCGGCCACCGGGTGCACGAGGTCCGGGGCAATCTCGACGCACGGTTCAAGAACGAACCGGCGAGTGACCATCCGCGGATGGGGCAACGTCAACGCTGCGGTATCGAGGACGATGTCGTCGTAGAGGAGCAGGTCGAGGTCCACCGTCCGGGGACCCCACCGCTCGCCGCGTTCTCGATCGAGCGTGTTCTCCACCGCCGCGAGCATGCCGAGCACGTCGTGCGGGGGCAGGTCGGTCTCGAGCAGGCAGGCACCGTTGAGAAAAACGCCCTGACCGGGCGGGCCGCCGATCGGCCGGGTGTCTCGGTAGCGGCTCACGCTCATGAGCGCCACACCCGGCATGTACCGCAGCAACTCCATTGCCCGGTCGAGATAATCACGCCGTTTCCCGACGTTGGAACCGCATCCGACAAGGCATCGTGCCATAGCGTTTCTTACCAGGAGGCTTCTACCCTGTGGCAAAGCTCCCGGATTCTACCAGCCGGCCACCCTCCCGGAAAAACACCATCGCTCGACCCGCCCGCAAACGGCTGGAAAACCAGCCCGACACAACACCCAACGATCGCTCGAAACCGGGGGGACATCCAGGCCACGACCAAAGTCGCCGACTGTCGCTCCCTCCAGTCGTCGCCCCCGAAATTTTCGAGACGATTATTCGTCAGGTGTTCGTCGAAGTGTCTCAGGGCCGCGTCCGCGTAACCTTCATCCCTGCAAGTCGCGATCACCTGATGGGCGTCATTCTGTGAAGCGTGTCGAAGATGTCAAGGACGGTGCACCCCGTAGGTCGTGCGCACGAACTCACTCGCACGAAACCGCTGGAGAAGCATGCCGTTCCCTCCAAAAAAAAATTTTGCCAGCAGTGCAAGCATTGTCGAAACGGAGTCGGGATGGTGTGCTTACGCGGCAGGGAACGTCGTCATCACCGGCGTTGCACGCATCCGCCGTCGTCTGATGAATCGCCTCATGGCCCACTTTTCTTCCCGCGACGACAGTGCCTCGAACGCCAACAGGCGGTTCGCCCGCGATTCACTGCGGGGGCTTGACGAGCCGCTGCCCTCGGAATCGGTGCAGGATTCATTGCCGCTCGATGGGCTGCCGCTTGGAGATCCGTTCCCGGATCTCCCGCCCGAAAGCGTTGCTGATGCCGACGCGCCGGGACAGGTGCCCGACGTCGACCCCGCCGCGAGCGAGTCGTATTGGCGGCTCTCCCGCACGCCGCTCACGAGCCTGGTTTTCACGCTCCCGTTGGTGCTGGCCTACGAGGGCGGGGTCTTGTTGCTGGGCCGCGGTTCACCCCGCAACGGTGCCGATGTCTGGCTCCGCCATCTGCTGGATGCCCTGGGATTCGGCCAGTATTTCCTGCTGCCGCTGCTCACCGTGGTGGGCCTTTTGGCATGGCAGTATCTGGCCCACGACCGCTGGCGGGTGAGCCTGGCCGCCCTTCCCGGCATGGCGGCCGAATGCGTGCTCTGGGCGGTCGTGCTCGTCGGCGTCGGACGGCTCCAGCAGAGCCTCTGGCCATTCCACCAGCAACTCCTGCAGTACGAATGCCTGCCATGGGAGTTCCTGCAAATGCAGGCCGACGCCGGATTCGGCTGGCACACGGTGCTGAGCAGGCTCGTCGGCTTCTGCGGCGCGGGGCTCTACGAAGAGGTGCTGTTTCGACTGCTCATGCTGCCCATCGCCGTCTGGGCATTCCGGCGGCTTGGCTGCTCGACACTGACCGCCGGCTGCTGGGCCCTGCTGCTCTCGAGCCTGCTCTTCAGCGCCGCCCACTACATCGGCCCGCTCGGCGATTCCTTTACGCTCTACAGCTTCACGTTTCGCGCCGTGGCAGGCCTGTTTTTCGCGATGCTCTTCCTGCTGCGCGGCTTCGGCATCGCCGCAGGCACTCATTTTTTCTACGACCTGCTCGTCGGGCTGTTGTAATTTCGCGGCCGAAAACGATAGCGGCACCTGCCTTGGTGCCGAGTGCGGCCACCATCTATAATCCGTCGGTCGCTGGTGGCCGCGTGAGGCCGGCTGGCGTGGCATGTCTTGTGGAGTGGCATCTCGTGCTGTCGGCTCGTCCCAATGTCGCTGAATTGGTCTTCCAGCTTTACGGGCGGGTGCTCCATCCCGAACTCTTCGAGATCCATTGCTCCCGCACGATCGACCGCGGCGGCTACGCGGCGACCGTGGCGATCACGAATGCCGGCCACCTGGTGACCTGGCGAAAGGACGGCCTAACGCTGACCGAGGTTGCTGCCGACACCAGCCAGCCCCTGCCGCAGAAGCGACGGTTGCTCTCCCACAGGCTCACCGGCGAACGCAGCGACCGCATGGAGTGCCGCGGCGGCGTCTGCTATCAGACATGCTTCCAATTGGAGCAGGTCACGCCGGAGGTCTTCTGGGCGTTCCAGCAGGAACTCGCCGCCGAGGGCCGCAAGCACGGACTGCTCCATCATTTCAGTTCCTCGCAGAGGCTGGCCACGGGCGCCCTCAGCTGGATCAACATCGAAACCCGCGCCACGGGCCTCTCCGTGCAGGCGTTTCACACCTTCCCGGACGACCACGCGATCGTGAAGAGCCAGTCGCTCTTCGAACTCCCCTGACGTCGCACCGTTCCTCCCCACAAGCTCCCGCCCGATGCCCACACCCAAATCCAGTTCCCCGAAGACGCCCACCCCGACACCTCGCAGCCGCGTGTTGATCGCCGACGACAACGAGCCCAATCGCGAACTGCTCGAGGTCTACCTCGCCGAACTCGACTGCGACATCGCCACGGCGGTGGATGGCCGCGACACGCTCGACAAAGTGGCCTCCTTCCAGCCCCACGTGATCCTGCTCGACGTGATGATGCCGAAGCTGTCGGGGTTCGAGGTCTGTGAACGTTTGAAGTCGGACCCGGCCACCAGCCCGATCATGATCCTGATGGTGACGGCGCTCGGCGAACTCGGCGACATCGAGCGGGCGGTCGAGGCCGGCACGGACGACTTCCTGTCGAAGCCGGTCAACAAGATCGAGCTCGTGAAGCGGGTGGAGAACATGCTCAAGCTTCGGCACGTCAGCGACGAACTCGAGCGACTCCGCAACTATATGAGCACGATGGACGACGAGCTGCCTCCCCGCCCATCAGGCCACGGGAAATAGGCTGCCGTACGATCCTGTCTGCCACGGGATGTGCACTCCCGCCTGGCGGCACGTCTTCAACGTGCCTTGGCACGCGTCGCCGGCCGGGCTCCCCGGACCGTTTTGGCTACCGCACCGTCACCTGCCGGAGCACGCGGGAGGTCGCGGTCGACTTGTTGAGCACGTAGAAGTGGATGCCGGGCACGCCGCCGTCGAGCAGTCCCTGCACCTGCCGCGACGCGAACTCGACGCCCGCCTCGAACTGCGCCGCCTCGTCGGCACCGGCGGCCTCGAAGGCCCGCGTAAAGTCGTCGGGCAGATGGGCCTTGCAGAGGCTGGCGATGCGTCGGACCTGCGCGTAGTTGGTGACGGGCATCACGCCCGGCACGATCGGCTGGGTGATGCCGAGGGACGCACACCGGTCACGAAACCGGAAGAAGTCGGCGTTGTCGTAGAAGAGCTGCGTCACGACCACGTCGCCGCCGGCGTCGCACTTCCGCTTGAGGTTGTCGAGATCCGCCTCGGTGCTCACCGCCTCCTGGTGCGTCTCCGGATAGCCGGCCACGAGGATGCCGAACTCCGGGAACTCGCTGCGGATCAGCGCCACGAGTTCCGACGCGTAGCGCAGGCCACCGGCCACGGGCGTGAACGAGGTCTCACCCTTGGGCGGATCGCCCCGCAGCGCGACGATCGCCGACACGCCACGCTCGCCGGCCTCGCGAAGGTAGCCGCGCAGTTCGTCGATGGAGCTTCCCACGCAGGTGAGGTGACTGGCGACGGGCAGGTTGTGCCGCGATCGCACGCCTTCGATCACGTCGAGCGTCGTGCCGCGGGTCGAGCCGCCGGCGCCATACGTGCAGGTGATGAGGGCAGGCTCGAAGGCCATGAGGTCCTCGACAGTCCGCCACATCATCGCCTCCGACTCGGGCGTCTTGGGCGGAAACAGTTCGAACGAGAGGCCGAAGCGGCCGTTCTCGTAGGCATCCTGGATCGTCACGATAAAGCCTCGAAAAGGGGTGAGGGGACAACCGAACGCTAGTGTAGTTGGTTCCTGCGGCTGGTCACATGACGGCTGGAGCGGCTGCCAGCGTGCGGAGGAGTTCGCGGTCGGCCTCCAGCACGTCTAGGCCCCGGCGGGCCATCATCCGCTCGAGAATGATAGTCGCCTGCTCGGCGGAGGTCCGTTCGCTGCCGGCCACGACCATGTTCGTGAACGCGGCCACCTGCTCGGGCACGAGGCCGCCGACGGTCGCCGCGATGCCGATCCTCGCGCCGCAAGGGAGCGACGTGTTGATCGCGGTCTTCGCGAAATCGCCGACCATGGCGCCCAGGAACTGCCGGCCGGTGTGGGTCGTCGTCCGCCCGCCGTCGGGCGACGGCTCGTGCAGCCGCACCGGCCCGTAGGTTGCCTTGAGGTTGCCCGTGATGGTGCCGGCCGCCAGGTTCACCCAGCTGCCGATGTGGCTGTGGCCGAGGAAACCGTCGTGCGGTTTGTTGGAGAAGGGCTCCATGATGGTCGCCTCGACCTCGCCCCCCACGCGGCATTCGGCTCCGATGGCCGTGCCGGCGCGGATCCAGGCATGCGGGTTGACGCGGGCCCGATTGCCGATCCAGATCGGACCGTCGAGGCAGACGAAGGGGCCTATCTCGGCGCCGGCGTCGACGATAACGGGCCCTTGCCGCACGACGACCTGCTCGGCGATCTCTGCGCCCGCGGCCGCGAACAGACCGCGGCGAATCTCACGGAAGCGGCCCGAATCAATCTGCACTGCGAGCGACCCGGCGATGGCCCGCTCGTGGGCGCCGATGATCTCGTGGGGCTGCGACAGCATCTCGATGTCGGCATCGGCTTCCGGCAGCGAGAGCGAATCGATTGTCTCCGTCGCGTCGGCGGCATCGGCGAGCACGGCATCGACGACGGCCTGGTCGGGTCCGCCGCGGTCGGCGGACAGGTGCACGATGGCTGCGGCGATCGCATCGCCCTGGCGCACGACGGTGCGGTGGCCGGCTTCGACGAGGCTGCGGAGCGTGATCAGCGTGTCGCGGCTCGGCACGACACGGGCATTGACCAGAAGCGCGATCGCGCCGTGCGAGGAGACGGGTGGCGTGTCTGGAGGAATGACAGACGAGCCGCCCCACACGGCCACTCGGCTGCCGGCGACCGCGTCGAGGTAACGGGCGAGGTGGGGCCGCAGGGCGCGGCGGACCGGACCGAAGTGGCCGAGGGCCTCGACAAGCGAGGAGCAGCCGACGGTCAGATCGCAGGCGGGGCGGGCGGCGGTGAGCAGGCCGAGGCGGTCCACCGCCCCGTCTTCGAAAACGACGGTATTCATACGGGTAGAGTAGGGGAATCGTATGGGTCGCGGCCAGCGGAATTCGGGGCGGAGACGGGCCCCGACGCGACTCTCTGGCAATCGGCCGCGGCGGGCCGTACGCTCGTAGTTTCGAGAGGCTCGTACGGGCCGGAGTGGCGAAATGGCAGACGCGACGGACTCAAAATCCGTTGCCCGCAAGGGCGTGTGGGTTCAAGTCCCTCCTCCGGTACTCTTCAATGCTGGCAATACACGCGGTGCGGCCGTGACCCCTCGAACCGACCGGCCGACGACCGGCGGCGAGCAGGCATGGCAGGCCCTCGTGATCCTGGCCGCGCTGCTGGCCATCGAAGCCTGCCTCGTCGGCTGGTGGTTCGGCGGTTGGCTGCTGGCGACGCCGGGGAAACGATCGCTGTCCATCGGGCTCGTCGGCATGCTCGGCGGGTTGTGGTCGCATATCGAGCGACACAAGGCGGACTATCGAACGGCGCCTGTCTCTTGGCCGTTCCTCGCGGGCCACGTGCTGTCATTCGCAGGAGTCTTCGCCGCGGTAGGTTGGCTCGCCGCGGGGGCGCCGCCGACGCCGCTCGGCGACCCTGGCACGCCCCTGGCCGTGGCCGTGGCGGTCGTGGCGTGGCTGGCGTGTTCCTTGGCGTTCATCGCCCCCACGCTCGAACTCGCGCGAACCCTGCTCGGCAGCGCTGCACTGTGCGGCGCGCTGGCCGTGGCATCGTGGAACATGGGCGATCTCACCCAGAGCTTCTGGCACCAGACCGGTGAAACCACCATCCGGTTGGTGGAACTCCTGCTGACGCCACTGGCCGGCGGGCCGGTCATCCGACCGTCGCCGTTCGTCCTCGGCACCGACGCCTTCCAGGTCAAGATTCTGGCGGCGTGCTCCGGTTTTCACGGCATCGGCCTGATCACCATGCTGCTGGCGGGCTACCTCTGGTGGTTTCGGCGGCTGCACCGCTTTCCGCAGTCGCTCTTGCTCCTGCCCGTCGGCATCGCGCTCATCTGGCTGGCGAACGTCGTGCGGATCACGGCGTTGATCCTCGTCGGGATCTGGATCTCGCCGGCGATCGCCGTGGACGGGTTCCACTCTTCTGCGGGCTGGATCGCCTTCCTCACGGTCGGGCTGGGCATCATCTGGGCGGCAACGCGGATGCCGTTCTTCACCCAGATCGAGCCCCAGACTGAACGGGCGGCAGGCGAAATCGCGGCACGCAAGATCACCACAGTCGACTCGTCGCCAATCGCAGTCGATCCGCTCGCCATCCCGGCTGCCGGCAGCGATCGCACCCCTGCGACCATCACCACCACGGCATGCCTCCTGCCATTTCTGGCGCTCACGGCGATCACGATGCTGACGCGGGCCTTCACGAGCGGGTTCGACCTCCTCTATCCGGTGCGGGTGGTCTGCGTGGCCGGAGTGCTCTGGTCGCTGCGCGACGCAGTCGCGTGGCGGGACTGCCGCGTGTCGCTCATGCCGGTGGCGATCGGAAGCCTTGCTTTCGCGGTCTGGATGCTCCTGACGCCAGGCGCGGCGGCGGCCGGCGTGGATGGGGCGCACCTCGACCCGGGCCAGCTCGGTCAGCCGTGGACGGCGCTGTGGCTGCTCTTTCGCGTGGCGGGATCGACGATCACGGTGCCGATCGCCGAAGAGCTGTTCTTCCGGGGATTCGTGACCCGTCGCTGCATCTCCGAAGACGCCGACAGCGTGCCACCGGGGCAGTTTTCGTGGTTCTCATTTCTCGTGTCTGCCGTGTCGTTTGGGGCGCTCCACGGCAATGCCTGGCTGGCGGGCATCGTGGTGGGCATGCTGTTCGGCGTGGCGCTCTATGCGCGGCGACGTCTCTTCGACGCCGTGGTAGCCCATGCGACGACCAACGCCTTGCTCAGCGGCTACGTGATCACGACCGGCTCGTGGTCGGAGTGGGGGTGACCTGCAGCCGCTGCACATTGCAGGCTTGGAACCCGTCGCCGGCGGTCAGCAGGCGGTCGAACACGGTGGGCGCATCGACGCCGCTTTGCATGGCGTCGTGGATCACGTAGGCGATTTCATCGTCATCGAGTTCGATCCGACGGTCCCGCTGGATGGCGGTGATGAGATAGTTTCTCTCGCCGTGTCCGCAGTCCTCGCGGAGCCATGCCTGAACGGCCTGCAGCGGTGAGAGTGACTTCAGCCTGTCGAGATGATCGTGCTTTTGCGTAGCCATGATTGTTCCCCTGCCAGGTACTTTCGTTCCCCGTTCCTCCGCCGAAGTCGAACTGTACGCGCGCGGAGGGCGATGGGCAATCCAAAACTGACGGCGGGATGCCGGACCAACGCCGCCCCGATGAACTAGGAAGGTGACGGAATCTGGGCACTTGGGGAGCCAGCGGTGCGGTGGCTCACGTGCCGCCCAAGGCCCGCTCCAACTCAGCGAGACGTCCCCGCACCTCCGCGAGCTCCGATTCCAGTCGGGCCACACGGTCCCCAAGCGATTCCGCGGCCTGCCCGGTGCCCGCCAGGCTGTCGCCGCCTGCTCGGCGAAACGGTCCCGTGTCCCGCTCGCTCGCTCCCGCATCGCCGCCGCTCGGACCGTGGCTGTCTGGAGCCGCCGCATGCCCCACCTGCGACCGCACCTTGTCGAGCTTCTCCGCGGGAAGGAGGCCGTGCGTGAGCATCCGGCCGCGGCCCGGGGGCGAAAGCCAGACGATCAGGTCGCGGGCCGCCAAGGCGTCGAGATGCGAGCGGAGGGCATCCAGGTCGGGAATCGGGTCCATGCGGCTGGCCCGGCCCCGCAAATCGCCCTCGCTCTGCTCTCCACGCAACAGGAGTTCACCGAGGATCGCCAGTTCCTCCTTGCCGACGCCGAGCCACTCGTAGGCCAGATGGCGGTAGCGCGGAATTTTCCCGCTCCCAAACACCTCTGCCACGGCGCCACTGTGCCGCAGGCTCGTCAGGGCGCGGCTGGCCGATTCCTCGTCGAGATGCATGACAGGATCACGGTTGCTCTTCTGATTGCAGCCGGTCACGACCGCGTTGAGCGAGAGTGGATACTGCTCCGGCGTCGTCTTGCCCTTCTCGATGAGCACGCCAAGCACGCGTCGCTCGTTCGCATCGAGCGGCCGGATCGCCTTGCCCCCCGCGCCGCCAGCCCCGCTGCTCTCGACACTCGTATCCATGTTCGTCGCTCCGGGAGACTCGAGACCTGCGTGCTGCCACGCCACGACCGCCGGGGGGAATCCCGCGGAATGCGAGCGATTGTAGGAGCTCACCGACAGATTCGGGTAGCGCAGCCTGCGCTGGGCGACTGCGGCCGGAGGCTTTCAGCCGGCCTGACTCGGGACATCCAGCCGCTGTCCCCGATCCAGCAGCTTCGGCCGGAGCGTCGCATAGGCGACGTCCTGCACGGCGACCTGTTGCCCGCACGCCAACGCCGCCGCGATGCCTGCCGATTCACCAAGGATCATCCACACCGGTTCCATGCGGATCGACGTCATGGCGATGTGGCTGGCGGAGAGGCACACCGGCACGAGCAGGTTTTCACATTCTTTCCTATGTGGCACGATCGCGCGGTAGGGAATCCGGTAGATGCCGCGATGGGCCTCTTCGAGATAGAGCATGGAATAGTAGCCACCCATCAAGGCGATCTTCCCATCGAGCGGAACCATCGCATACGGCCATTCATCGACGCCATAGGATGCCAGCCCCACCGCATCATCGACCTCGGCACGCCCCTCCATGTCCTTCTGCGTGACCACATAGCCGGCGCGCATGCGCCGGGCCTCGCGGACATAGAGCTGGTGGGGATAGCCTTCGGTGTCGTCGAAGATGCCGGGCTGGAGTCCGATCGCCAGCGCCTGGTCACGCCATTTCGCCGTGACGGCCGGGTCGGTCCGCATGAAATGCGTCAGGCCGCGGACGAAATCCTGCTGGCTCTTCCAGATGTGGGCCCGCGTCGCATAGTCGCCGTCGGGATAGTCGGCATTACTGCCGAAGACGGTGGCCGCCCAGAGAGCCCGCGACAGGTTGCCGATGCCGATCTGGAAGACGCTTCCCTTCGCCTCCTCGAACTCTCCCAACTTCCGCATCCGCCGACCCGTGAACATGTCGACGTTCTGCTGAAACCCCCGGCGATAGAGCTCGAACATCCGCGGGTCGTAGTCGTCGGGCGGTGAGAGCGGCAGGCTGCCCGGCTCCTTGCTGAACTTCCAGCGGAAGCCGTAGCCCATCGTGAGTGCATCCGCCTCCCCCTCCGGCTGCATCTGCGCCTGCTGCACCAGCGGCACGACGCCGCTCCGCGGGTCGCCCGGCGTGAGCGAGGGATCGATGTCGTAGACGGCCAGCGGCGGCTGCGCGCCCGCCAGGGATTCGCCAAACTCCTTGCGGGCCTCGCGACCGAAAACGAAGGACACGCCGGCCCGGGACATGAGATCGCCTTCGTACGAGCAATCGATGAAGACCCTCGCGGCGACCCGTCGCGCGGCCGGTGTCAGTGGCTTGGCCGTAGGGCATCCGAGCCGGTCGGGCGGCGCGTGGTCGAGCGTGATGCTGCGGATGGCGGTTCCCTCGCGGTGCACCGCCGTCACCCGATGCTCGAAGACCACGGGAATGCGGTGCTCGGCGAGCAGGTCGCGGAAGAAGTCACGGTATTGGGCGTCGTGGAAGCCCCGCTTGAGAATGCCGCGGGCCGTGCCACCGACCGCCTCCACGCGGCCCCAGTCGACGTGGCTCAGACCGCCACCCGTCATGCCGCCGAGCCACCGCGACGGCTCGATCACGGCCACTCGCATGCCCTCCCGCGCAGCCGCCACCGCCGCCATGATGCCGCTCGCCGTGGCACCGTAGACGCAGATATCCACGGCGTCTTCGTCGGCGGCCCGCACGGTCGCCGGCAGGCCGCCCAGGAACACTCCTCCGCCCAACAGGCTACCGGCCTGTCGCAGGCACTCCCGACGAGTCGTCTTCATCAGGGTGCTCCTTGGTGTCGTCTTGGCTGTCGTCTTGGCTGTCGTCACTGCGGCCCTCCCATGACACGACCGTCAGCGACATCGATCCGCGTGTCGTAATCCCTCATCGGGACGGCCGCCCGCACGGTGGTGCCGCTCCCAGGCCGACTGTCGATCGAGAATGTGCCTCCCAACCGATCGATCCGCTCCCGCATGCCGGACAGTCCAAAATGCCCCTGATCAGGCCCCAGCTGACTGCCCAGCGCGAAGCCCCGGCCGTCGTCGCGGACGGTCAGTTCGATCGAGCCCGCGGCTGAGTCACTCGTGGCCACGACCTCGATCTGCCGGGCAACTGCATGATGCACGGCGTTGTGGAGCGCCTCCTGCGCGACCAGGAGCAGGTTGCCCGCGACGAACTGCGGAATGTCGCCCGGCAGTCCTGCGACACGCACGCCAATCTGCTCGGGATGACCGTGCCCGGTCTGTTTGGCGATCGTCTCGAGCGACTCTGCGAACGATCGGCCCGCCACGGGCATCGTCCGCAGCGCCCAGACCGAGCCGCGGAGTTCCTCGGCGGCATGGGCGACCATCTTCTGGGCGACCTCCAGATGCGTCGCCGGTTCCTGCGATTCCTGCGTGCCATGCGCTTCCTGGGTTCCACGCGCCCGGCAGGCACCGAGCTGGAAGTCGATGCCGGTCAGCGTCTGCAGGAGCGTGTCGTGGAGATTGGCCGCCAGTCGGTTGCGCTCCCGAAGCGTCGCATCGAACTCCAGAGCCGCATCGCGGCGGAACCGCATCTCGGAGGCGAGCCGTTCGGTCGTCGCAGCGACCTGCCGGCGAAGCAGCCCGACCCAGAGAAGCGCGCCCACGAGCACGGCAGCCAGCCCGGACAGAGCCGCCGTCAGCCGGCTGGCCGTCCACCACGATGGCGTTTTCAGCACCTGCACATCCGCGGCCGAGCGAAGCCAGAGACTCACCTGCTGAACGACCGGATCCGACGCCATGGAACTGAGCCCTTCGTCGCCCAGCATCTGGATCTGCATCACGCCGGTGACGAGCAGGTCGCTCCCGGGCTGCAGGCTGCCGAGTCTTTCAAAGCCTTCGCCGTCATAGACGCCCGCCAGCGTCGCCTCGCCGCTCGACAGCACGAGTTGGCCCACACCAGGCCCGGCCGTTTTTTTCTCGACGAGCCGGGCGGGAAAGGTCACGAGGCAGCCGTCGTAGGTGCTGGGCTGGGCGATCACCCCGAGCCTGCGGGCCTCCGTATTGATGTGAATGATCTCCTGTGGGCTGACCGGCACGGCCAACGGCACTGCGCCGTGCCCGACAACCTGCACGATCGCGTCGCTGATGCCGGCGATTTGCCGGCTCATGTCGAGGAAGCCGGCCACCTGCACGCGGTCGCCGGGCTGCAGGACGACGTCTGAAGCCGCCTGCACACGGACACCGCAGAGCCCCTGCTGGAGGTAGAAGGAGCGGCCTGCGACCACGCCCGTGACGATGCCCGCGACCTGCAGTCGGTGGTCGGGCTGCGGCTCGAAGCGGTAGCGGGCGATCCGGTCCAGCGGCACCAGAGGAGCCGCGAAGGCTGTGTACGGTGGTGGTTCGCTGACCTCCACGTCGGCGGCGGTGTCGACCCAGAGCGTCGGCGCGAGAAACTCGCCACGGGTGTTCCGCACGGCACCCACGACCCCGACGCACCGTACAGTCGCATCGATGAGATCCTCGGGAATCCGTGGCAACGTCGCCTTGGACACGCGCACGACCAGCCGCCGCGCCGCCACCGACAGGATCAGCCCCCACTCGCGGCCCCGCTCGCGCACCCCCTGCACGACGCCCGTCAACTCCACGCGTCGGCAGTTGTCCATGCCGCGGAAAAGACGAACGATCTCGGCAGGTTCGGGCGACGGCAGGCTTCCTTCCCCGACGACCCGCATCGATCGCTGGAGAATCCGCGGCGCATAGCCGCCGCGGTCGAGGACGCCCTCGATCTCGACCTCCTGCCCCGCCCGGAGCGACCTCCGCATGTCGCCCCATGGCTTGACGTCTGCCAGTTCGAAAGCCGACACCCAGATGCTCGCGGAGTCATCCTCGATGGCGAAGTCGAACCGGTCAGGCACGGCCAGCGTCACGACGCCACGGACCTTCACGATCGCCGGACTATCCTGCTCTGCAGGGACCGCCATCAGCAGCATGGAGATGGGCGACGTCGGCAACACATCAGGGCGATCCTCCCCACCAGAGACGACCGGCCACGCCGCCAGGCACAACAGGCCGAGCAGGCAGGCACAGGCAACGGCCGTTCGCGACATGGTCACACCCCGCGGGATACACCGCCAGACGCCACTATGGGGCGGCAAGCGTGGCCGGTCAAACGACCCGACCGCAGCTGGGATCAAGGCTGCTACGGTGTGGCAGCAGATCCGGCCGTCTTCAGGTCGAATACGAACGCAGGCCCGACGTTCTCGCCCGACTGAACGCTCGCCCGGAGCGGGGATGTGGCCACCTCGGCGTAGATGTCCGGCACAACGTTCCAGGGCTGCTTGCGGGCAGCCGAACGGGCTTGCTTCTTCACCGATTCCGGCCGCGACTGGTCTTCCTCAGCCTCATCAGCCTCCTCCGCCACCACCTTCGAAATGGTGACGATGTAGTCACCGACGGCGGCACCGGCATCGCGTTTCCCTCCCCTCGTGCTCGTCACCCGAAAGATGCCCCCGGCATTCGTCCGGGCATATCCCGGCAAACCCTGCGTGCCTTTCACAGGAGAAAGACCCACGGTGGCTCCTTCCAATGGCTGCCCGTCGAGAAGAACCTTCCCCTCGACGAATTGCACGACAGGACCGGTATTTCTGCCACAGCCCACGATGAGTCCGAGCCCGACGAGCATCAGCGGAATGAGTCCGCCGCCCGGCAGGTACGACGCCACGCGATCACTTCGGCGCCGCATAGCAGTGGGATTGGTGGAGATCATTTGGTGCTCGTGCATCACTCGCCCTGCCCCAGGGATTCGCCCCCCTTGGCCGTGCCCAACGCCCCCCAGACGCCCCACTTCGAAGCCCCGAGGGCAGTCACGGGGGGCGTCAACGATGGATCACCGGCGTCAATAGTGTCCGAGACGAACCGGGTCGATCCATCACACATCGCAATCGTTACGCCCGCCTGGTGGTAGCTGTTGGCGGTCAGAATACTGACCGTACTCGCGCTGTTGGTCTGGCACGTCGCGCTGTTCGGCGGCAGGATCGTGAAAAAGGAGGTGTAGCGGGTGTCGCCGTCACCCCAGCGGGATCCGATCAGCCCGGTATTCGTGTAGACCGCTCCCGTGTAGCCGCCTCGGCCACCGAGCGCCGCACACACATTCGGCTTGGTCCACCCCGTGATCGCCGCACTATTTGCAGCGCCACCTGGAAAGGACGCGTCGCCTGTGCCGATCGCCATCTCCCCGAGCATGATCGTCTTGGAACTGCCGTCTGTGATCTTGGCCAGGCCGCATTTACCGGTGCCACCGTCACCGAACGGCCCCCGCCACTCGACTGTAAGTGGTGTTCCTGCATTTGCATCGTGGATGTTTTTCCACGTCGTGGCGATATCGCCACGGTTGCAGTGGTAGCTCGTCATGCCCTTCGGGCCGCTCGCCTTAGGCTGCCTTTGGTTGATTTCCGAGGGACATAGGAGCGTCGTGGGCTGAGCCGTATAGGGGCAGACGATCGTACTCAGTGTCGCGGTGTCCCACGGCGCACCGCCGGCAGTCGCATAGGCCACCACCCGGTCGTACAGCGACTGCTCCTCGAGATAGGGCAGGATCGACTGAATGAACCCGATCGACTCCCAGTCTGAGGCACTGTTGGTCGCTGTCTTCATGAAGGGATTCGAGGATGACGGCGGAAACAGCTTGCGGGCACTTTCGTAGCTGTGCACCGCGAGCGCCATCTGCTTGAGGTTATTGATGCATGCGCTCCGCCGCGCCGCTTCCCGCGCCTGCTGCACCGCGGGCAGGAGCAGGCCCACGAGCGTGCCGATGATCGCGATCACGACCAAAAGTTCCACGAGCGTAAAGCCGCGACGCTCGCGGCGACTGGCTCTGCATGCCCTGGTTCTACATTCCCTGGTGGAGGTATCCATTGATCACCTCTGATGTGCGGATGGACGTGGTGGGTGAGGGAGTTTGGACGTACGAGGCTCGCCCTCCCCCTTGGCATAAACCTTTCTACGCCCGCCCGGTGGCCGGGTCTATTAGCCACATGGCTAGGAAAGAACGTGTTTTTCCTCCCGCCCAAAACCCGCCAACGACCCTAGTTTCTTGCCTTTTTCCCACCCGGCTCGGGGAGCGGATGGGTCCAGAGCGTGAACCGGTTCTCACCCGGCTTGAGCGCCGCGAACGGCCCGGGAGGCGCCGCGGCCTCGGCGGAAAACGGTCGGCCGAAGAAGTCGCCTTCCACCCGTGGATCGGGCCGGCACGGCGGCAGCGTAGCGTCCGCCGGCAGGCTGAGAATCAGTTCCCGTGTCTCGGCCGCGTAGGCGTACGAGATGCCGGCGACCGCGAGGCTCGCCGCGTCGGCGTCGCGGCCGGCATTGGCCTCCTGCCAGAACCGCTGCCAGTCCGAGAAGGCCATGCGGTCGCGGCCGCGGATCGCGAAACGGGCCTCCTGCGGCGCGGCCCCATAGAGGTTGCCGTCGAACCGGCGGCCGGCGCTTCGCATGAAGTCCGGAGGCGTGATGTCGACGGCCGCGGCCGTGCCCGATGCGACGACGAGGATGTTGCTCATGACACCGATGTTCTCGGCCGACCAGGTGTCGGTCCGCTTGACGTTCATCGTGCACTCGATCGCCGCCTTCTGCGCGCCCAGGACGAGGTTGTGCACGACGTCGGTGTGGCCACACTCCCGAAACGAGATGCCCACGTCGTTGTCGATGAGCACGTTGTCGGCGATCAAGGCCTCCTTCCCGGGCACCGGCCCGCCCACTTCGAAGTCGATGCCGACGCCGTGGCCGATGACCACGTTGCGGACCAGCCGCGTCTTTCTGCCGGGCCCTTGGTCCAGCCAGATGCCCCACTGGTCGTGATTGTGGGCCACGAAATTTTCCTCGATCAGCGACTCATGCGGGCTGTGCAGCTTGATGCCACCGCTCTCCCACCGCTTGGCACCCTTGAATCGCAGGCTGTTGTTGCCCATGACGACGTTTCGCCGCAGCACGAGATGCGCGCCGAGATAGCCGGCCGTGCCGGCGGCGCCGTTGTCCAGGATCCAGTTGCTCTCGACGACATGGTGCCCGGCGCTGCCGGGCCGCTTCTGACCGCCGGTCTCGAGATCGGACGCCGGGTTCCCCTCGAGCCCAAGGTCGAGGCCCACGCTGTTGGCCAGCCGGATGACGTTGTCGTGGATGTGCCAGTGGTGGCCGCTCCGCGTGCCGACCGCGCCCGCCTGCTGGCAGTGCGGTTTGTCCTGCATCCAGAAATCGGTCGGATACTGGTTGCCGCAGTGCTCGAATACAAAGCCGTCGATCTCGATGTGCCCCAGACCCCGCGCGTGCGGCGCGAAGATCCGCCGCCGTGTCGTGATCTCGACGAGGCAGCCCTGCGGCCCGCCGGCGGCACGGCGCACGAACAGTTCGCGGGCGGCGTGGTCGTACCACCACGTGTCGGGCTGCTCGTCCAACTCCGTGCGGAAGGGCACCTGCCGCAACTGGTGGCCATCGATGAAGACCTGCCCCAGCGTGTAGCCGAGGTCCTTGTCGGCTTTGGGGTTGCCGCCCCGTTCCTTGCGGAGGTGCCGCTCGTACTCGGGCCTTCCCTCGCGGCCCCACGGCGTGCTGACGAGTGGGATCTCGAACGGATTGCCACCGTCCACATGCGCCGTGTCGGTAAAGATCGCCGGATCGACCGGGGCCGACCAGATCGCATCGGAGTGCCGCCGCCACTTCGGTTTCCACTCGTCGGAGCCCTTGATCACCGCCTTGTGGCGTTCAGCCGAACGGAAGACGATCGGCTTGCCGTCGGTGCCGCCCCGCGGCGGGGCGACCCGCTCACGGTAGATGCCCGGGGCAACGAGCACCGTATCCCCCGGCTGGGCCGCCTCCGCCCCGCGCTGCACCGTGCGGAACGGTGCGGCGGCCGTGCCCGGAGCCCCGTCATCGCCGCGCGGCGCGACGTGGAACGTCTCGGCGGCCGCGAAGAGTGGCAGCCAGAAGGCCAGCATGAGCCAGACCCACGCGGCCGCGGCGACAGGACAACAAACCGCTGCACGACTATGGTTTCGCACGTTCTCTTCCAGGGGGTGGGTCGGGGGCTCATGGTGCACCCGTACCCGCAACAGACCACGCCGCAACCAGCGGCGTCCATTAGCCAAATGGCTACTGGCGGTCGTGCTGCTGGGGATGGATACTAAAAACCTGGGGCGACTTTCAGCATTGGCCCGAAAGGCCGTCCCGCCACGCCCGCTCCTGCCGTTTCGCGACCCCGCCCATGCACCGCACCTCTCGCATCCGGTTGCTGCTCGTCGACGACCATCCGGTGATGCGGGCGGGTCTCGCGAACCTGCTGGCCACCGAACCCGATCTGCTCGTCGTCGCCCAGGCCGACGAAGGTGAGGCGGCGATACGGCTCTGGCAGCAGCACACGCCCGATGTCTGCCTCCTCGACATGACGATGCACGGCCTCGACGGCGTGGAAACGCTCAAGCGGCTCCATGCGATCGCCCCGCAGGCCCGCGTGCTCATGCTCACGTCGTCGGATTCGGCGGAAGACGTCGCCCGGGCACTCGCCGCAGGCGCCAATGGCTACGTCACCAAGAGCGTCCGCCACAGCGAACTCTTCGCCGCGATTCGCGAGGTGCATGCCGGCGGGCGGCCGGTCAGCGAACACGCGATCGTCGATTCCCGACCCACGCGGCAGGTGGCCGGCGTCTCGCTCACGCCCCGCGAGATCGAGGTGGTGGCTTTCATGCGGGAGGGCTTTACGAATGCCGAGATCGGCAGGCTGCTCGGCATCTCGACGCATACCGCCAAGGCCCACGTGGCCGGCGTGATCGAGAAGCTCGGGGCCAGCGACCGCACGCAGGCCGTGGCCCGCGCCTTCGACCTTGGGCTGCTCTCCGCACGCCCGCCGGGCGCCGCCGCGCGGTGAGCCGGATTCGGCAAGTTAAAAACTTGCCGCCACGGGGGACAAGGGACACGGGCAAGTTGAAAACTTGCCGCCACGGGGGAACGGCACACGGCGTCAGGCCCGGAGGGCCGGGTCAGCACCAGCCGACGGAGGTCGGCCAAGAGAAAACGACACGATGTCGTGTTTCTCGTGAAGACGGACAAGTTGAAAACTTGCCGCCACGGGGGACAGGTGCGCCGAAGCCTTGGACCTCGTGGCCACAAGTTTTCAACTTGTGGAATCCGAAGCCATGGCAAGCTTCACTTACTTGCCGTTGTGCGGGCAACCGTCGGGGTTGAAGAGACAGCTGCTCTCCTGGCCCCGGGCGGCCACGTAGGCGACGAGGTCGAGCACCTCGTCTCGGGTCAGCTTGTCGAGCAGGCCCTTCGGCATGATCGACACGGGCGACGTGCTCCGCTCGTCGATGTCGCTCTTCTTGATCCGAAGCGGGTCAGCCTTCGCCACCGGGTTCTCCACGATCGCCACCTCGGTCGGCGTCTCCTCGACGACCAGGCCGGTGATCGACCGGCCGTCGTCGGTGAGGATCGTCGTCGAGCGGTACTTCTCGTCGATCTTCAGCGAGGGCTCGAGGATGTGCCTCGTGATCTCCAGCGGCGTCATCTTCGCCTCGAGCTTCGCTAGCTCGGGGCCGAAGGCATTGCCGGCGTCACCCATCTTGTGGCAGGAGATGCAGCTGGCCGTGCGGAACAGCTCGCGGCCGTGCACGAACGAACGGCCCTTCTCCAGCCCCACCACGCTCCCCTCCAGGTCGGCCAGCGTCCACTCCGTCCGTGGCCGCCGGTCCTTGAGCAGGTCATCCTTGATCTCGAGCGGGTGCGAGGCGAGATAGGCCGCGGGGTCGGCGAGATAGGCTTCGAGATCGTCCACCACGTACATCGCGCCGAACATCCGCCGCCAGTGGCCCGGATAGGTGCAGACATACGGATAGACGCCCGGCTGCGTCGGCGCGGTGAACGTCACCCGCTGCGACGCCTGCGGCTGCATGAGCCCGCTGGCTGCCAACACATCAGACGACTTCGGCACGAAATTCTGCTTCGCGAACGCCGGATTCTGCGCCTCCTTTTCGGCCAGTTCGCCGACGGCCTGCATGCTGCCGGGCCGCGCGATCACGAAGTTGTGGGGCATGGCATCGACATTTTCCAGCACGAACAGCACCGGCTTGCCGGCCTGCACGGCGATCGTCTCCTTGTCGTAGGCCATCCGCTCGTAGACGGTGCCGATCTTCACCACCCGCACGCCCAGATCGGCGAGCACCTTGCGGCGGGCCTTCCCCTCGGCCGCCGGCAGCAGCGTCGTGAGATTCTCCGCGAACTGCCAGGCGGCGAGACCGGCGTCGCTCGAACGCTCCTCGGAAGAGGACTGACGCATGCCATCGACGAGCGTGTCGAGCAGCGGCGTGGCCTCTTCGGCAGGCCACTTCGCCACGGGGATCGAGGCCATTGCCCGAATCGCGGCGTCGCTATCGCCAGGATGTTTCACATAGGGCGAAATCTTCTTGAACGCCTCGGTCTCACGGCCACGGACGCCCGCCAGAGCCTGGAACGCGGCCCGTCGCACCGCGGCAGCGATGCGGTCTGCATCGCTGACGAGCGGAAACTCGGCCGCCAGCGACGGCGCCGGCTGCTTCTCCAGCTTGAAGACCTCGACGCGGTCCTTGTCGAGCACCTTGAGCGTGAAGTCCTTGAGACGCCCACCGAGCGCTCCCTCGCGGTTGTGGATCGTGATCCGCTCGATCCGCTGATCGCCTCCGAGGTCGACCTCCCACCATGGGTCATCGGTGCCCTCGTTGGAATGCGTCTGTCCGCCCTTCTCCCAGCTGGGGTTGGTGTTGCCATCGAGCGCCCGGGCGGCGTCGCCGCCGTTGGACGTGTTCTTCTGCGAGGCCTTGCCCTTGCGGGCCACGTTGGTGGCGCCGGCAAACACCTCCACCTCGGCGAGCGTGAGGGTCTTCTGTTTGCCGGGCAGTTCGATCCGCACGAAGCGGCCCAGCGTGCCTGGCAGCTTGTTTTCCCCGGCGGTCGCGGCTTCGAGCAGCGGCAGGATCCGCTCGTAGAGGCTCGTCCGCACGGCCGGATCGCCGACCAGCGGCAGCGCCTCGATGAGGTCGACGAGCCGGTGGGGCTCCACGCTCGCCAGCTTCCAGACTTTTTCGCTGGCGTCGCCGCCAGCGGTTTCGGACTGGGCTGCATCGATGTTCATCAGGCCCACGTAGCCGATCCGCCGCATCGCCGGCCGCTTGGCGCCGGTGGCCAGCCGTTCCATGTCACCTCGGAGTTCGACGAGCTCCTGCTTCGGCCGACCCAGCAGCACGCGGATCAGATCGAACACGGTGTTCGAGTCGACCTCGCCCTCCTTGCGGTCGAGTGCAGCCAACGCATCGGCGACGACCTTCACCACGCTCGTGTTGTCGGCCTTGGCCAGCGCCTCGACCGCCTCCAGCCGCAGCCGCTCGTCGAGGCCGTTTCGCAGCAGCATCTCCCGGTAGACGGGCGTCGATCGCGGCTCGAGGGAGAGCTCGTCGTTCGACATCGAGCGGTAGAGATACTTTCTCCCCGCATCCGTCACCAAGGCGATCGGCTGCTTGGCCTCGCGGGCCCGCTTGAACTCGGGGTCGAGCACCCGGGCAGACTCCTTCCTCACGTAGTCCATCTGCCGGTCGCTGGGGAATTCCTCAACGATCGCCAGGGCCTCCACCGCCTCGGGCACCCGCAGATAGGTGGCCGTGCGAACCGCCTCGAGCCGTACCCGCGGGCTTGCATCGGCGGCGGCGCGGCGGACGAGGTCGATCGCATTGGGAACGCGATCCACGATCGACGCCAGCACGCGCATGCCGGCCGCCCGCGACCGCGGGTTCTTGGCCACGAGCACGGCTTCGAGCAGTTGCGGCTCGACCTGGTCGAAGTGCCTGAGCGTCCAGAGGGCCTCGGTCTGATGGTGCTCGAAACCGCCGTCATTTCGGTCGAGCTTTGCGAGCCACGCCTTGACGGCGGGCACCACCTCCGCCTCCGGCCGGCCGGAGAGCTCGATCCGGGCGCGGTACCGGACCCGGTCGGTGGGATCAGCCAGCAGCGACACCAGCTCAGGCACGGGCCGGCCTGCCATCGGGATCGGCTTCGCGAGCGGCTTGCCGTCCATCACCACTCTATAGACGCGGCCGTGCGTGCGGTCGCGGCTGGGATCGCGGAGGTTGTGCTGCATATGGCCGATGATCGGGTTTTGCCAATCGGTGAAGTAGAGGGCGCCGTCGGGCCCCATCTCGAGATCGGCGGGCCGGAAGTTCGGGTCACTCGACGAGACGATCGGCTCCACCTCGATCGCCTCGCGGAAAGCGTCGGCTGCGGGATTGGCACCGGGCTTCAACGTGTACTGCAGAATCCCCTGAAAGCCGATGACGTTGCCCACGAGCAGGTTGCCCTGCAGGTCGGCCGGGAAATGGGGGCTCGAGAGAAACTCGATGCCGGGGCAGGGTCGCGTCCGCTGCTTGTAGACACTCGGTGCACCGGCGTGTTTGTCGAGCCCATCGAGCCTGGTGGAGAAGACCGAGCCCCAGTAGGGCACGGCACCGGTGCCGTCGACGACGATGTCGTCGCCCCAGTGGTCGAAGGCATGCCCGTGCGGGTTGGCGAACGAATATGACGTGTAGAGGCCGAACTTCCCGGTCCGCGGCTCATACTTGAAGACGGCCCCGTTGGCGACCCGCACCGGCGGCCCCCACGGCGTCTCTCCCTGCGAGTGGTGGAACGTGCCTTCCTGAAAATAGAGCGTGCCGGAAGGATCGAGCGTGAAGCTGTTGGAGGCGTGGTGCGTGTCGGCCGTGTCGAGGCCTCCGAGCAGGGGAATCCTCACATCGTAGACGTCGTCGCCATTGGTGTCCTCCAGGTATTCGATGCCCGGGGCGAGCGACACGATCACACCCTTCCCCCAAAACTCGAACGAGATCGGGTTGTGGAGATCGCCGGCGAACGTCTTCACGCGATCGGTTTTGCCGTCGCCGTTGGTGTCCTCGAGGATGAGGATCTTGTCCTGCATAGGCTCGTCCGGCCGCCAGTGCGGATAGCATTCCCAGGCGGCCACCCAGAGCCGGCCCTTGGTATCGAAGCTCATGGCCACCGGATTCACGAGTTCCGGAAACATTCCCTCGTCGGCGACCAGTTCCACCTTCATGCCCGAATGCACGGTCATCTTGCCGATCGCGTCCTGACCGGAGAGGAATTCGTGCCTGCCCCCCTCGAGCGGCCCGGGCTTGTTGGTGACAACGGGGATCAGTTGCGGCAGGCCGACGTCGTCGACCGCGGGCAGCGGCGCGTTGGGATCGGCGAGCGTGGCGGCCGTCGCCCAGATCCGCCGGTCGCGGTTGGCCGTCTTGATGTCGAGATAGTCCAGCTCCCGCTGGCCCACCTCGTAGTTGGTCTGGCCCTCGACAAACTTCAGCCACGCCCGGCCGCCAAAGGTCGAGTAGCCGTCGGTGACGCGGTAGCGGTTGAACCAGAAAAAGTTCTTGTCGGCCACGGCCTTCTGCAGGCGGGCGAGCGACTTTGGATCACGGGCGGGATGCACGCCGAACAGCGACTCATCGATGATCCTGGAGATCTCCCGGTCGCCCCGCTCGTTGGGATGGATGCCGTCTGTCGTGAGCGGTTCGGCGATCTTCGCGTATGCCTCCTGCGTGGGCGTGAAGAGATCGACGCACTGCACGC
This sequence comes from uncultured Candidatus Kuenenia sp., assembly GCA_964581055.1. GTDB lineage: Bacteria > Planctomycetota > Planctomycetia > Pirellulales > UBA1268 > CAMCQY01. Next base: position 35,629 of record CAZOMJ010000138.1, read on the forward strand.
CGTTGGCCTGGCAGACCTCCTCCATGGCATCGGTATAGAGCTTCAGGTTGGCGTTATGCGTGCTACCGTCGGTCCAATGCGGCCGGCCGAGGTCCTCGTGGGCGATCGGGGAAAACATCACCAGCTTCGGGGCGGCGACGCCGTTGTATTTCTGGGCGAGGGTGTGCTTGATGAACGCTTCGACCTGCTTCTTGAAGGCGTCGAGGCCGGCGGGCCCGGCATGGGCTTCGTTCGAGCCGAAGAAGGCAAAGATGACGTCGGCCTTGGTGCCGGTGAGTTCGAAGCGGTTCTCCCGAACGGCCGACTTGTCCTTGACGTCGTCCGGCTTGGGGATCGGGGCGGATCCGGAGAGCCACTGGTCGGGCGTGCCGAAGTCGAGGCTGCGGAGCCGCTTCGACAGTTCGATCTCGTCGCCGTCGTAGGCCAGGTTGCGGATCACGAGCCGCTGCTGGGGAAACCGGCTCTGGAACAGGGTCTCGAGCCAGCCGCTGTGCTGCATGCTGTCGGCAACGCCGCCGCCAATGATGCAGATGTGGTCCCCTTCCTGGATGTCGAGCCGGGATGCCTCGGCCACTCGCCGTTCCCCAACCGCTCCGGCCACCAGCAACGCCACGAGCAGAATCCGCGTGATGCAACCCATGCGTCCAACTCCAAAAAGGGTAGGGCAGACCATCGTTGAATATAGCCACACCCCGCCGCGAAACCATCGGGGCTGGCCATGCCCCTCGCGTATGCATCGAGTCGCGGAGGAAGAACGCCATGCCCCGCCTGACTGACGGAAACCGAGCACCCCACTGGCGTCAGGCGAGCAAGTCCTGGATCACCTTGGCGTGTTCGACGCCGGTGAGTTTCTGGTCGAGGCCGAGATGACGGTACGTGAACCGCTCGTGGTCGAATCCCAGAAGGTGCAACGCGGTGGCATGGAAGTCGCGGATGTGCACGGGATCCTTGACGATGTTGTAGGAGAAGTCGTCGGTCTCGCCGTAGATCTGGCCGCCGCGGGCGCCGCCGCCGGCCATCCACATCGTGAAGCACCGCGGGTGGTGGTCGCGGCCGTAGTTCTCCTTCGAGAGCCCGCCCTGCGAATAGATGGTGCGGCCGAACTCACCGCCCCAGATGATGAGCGTCTCGTCCAACAGGCCGCGGGCCTTGAGATCCTGCACGAGGCCGTGGCAGGCCTGGTCGATGTCCTTGCACTGGCTCGGAAGCCGGCCGGCGACGTTGCCGTGCGTATCCCAGTTGTTGAGATAGATCTGCACGAACCGTACGCCCCGCTCCACCATCCGGCGGGCCATCAGCGCCGTGTTGGCGAACGTGCCGGGCTTTCGTGCCGCCTCGCCGTAGAGATCGAACGTGTGAGTGGGCTCGCTTGCCAGATCGGTCAGCTCGGGAACACTCGACTGCATGCGGAAGGCCATCTCGTATTGCGCGATCCGGGTGCGGGTCTCGGGATCGCCCACCTGCTCGAGCGTTCTCTGGTTCAATGCCTGCAGGCCGTCGAGCGTCTTGCGGCGAACCTCGGAGGCAACGCCCGGTGGGTTGTTGATGTAGAGGATCGGGTCGCCGGCGCTCCGGAAGCTCACGCCTGCATATTCGCCCGGCAGGTAGCCGCTCGACCAGAGACGGGCGCCGATCGCCTGCACCTGCTCGGTGTTCGAGGGTCGGGCCACCAGCACCACGAATGTGGGCAGATCCTTGTTGAGCGAGCCGAGCCCATAGCTGGCCCACGACCCGAGGCAGGGCCGGCCTGAAATCTGGTTGCCCGTCTGCATGTAGGTGATCGCCGGCTCGTGATTGATCGCCTCGGTGTGCATGCTGCGAATGAAGCACATGTCGTCGACCATCTTCGCAGTGTTCGGCAGGAGTTCGCTCACCCACATCCCCGAACGACCGTGCTGCGCGAACTTGTATTTCGAGGGCGCGATCGGAAACCTCGACTGCCCCGATGTCATCGTGGTGAGCCGCTGGCCGTTACGGACGCTCTCGGGCAGGTCCTTGTCGTACCAGTCGTTCATCACCGGCTTGTAGTCATAGAGATCCTGCTGTGGCGGGCCGCCCACCATGTGCAGGTAAATGACATGCTTGGCCTTGGGCGCAAAATGAGGGCCGATCGCACCGGCCACCCGCTCGATCCCGGCGGTCGCCGCCGTGGACGCATTGCCGAGGGCCGCGCCGTTGCCGAGCAGGCTCGCCAGCGCCGCGCCGCCGAGCAGGTGGCTGCCCTGCTCGAAAAACCGGCGGCGGGTGAGATTGAGGCCCAACTCGTCGAGCGGGGAGCGGATGGGTGGGTTCATTTGCAGAGCACCTCGTCGAGGTTCATGAGTTCATTTGTCAGCATCGTCCAGCTGGCCAGTTGCACCGGGTCGGCAGCCCGTGGCTTCGAATCGCCGACCGCGATCACCTGCTTCGCCTCGTCGGGATGGGCCTTGTACCACGCGGCGAGATCCGCCAGCGACTTCTTCACGATCGCCGTCTCGTCGCCGGAGAGGGGCCGGGCGAGCAGCCGCTCGGCGATGAATTCGATCTTCGCCTCGTCGGCTTCCCCACCCACCTCCAGTGCCCGATCGGCGAGCGCCCGAGCCGCCTCGACGAACTGCGGGTCGTTGAGCGTGACGAGCGCCTGCAGCGGTGTGTTCGTGCGTTCCCGCTTCACGCAGCAGGCCTCGCGGGAAGGCGCGTTGAAGATGTCCATCGATGCCGGCGGCGCCGACCGCTTCCAGAACCAGTACATGCTCCGGCGGTAGAGGTTCTCTCCCTTGTCGCGCGTGTACTTGTTGGTGTTGCCGCCCATCGACACCGCCTCCCACACGCCGTCGGGCTGGTAGGGCTTCACGCTCGGACCGCCGATCTGCTTCACGAGCAGGCCACTGGCCGCGAGGGCATGGTCGCGGACCATCTCGGCATCCATCCGGAACCGCGGCCCCCTGGAGAGCAGCCGGTTGGCGGCATCCTTCGTGATCTTCTCGGGCGTGGTGGCAGCCGACTGCCGATAGGCCGCACTCGTCACCATCAGTTTGAAGAGTTTCTTCACGTCCCAACCGCTCTCGCGGAATTCTACCGCCAGCCAGTCGAGCAGTTCCGGGTGGCTCGGCAGTTCACCCGTGATGCCAAAGTCGCCGCTCGAGCGGACGAGCCCCGTGCCGAAGACCTCCTGCCAGAACCGGTTGACGGTAACCCGAGACGTGAGCGGGTGGTCCTGCAGCAGGAGCCACTGCGCCAGGCCCAACCGGTTTCGCGGCGCGGCTACCGGAAACGCCGGCAGGATGTCGGGCGTTTCAGGCTTCACCTCGTCCTTGCGCCTGTCATACTCGCCGCGGTCGAGGACGAACGCCTTCGCCATCTCCCCCTTCTCGTGCATGACATGGGCCACGGTGCCGCGTTTCCTGATATCGGACTGTTCGGCCTCGAGCTTCGCCAGCGTCTCCGTGGCCACCTTGTAGGGCGCGTCGAACGTGACAAGCCACCAGTCGAGCAGGCCGCCTGCCGACTGCGGCCGCTCGTCGGCGGGCCGTTTGAGAATGTCCTCGAAGGCCGGCTGCAAGGAGAGCCGGACGATTTCGTCGGCCGAGAGTCCGCGGCCCCAAACAGCGAGACCCGACAGGCCGATTCCCTGGGCGACCAGGTCGGCTCCCGATCGCCCGCCCACCGTCAGCGGCGCCTCGACGTGGATCGAACGCTTCTGAAGATTTTCCTTGAGCGTCCGCTTTGGCATCGGCTTGCCGTCATAAAAGATGGCGACGCCCGCGGCGGTTCCAGACCCGTCGTAGCTCACCGCCACGTGCGTCCACTGGTCGGGAGTCAGCGGCTTGTCGGCCGTCACGCGAAGCGTGTTCTCACTGCCCTCGTGCGCGAGGTCAATTGCGATCCGCTGCTGATCGTTGTAGACCGTCCAGCCGCGGCGTTTGTCACCGCCCGAGCATCTCGCCACGATCGCGCCGGGCCGCTCATCCTTGCGAAACCGAGTCTGGAACGTGACGGCGAAGGGCTGGTCGAATTCGAAATCGCCGACGGCCGGCAGCTCCGCAACCACGCCGTGGAGCGTGAGCGCGGCATGGCCGCCGGGGCCTTCCTGCCAGGCGGAGCCGTTTTGGAGCGTGAGCGGCAGGTCGATCTCCTTGCCCCCCTGGGTGATCCGCGTGGCCGCGTCCTTCCCCTCCGCCAGCGGCATGCCCAGCGCCGGCGTGTCCTGCGGGGCGATCCGCCTGGCGATCTCCGGCGTGAGTTCCTTGAGCCACGTATCGAAACCGGGCCGAGCCTCGTTCCGGCGGGAATCGATCGCTGCCTTCGCCAACGGAAGCTCGCGTTCGATCGCGGCGAACCGCGGCCGGTCTTCGACCCGGGGCACCGGCAGGATCGGCGGCGTGTCGTGGATATTGCCGTCTTTGGCGACCTGCGTCGTGTTATTGAAGAACGCGGAGAGCTCGTAGAACTCCTGTTGCGAGAGCGGATCGAACTTGTGGTCGTGGCAGACGGCGCAGCCCGCCGTGAGCCCCATCCAGACCGCCGCGGTCGTCTCGGTGCGATCCCGTGTGTAGAGGACGAGATACTCCTCGTCGATGATGCCCCCCTCGTTGGTCGTCATGTTGCAGCGGTTGAAGCCGCTGGCGATACGGTTGTCGAGGATCTGCTCGGGCGTCGCGGCCTGCCCGTGGTCGGTCAGCAGGTCGCCGGCGAGTTGCAGGATCGTGAACTGGTCGAACGGCATGTTGCGGTTGAACGCATTCACGACCCATTGCCGGTAGGTCCACATCTCGCGGAAGTTGTCGAAGTGGATGCCGTGCGTGTCGGCATAGCGGGCATAGTCGAGCCAGTATCGCCCGCGGTGTTCGCCCCACTCGAGGCTCGCAAGCATCGTGTCGACAAGCCGGTCGTAGGCATCGGGATGCGGGTCGGCGACGAACGCGTCAACGATCGCCGGCTCCGGCGGCAGACCGGTGAGATCGAGCGACAGTCTGCGAGCAAGCGTGCGGCGATCGGCCTCGGCCGCGGGCGTGAGGCCCTCGGCTTCGAGTCGGGAAAGGACGAACCGGTCGATCGGATTCCTGACCCATCCCTCGTTTTTCACCGCCGGCAATTCCGTCCGCGTGGGTGGAATGAACGACCAGTGCGGCTCATACTCAGCCCCCTCGGCGATCCAACGCTTGAGCAGTTCCTTGTGCTCGGGCGACAACGGCTTCTTGGCGCTCGGCGGCGGCATCACCTCGTCGGGGTCGTCGGAGAAGATGCGGTCGAGCATCACGCTCGAATCGACGTCACCAGGCACGATCGCGCCCGACTCCACGGCGTCGTCCCGCTGGTCGAGACGGAGATCCGCCTTCCGGCCGGCGCTATCGGCCCCGTGGCAGGAGAAGCAGTTCTCCACCAGGACGGAACGGATGTCCTGATTGAACGAAAGCTTGTTGGATGCCAGCGTGTCGGCCGCCTGACCGCTGCCGGAAAACGCCAGCCCCACGGCGAACGCCGGTACAAACAGAAACAAGCGATCCGTGGAGCGACTCATACAACCTCCTGGCTGCAGACAAACCGCTGCGGAACACAACAAGCGCAGCGTTTCGGCAAGAAAACCCAAGGATGTCGGCGTTTTGCTCCGCCGGCACTTCGATATCTCCATCATATATAGCACACCATTCGAGCACACCACGGCGGTATGGGTACATTCGCGGACCGTTCGTAAAACGTTCTCCCAATTGGGTTTGCAGTCGTCGCGAACGTCCGAAGTTCGGGCCTGCCCGGCCTCCCTTGCTTGCGCTGCGGGCTTGGAGGACATTCCCATCTCCTCCTTGCCCCTTCATGCAAGCCCGACGCGGGATCGCGGGGGATCCGAATCGCTCACCCCACCAGCGTCTCGGCCTGGGCGAGTACCTCCGCGAAGGGCACGCGGGCCAACAGGCCGAAGGCTTGATGCCTGCCCAGACGCTCCCGGGTGGTGGCAGGGCTCGTGAGCCCGCACAGAAAGCGGGCGAGCTGTCGGGGAGTGTGGAGCGACGGCCGGCCTTCGGCGACCAGGCTGCGGACTGCCGCGGCCTGCGCTGGCACGATCGACGGCACGGCCGATGCCGGGATCTCTCGCAGGGCCGCGCCGCCTGCCTCCGCGGTCGCCGGCATGGCCTCGTGCGTTATCCCCTCCTGTGATATCGCCTCCTGGCAGCTCGTGCAGGTGCCGCAGCCGCCGGCTGCCTCGTTGCCCAACTCCTCCCCAAAATACCGCAGCAGCCGCCGGGTGAGGCAGCCACGATGGCCGGCAAAGTCGAGCACCTCCTGCAGCCGTTCCAGATCGCGGGTTTCCCGCACGGCGAACAGCTCCTGCATCGACCGGATGAGCTGCTCCGGATCGCGCGTGCCGGGCTCACCCTCGAGCCGATACCGCTGACGGCTGCCGCTGGGTTTGAGCTCGATGCAGCCAGAATCCGCGAGCCAGGTGAGCGCCTTCAGGATGCGTTCCCGCGGCTCACCCATCTCTGCCGCAGCCTCGTCGGGGCTGAGCGTGGTCCATTTTGTGCCCCGCTTGCCGGTGTGCAACAGCCGCTTCAGGAAGGCCTGTCGATCGGGCGTGTGCCCGGGAAGGATGGCGGCCTCGGATTCGAGCAGCCGGAACTGATAGCTGGCGTAGAACGACCCCAGTGGCCGGAGCACGCCGCTGAGTTCGAGATGGGTGAGCATCGTCTCGATGACCAGCGGACGGATGTCGGTGGCCTGCGCGAGATCGTAGAGGGAAACGTCGAACTCTCCGAGGGATGCAACACCCGGTGACAGAAGCTCGTCAAGGAGATGCCGGATCGCCTGCGGCGTGGGGGTGTCGCCGTAGGTGAAGTTGTCGAGCACGATCCGATCGTCGGCGCAGGCCAGCAGTTCGCAGACGGATGGTCTGCCGTCGCGGCCGGCGCGGCCGGTTTCCTGGGCGTAGTTTTCCAAGGTCTTGGGCAGGTTGTAGTGATAGACCCCGCGGATGTCGGCCTTGTCGATGCCCATGCCGAAGGCGATCGTGGCGACGATCGTGTCGGCGCGGCCTCCCATGAAGGCATCCTGCGCCTCGTGCCGCTGCTCGTCCGGCAGACCGGCATGGTAGGCGAGCGCCTCGAGCCCGCTCTTCTTCAGATGATCCGCCACCTCTTCCGCAGTCCTTTGCAGCGTCACGTAGACGATCGCCGTCTCCCGCCGCTCGAGCAGCCGGCTCGTCAGCACTCCGAGCCTGTCTCCAGCCAAGCAGGGCGTGATCCGGTAGCTGAGGTTCGGCCTCCGGAACGAATTCTGCACATGGTCCGCCGCAGCGATGCCAAACGCCCGCCGGATGTCGTTCGCGACCGCGGGCGTCGCCGTCGCCGTCAGCGCCAGCACGGGACTGATGCCGAGCTCCTTGGCGACATGCGCGAGCCGCAGGTATTCCGGACGGAAGTTATGCCCCCACTCGGAGATGCAGTGGGCCTCGTCCACCGCCAGCATCGCAATCTTGGCCCGCGCCAGACGCGCGACGAACTGCTCGCTCAACAGCCGCTCCGGCGCAATATAGAGCAGCTTGAGCGTGCCGCTGCGCATGCTTTCATACACCCCCGCCGCCTCAGTAGCGGAGAGCGACGAGTCGAGCCGTGCCGCCGCAATCCCCCGTGATCGAAGCACCTCGACCTGATCCTTCATCAGGGCGATCAGTGGCGAGATCACGACCGTCAGTCCGTCCATGAGCAGGCTGGGGAGCTGATAGCAGAGCGACTTGCCGGCGCCCGTAGGAAAAAGGGCAAGCGCGCTTCTGCCGGCCAGCAGCGCCTGGATCACCTGCTCCTGACCCGCGCGGAAGGTGGTGTGGCCGAACGCACGCTCGAGGGTGGCATGAAGGTCGTGGGGCATGGCCGGGGTGTCCTGGCGGGATTTTTCGGACGAGTATACAGGCGTTCATGTTTTGTCAAGCCGCCGCGGAAAGCAAGACAAGTTAAAAACTTGTCGCCACGGTGGGGCACGGCAAGACAAGTTAAAAACTTGTCGCCACGGGGGGCGGCGGCAAGACACGTTAAAAACTTGTTGCCACGGTGGGGCACGGCCACCGACACGTTAAAAACGTGTCGCCACGGGGGGCGGGGGCAAGACACGTGGACAAATTGTCGCCACGAGGAGATAGCGCCGAACTGTAACGAAACTGGCCCTGCCCCGTAGACTTCTGCCGAGGAAAACTGTGCTGCTCGTTCTTTCGTTCCGGAGGGTTTTGCTGTGCGCATCCTGAGCGTCCGCCGTCTTCAAGGGGTGCGGGGCATCCGCCGTGCCGCCCACGCGATCCTGTTTCTCGCCGGACTTTTTCTTGGAGGCCAGTCCATGACGATCCACACCACCCGCGGCGATGAAACTCCGGCCGGCCCCCGAGCGGCCGCCTGGAAGGCCGTCGACAAGGCGCTCGAGGAGGGCAAGCCGAAGACGGCGGCCGAGACACTGCAGGGCGTCGAGCAGGCGGCGGTCGCCGACAGGGCCTGGGCCGAGGTCGCCCGCGCGATCGCCACGCGGATCCTGGCCGAGACGGGCGACCGACCCGGCGACGATCCCGAACGGCTCGTTCTGCTGGCTGGCGCCATCGACAAGGCGCCGCCCGAAACCCGCGGCGTGCTGGAGGCGATTCAGGCCAACTGGACCTGGGGCTTCTTCCTGCAGAACCGCTGGCGGTTTCAGCAACGGACAGCCGGCGGCACCGAGGCGGATGACCTGAGCCGTATCGCCGAGTGGGATCTGCCCAGCATCGTCGCCGAGATTCGAAAGCGGTTCGCGGTGGCGGTCGGCGAACCCGGGAGTCCGGAACGAAAAGCCCTGCAGAGCCTGCCGGTGGCCGAATGGTCGGCGATCCTCCAGCCGGGAAAACTGTCCGATGCCTACCGGCCCACCGTCTGGGACGTGATCGCCCATGATGCGATCGCCTTCGCTTCCTCCGGCGAACGCGGCCTGGTCGCCCCCGAAGACGCCTTCGAACTCGACGCCGACAGCCCGGCGCTCGGCACGCCCGATCAATTCCTCACCTGGCAACCGGAAGCCAACAAGACGGTCACCGATCTCGGCTCGCCGCTGCTCGAGACCGCGAGGCTCTACCGCGGGCTGCTCGAGTTTCATCGTGCCGACGCCGACCGCACGGCCTTCCTGGCCGCTGATCTCGACCGCATCCTGTGGGCCAGCGCCGCGGCAGTGTCGCAGGGCGATGCCGCCGATCTCGCCGACCGCAAGGGGGACGCGCTCGAGCAGTTCATCGAGCGGGCGGGCGACCACGAGACGGCGTCGCTGGCACGCTTCCACCTCGCGAGCCTGCTCCAACAGGGAGACGGCCGTGGCGAACCGGGCGATCTCGTCGAGGCACGGGCCATCGCCCTGAAAGGAGCCGAGACGCATCCGAAGAGCCCCGGCGGCGTGATGTGCAAAAACCTCATCGCACAGATCGAGTCGAAGGAGCTCTCCCTGCAGACAGAACGCTCGTGGGCCGAGCCGTGGCCAGCGGTCCGAGTCAGCTACCGGAATCTCGCCAAGGTCCATCTCCGCATCGCAAAGGCCGACTGGATGGGCCGGCTCAAGGCTGGCAAGCCGCACGCAGGCTGGATGGACGATGCGGACCGGCAGGCCATCCTCGCGCTGCCGAGCGTGCGTGAGAAGGCCTTCGACCTGCCCGCCACCGCCGACTACCAGCAGCGGCACGAGGATCTCCCAGTGGGCACGGCGCTCGATGCCAAGTCGCTCGAACCAGGCCCCTACTGGGTGATCGCCAGCCACAAGGCCGACTTCGGCGCGGCCGACAATGTCGTGCAGGTGACGCTCGTCTGGGTGACGCGGCTGGCGATCGTGGCGGAACAGCAGCGGCAGGTGTTTGGGAACGCAGCCGCCATGGGGCAACAGTCCGGGCCCGTCGGCGGCCACGTCGTCGACATCGCATCGGGCGAGCCGGTGGCCGGCGCGACCGTGAAATTGCTCGTCCGCGAACAGCAGGGCAACCACCCGCAGCGGTTCGTGGAACGCGGCGCCGCGACCACCGATCAGGAAGGCCGCTACGAACTCTCGCTCGAGCAGGGGAGGGAATACGTGGTGCTGGCCTCGGCCGCACGCGACGGCAAACAGCACGAGGTCGCTACCGACGCGACCAGCTTCTGGCGGAACATCCAGCCCGATTCGCAGTCGTCGATCGTGCTCGTCACCGACCGCGGCATCCACCGCCCGGGCCAGATCGTCTTCTACAAGGGGATCGCCTGCGCGAGCAATGTGGCATCGGGCGAATATCGGGCCGTGGACAAGCGGGCGATCGACGTCGTCTTCCGGGATG
>CAZOMJ010000139.1:0-48289 GCA_964581055.1 uncultured Candidatus Kuenenia sp.
CCCTGCTGAGCACCCGGCTGGGAATCGGCGGTGCCTTCCGGCGGTGTCGAGGAAGGCTCTGGCGTTGAACTCATCGGACTCTCGGGCTGTGGATAAGAAATGCGGGAAACAGGACTTGAACCTGCACGGTATTACTACCACCAGGCCCTCAACCTGGCGCGTCTGCCAATTCCGCCATTCCCGCAGCGGTGCGAACCAAAACGTTCTCTCGACCACGGCCCGCTTTCACACTCCGCGGCCAGCACCTCATTCTGAGCGGTCGCAGATTCCAGTCAAGCAGCATTCACGGGACGCGACGAAATCAGCCGCGATGAACTCGCGATCACTCCAAACGCGGCCAGACCACCCACGAACGCCAGGCTCCAGACCACGTCGCCAACAGGCATCCACCGATAAAACGGCAGCCCGGCCGTGTAGCACACGAGCAGACCGGCCGGCGTGTGGGGGTAATCGTTGCTCAGGCACCAGTGTGCAAAGTTCGTGGACAGGAAAAACACGAGCGAACTGGCCAGGGCACCTCCCGCGACCGGAAGCCACCGGCCGTTCCGGACCAGCCCTCCCAGCAGCACAGGCCAGGCAAAAGCCGCGTAAATCACGGCGGCCATCACCAGGCCACTTGCGGAGGTACCGTAGCCTGGCAGGGCGAGGTTGCTGATGGACAGTGCCGCCAGCGGCACCGTGACAGCCACGAGCGGATGGGGAAACACTGCCCCGGCCGCGATGGCCGCCCCTGCCAGCGGCGTGACGTTGAAGGCCGGTTGCCAGAGGCGACCCGCCACCGACACGGCGACAAGCACGAGCCAGACCACGCAAAGCGTGGCAAACGGAGGACGGTGCTTCGCGACGTTTTCCATGGTCAGCCGTGACTCCTGAAGATGGAGGAATACCAGCGGCGGGTTGAACACCGCCGGGGAACGCCCGATACACTAGCGGTTTTTGGGTTTCGAGCAAGCGAAAACCATGCCCACCCGCCCAGACGCCACCACTGCCATGCCGGCCCCTCACCTCAATGCAGCAGGCCCCGCCCGCACGCTCACGCTCGAGCGGCGGGACGACAGCGTGGTCGTGATGTCGTTTTTCATTCCCGATCATGCACAAAACGTGCTCACGGCCGAGGCCCTCCAGGAGCTGTCGCACGCACTCGACCGCCTGGAGGTCGGGCCGCCGCCGGCAGCGGTCGTGATCCGGTCAACGCGGGAAGGCTCTTTTTTCGCAGGGGCCGATGTGGCCCGCCTCGAGCGGCTGTACGACACGTCCACCGAGGAGATCGAGCGCATCTGTGCGGTCGGCCGCGCGATCTTTGCGAGGCTTTCCTCCCAGCCATGGCCAAGCGTGGCGGTCATCGACGGCATCTGCCTCGGCGGCGGCCTCGAACTCGCTCTCGCCTGCGATCTGCGGGTCGCCACCGACGCAAGCCACACGGCAATGGGATTCCCCGAGGTGAAGCTGGGCCTGCTTCCGGGCTGGGGCGGCACGGTTCGCCTCGCCCGCTTGATCGGCCCGGGCCCTGCGGTCGAACTGGTAGCGGCAGGCGAAACCGTCGACGGCTCCACCGCCACCCGGCTGGGGCTGGTCGATGCCTGCGTGCCCGCCGAGCAGGCCATGACATCCGCCTGCCAACTGGCGGAGATCATGGCCGCGCGGCAGGCTCACCTCGAACGGCGGCGGGTGCTGGCCGGACCGGTCACGCTGGATGCCAAGGAGCGGGACTTTCTGGAGGCGATGTCGGCGGCCGTCATCCTGGGCCGCAGCGGTGGGCATTACCCCGCGCCGCTGGCCATCCTCGAGACCATTCTCACCGGCGCTGGCACGACCGCCGACGAGGCGGCAAGGATCGAAGCCGCCAGCTTTGCCACGCTCGCGAAGTCGGATGTCTCGCGGCAGCTCATCCGGGTGTTTCGACTCGGCGAGCGGAACCGGCGGGACAAGGGCCTGGACCACGGCTCAACCGGTGCTGGCCCGAGTGGCGGCGCCGCAGCCAGCACGCAGGCGGATCGGGCGACGCCGTCCGATCATGCGGTGCGGAGCCGTCCGGCCGTCATCGGCGCCGGCATCATGGGGGCTGGCATCGCGGCCAGTCATCTTCGGGCCGGCTTCGCGGTAACGCTCGTCGACGTGCAGGCCGATACGCTGACCGCCTGCGTCGCCGGCATCCTCGATGAGGCCGCCTGGGACCGCGGCACAAAGCGCACCGACCCGGCCCGGGCGGTCGCGCTGTCGGGCAGGCTCCACACCGCCACGCGAATGGCGTCGATCGCCGAATGTGATCTGGTCATCGAAAGCGTGCTCGAGCGGGCCGACATCAAGCGGCAGGTGCTCGTCGAGATCGAACGCACGGTGGGCCCGGCCACGGTCATCGCCACCAACACGTCCACCAATCCGATCGCAAAACTGGCTGAGCCGCTCCAGGATCCCTCACGGTTCTGCGGCATCCACTTTTTCAATCCTGTCCGTCGCATGACGCTCGTGGAGGTGATCCGCGGCCCGGCCACGAGCGACGAAACCGTCGCCACGGCGGTGGCCCACGTCAAACGTCTGGGCAAGTGCCCGATCGTCGTGCGGGACAGTCCCGGGTTTCTCGTCAACCGCGTGCTGATGCCCTACCTGCACGAGTCTGTGGAGATGCTCCGCGAGGGCATCGAGGCCAAGCGGATCGATCGGGTTGCCCGTGGCTTTGGCATGCCGATGGGACCGCTGGAACTCTACGACATGATCGGCCTCGATACCGCCTTCTACGCGGGGCTCGTGCTGAGCGCCGCCTACGGTGACCGGATCGAGGCCTCGCCGCTGATTCCGTCGCTCGTCAAGTCGGGTCGCCTCGGCCGCAAGACGGGCGACGGCTTCTACCAATACGGCACGGGCGGGCAACGGGCCCGGATCGATCGCCCCGATGATGGCGTGGCGAAACTGCTCAGGCCCTATGCGATCCCCGCGCGGGAGACCACCGACGCGACGATCTGCGACCGCCTCCTGCTGCCGATGCTGTTGGAGGCCCTTCGCGTGCTCGACGAGGGAATCGTCCGCGACGGCCGCGACATCGACCTGGCAGTGATCCACGCGCTCGGCTTCCCGGCCTTCCGCGGCGGGCTGCTGGCCTGGGGCAACTCGCTCGGCGCGGCGGAGGTGGTTCGCCGGCTCGGGCCGCTCGCCGATCTCGGCATCCGCATGCACCCCACCCCGCGACTGCTCGCCATGGCCGCCGCGAACGAGCCCTTCACCGCCTGATTTCCCCACGGCACGACAGCCCCAGCGCACGACACGATCAGCAACGCCATGCCTTCATCATCCACCACTTCGCCCGCCACCTCGCCCGTCGTCGTCGCCTGCTGCCGAACCGCGATCGGACGCGCCCATGCCGAACGAGGCGTGTTTCGCCGGGTTCGCGGCGACGAGTTGGCCGCGGCAGTCGTGCAGGCAGTGGTACAACGCAGTGGCGTCGCCCCCGACACGATCGAAGATCTGATCCTCGGTGCGACCCAACAGCGTGGCGAACTGGGCGGCAACGTGGCGAGGTGTGTCGGGCTGCTGGCCGGCCTGCCATTTTCCGTGGCCGGCACGACGGTCAACCGGCTCTGCGGATCGTCGCTCGAGGCACTCGCGCAGGGCTGCCACGCCATCGCCGCGGGCGCGGAGAACGTGCAGATCATCGGCGGCGTCGAGCACATGCACCACATGCCGATGGACTCCGCCATCGACATCCATCCGCGGGCGTTCGCCCGCTCGAGCCGGGGCATGCTCTCGATGGGCATGACGGCGGAGCACCTCGCAGCCACACACGGCATTTCGCGACGGCGGCAGGAGGCCTATGCCCTCGAGAGCCATGCCAGGGCGGCACGGGCTACCGACGCCGGCCTGTTCGAGGACGAAATCGTGCCGGTGATCGGCCACGACGAGGCCGGGGGCCTTACGGAGGTGGTCGACGACCAGTCGATCCGCCGCGACAGCACGCCCGAACAACTGGCGTCGCTCGAGCCGGCCTTTCTGCCGAAGATCGGCACGATCACCGCGGCCACGAGCGCCCCGCTCAGCGACGGCGCAGCCGCACTCGTCGTGATGTCGCTCGCCGAGGCGCGTCGGCAGGAGCTCCAGCCGCTGGCACGCGTGATCGGCACCGCCGTGGTCGGCGTGCCGCCGGCGATGATGGGCACCGGTCCGGTGGCTGCCACGCGGAAGCTGCTTGACCGCACCGGCACCACCATCGGCGACATCGACTTGGTCGAACTCAACGAGGCGTTCGCGGCCCAGGCGATCCACTGCATCGACACGCTCGGCCTCGACCCCGCCAAGGTCAACGTCCGCGGCGGATCACTGGCGATCGGCCATCCGCTCGGTGCCAGCGGCGCCCGGATCGCAACCACGCTTCTCCATACAATGCGCGACACCGGCGCGAAGGTCGGCCTGGCGACGATGTGCATCGGACTTGGGCAGGGCATCGCCGTGCTCTTCGAAAGGATCGACTGACGTCCCGTCATGCCCACCGCAGCCGTTTCCAGTTCCGGTGTCCATCCGCGGGTGAATCCCGTCGACGAGAGGCCAGACGCAGCCGCCGTCTCGGCTGTCATCCCCGCTGCCGCATCGATGGTGGCGCTGATGCTCGCGCGGCTCGAGACTTCGTTTGACAGGCCTGCGGTCTGCGATGCCCTGGACGAGGGGCGGGCATGGACCTGGGGCGAACTGATCGCGGCCGCCGTCGAACTCGCCGATCACTTTGATGCCGTGGGCCTCCGTCGTGGCCATCGGCTCACGCACCTGGGATCGCACTCCCCCGACTGGATCGTCGTCGACCTGGCCTGCCAATTGGCTGGCGTCGTGCATGTGCCACTGCATGCCGATGCGACCGCCGAAGAGCACGCGGCCCAACTGGCTTGGCTCACCCCCCAAGCAATCGCGTGGAGTGGCTCCAGCCGGCGTGGAAGCCCCGGAGTCGACATCCCGATCGCGATCGACCTGCGGCCGACCGCCCGGCCGAATCACCGACAATTCTCAACCGGCGTGTCTGATTCCGGCGTGCTGAAGGCAGCCAGCTGGCGACGGCGGCACGTCGACCGCCGGTCCCTCCATGACGACGTCGCCCGGCATGCCGAGTCGTGCGATCCCGATGCGTGCAGCGTGATCCTGCTTTCCTCAGGGACGACCGGCCGGCCGAAGGGCGTGATGCACTCGCAACGGACGGTGGTGGCCAACGCGGTCGCGGCCACCAATATCTTCCTCGACGAGCCCAATGACGTGCGTCTCTCGTGGCTGCCACTGAGCCATTCACTGGCCCGCACGGGCGATCTGGTTACGGCACTGGTTCGCGGCGGCTGCCTCAACGTGGTCACCGACCGGAGCCGCGTGCTCGATGCCTGCCGGGTGCTGCCGCCGACCGTCGTGCTGGGTGTGCCCGCTTTCTTCGAGCGGTTGGAACGCGCTGCTGAATCGGGACGGATTCCCGACCTGTCGGCGGCGCTCGGGGGTCGCGTTCGGGTCTGCGTCTCGGGTGGCGCGGCCTTGCGGGAGCGGACCGCGGCAGCGTTTTCCACCCGTGGCCTGCCATTGGTGCAGGGCTACGGCCTCGCCGAGGCCGGACCGGTGGTCACGCTCGCCAATCCCCGTATCGCACGACCAGGCACCGTGGGGCCGGCGCTGGAGGGCGTGACGCTGAAGCTCGACAGCAGGCCCGCCACGCGTGGGCAGCTGCTCGTGCGAACCCCCAGTCGCGCGCTCGGCGTGATCGACGACGACAAGGCCGGGCACGTCGAGCCGCAGCGGCCGGACGAACAGCATGCACAGTCCGAGCGGATTGACGCCGGGTGGATCGAAACCGGCGACCTGGCTGTGATCGATGCCGACGGCCATCTGCGAATCACCGGCAGACTGGTCGATACGCTCGTGCTGTCGGGGGGCACGAAGGTTCCCCCCGCCGAGGTGGAAGCGGCACTCGCCGAGGACCCCGCCGTGGCGCAGGTCTGCGTGGCTGGCAACGGCCTGGCGGCGCCGGTGGCGCTCGTGGTGCCCGATCCGGCCGTGCTGAGAGCGGCGATCCGTCGCATGGGGCTCCGCATCTGGAGCCGGCGGGACGCCCTCCGTCACCCGCGGGTGCTCCAGTGGCTCGCTCGTCGGCTCGCGCGGCGGCAGTGGCAGCTGCCCAGGGGCTTTCGGGTGCGGCGGGCCGTGCTGATCGGCCGGGCATTCGATGCCGCGCACGGCGAAGCGACCGAGTCGCTGAAGCTCCGCAGGACGGCGATCGCCGCGCACTTCGCCACGGAACTTGCCGCGGCGGCCGAGCCGGTGCCGCCGTCATGGATAGCGATGGTGTCACCGGGTCCTGCCTCCGGGTCACAGCACGCCGACACCAACCGTGTGACTGGAGGGGGGAACATGGTGACTCACAGCAGTTGGACCGCAGCGAGCCTGTGGGGTGGTTCGCAGGCGGATGCCAAGTCCCCTGGCGGTTTCTCGTTGGCGGCCGCCCTGGCAGCGGAGCCGATGCGTGATGCGGTCGCCGACGTCGTCGAGCGTGCGAGCCGCGTCATCGCGGAGTTGCGAGGCCAGTCACAGCTGTACGACGCCGTCCATCCTGAGGCGGCGTCCGCCTGGTCGCCGGCACCGCTCGATGATGCTCCTGCCGCGCCGGTCGGCATGTTCTCGCAGGCGGCGGAGACGGCCCTCGGAGAGGCCGGGCTCTGGGGGCTGCTCGTGCCGGAACGGTTTGGCGGCACGGGCTGCACCATGCAGGAATTGGCCCGCGTCATCACGCGGTTCGCCGCCGACGTGCCCACAGCCGCCGGCATGCTCTCCGTCCATTCCGCGATCGGTGCGGTCTCGGCACTGACCGCGTTTGGGTCGGAGAGCCAGCAGGCGCGGCATCTGCCCTCGCTCGCGGCCGGGCACCCGCTCTCCGTCTTCGGCGCCACCGAGCCAGACGCCGGCTGCGACCTGCACGCCATCCGCTCGCGACTCGAACGCCACGAGGGCCGGCTGCTGCTTTCCGGCACGAAGATGTTTATCACGGGCGCGACCTACGGACGGCTCGTGAAGCTGCTCGCCCTGCTCGACGGCCAGCCGGCGGTGGTGCTCGTGCGGCTGCCCGACTCCGACACGCCGTCGTTTCGCCTCAGGCACTACGGCCTCCATCCTCTGAAACACGCCCACAACGCGGCGCTCGAATTCACGGGTCACGAGGTGGAGGAGTCGGACGCCCTGCAGCCGCCGGAGGGCTCGTCTCACGCCATGCGGATCGTCTGGCACGGACTCAACCGCGGCCGCGTCACGCTCGCCGCGCAGGCGGCAGGCACGCTACGGCTTTTGTCGCGGCAGGCCCGCGATCACGCCTTGAGCCGCCGCACCTGGGGCGAGCTGATCGCCTCCCGTGAACTCGTGCAGGGCCGGCTGGCGCGGATCGCCGCCGGCATCGTGGCCTGCGACAGCCTCGCCGCGTGGGCGGCGGCGGCGATCGACGCGGGCCAGTCGGGCGAACTGGAGGCGATCATCGCGAAGATCGTGGCAGGCGAATGCGTTCGGGACGGGGCGATCAACAGCCTCGGCGTGCACGGTGGCCGCGCCTTTCTCGTCGGCCATCCGCTCGGCGATTCCTTCCACGACCACTTTGCCGTGACTGTCTACGAGGGAGAGAGCGATCTGCTCGGGCTGGCCCTCTTCAAGGGGCTCGCCAAGCATCATCCGCTCGCGCATCTCGCCCGCGAGGCATCCGCTGGCAGGCGGGCGGCCGCGTGGCTGGCATGGAGGGCCGGGCTCTTCGGCCGTCGGCCGCACGGCGACGGTGCCGCGATCCTCGACCGCCGGCTACGGGATCACGCGGCGGCGGCGCGAACGTTGCTCGGTGCGGCGGCCATACGGATCGACCGCGGGATCCGCAGGCACGGCAAGGCTCTCGCCGAGCGACAGCTGCTCGTCGGCAGCTGGTCGGCCGAGGTCCGCGATCTGGTGAGCGTGCTGGCGGTGGCTCACCATGCCGACGCGACCGGCGACGATGGCGACCTGCTGGCGGCCGACTGCTGGTGCCGGCTGGCACTCGCTCGCGGCCGCGGCCGACGGCTCACGGCTGCCGACCACGCAGCCTTGGCGGCGCTCGGGCGGAAGGTCGTTGAGCGTTGACTGCGGCGAAGGACGGCTGTCGCTGATCCCCTACCGGCTCGTCACCAGCGCAGGCCACCAGCTGCAGAGATACCAGGCGCGGGGTGTCGTCCATTCCGCGAAGGCCTCGAGGGCCGTGCGGCCCGCCATGCCCCGCGTGCCAGCGGAAAAGTCGCCGTCGAGCACGTCCTTCAAAAGCCCGCGCGGCTTCGAGTACCGCACGACGCGGGCCGTGTCCTTCGTGAGGCCCGCCAATTCGACCGCCCGCGTGACCGCGTCCTCCAGGAATCCGATCCGGTCGACCAGCCCTGCATCGACCGCCTGCTGGGCCGTGAAGATCTGGCCGGTCGCCACGCTCGCGAGCTTCTCGTCGTCGAGCTTCGGTCGCCCCTGTTTCACGATCTGCTTGAACCGGGCGAACATCTCATCCACCAGGCTCTGCAGAACCTTCCGCTCGCGTTCCGCAAGCTCGGGCGTGCGATCCTTGGTGGGACTGAGCATCTCCTTGAGCGGACCGCTGGCGATCGAATCGTCCTCAATGTCGAACTTCTTCAGAAGCTTCGAGACGTCGAAGTGCGGGATGATCACGCCGATCGAGCCCGTGAGCGTGGCCGGCTCGGCGAAGATCACGTCCTCGCGGCCGCCGTTGGCCATGGCCACGTAGTAGCCACCGCTGGCCGCGATGCCGCCCATGCTCACCACCACCGGCAGGTCGCGTTCCTTGGCCAGTTCGGCCAGCCGGTAGTGCAGCTCGTCGCTGCCGCTGACCGTGCCACCGGGGGAATCGACGCGGAGGACGATCGCCTTGACGCTCTCGTCTTCCTCGATGTGGTCGAGCTGCGCGCGGGCAAAGCCGCTGCCGCTCATGATGGCGCCGGCGATGTCGACGATGGCCACCTTCGCGGTCGCCATCCGCGAGAGCGAATGGTATTTCTCCACCACGTGCGCGTCGCGCTGGAAATACTGCGACGACGCACCGGCGCTGGCCAACGCCGACAGCAACGCGATGCCAGCGATCGACCAGGCGATCCACGCGCTCCAACGGCCCCAGAAGCCGCCCTGTTCCAGGATCACTCGTGTGGGCGGCTGCGATGGCATCTGTTCGATCTGCATGGCGGCACTCCGGCGGGCGGCGGTGGCGAGACAGATCTCCAGTTTGCCATTTTTCTCCGCATCCCGTTACCCTGACCGTCTGGAATGCGCAAATTCCGGACACGGCGACGCCCCAGGGACGCGTGCTCCGGCTCAATCATCATCGATGATTGAGGATGTGTACCGAGCGAGAGGAGTGTGGCGACGTGTTTGTCTGTGTCAGCACCGAGTGTTTTCCCGATCTGCCGCTGGCGAAGGCTATGGAGCGTCTGGCGGAACTCGAGTTCACCGCCGTGGAGATCGACGTCCACGAGGGTGGCCCTCATCTCCAGCCAGGCGGTGTGGCGACCGATCCCGATGCGGCGATCGCGGCCTGCAGCGACCTGCAGCGGCTGCGGCCCGTGGCGATCTCGTTTTCGTCTCCCGAGACGCCCGAGCTCTACGACCGCTTCACCGCGTGCTGCCGGCTGGCAAAGTCGCTCGCGGTGGTGACCATGGTGGTCGAGGCCTCGGAACTCGGCACGCCGTTCAACGGTGAGATCGAGCGGCTGCGGCGCATGGTCGCGATCGCGTCGGGTCTTGGGGTCGTGGTGGGCGTGAAAACCACCGCCGGCCGCATGACGCAAGACGCGGAGACGACCGCTTCGCTCTGCCGCAACGTGCCAGGGCTGGGCGTCACGCTCGACCCGAGCCACTTCATCCACGGCCACAAGAAGCAGGCCTCGTGGGAGCCGATCCTCAAGTATGTCTGCCATGTCCACCTGCGCGACACGAAGCCGGAGGTGTTGCAGGTGCGGATCGGGCAGGGCTGCGTCGAGTATGGAAAGCTCGTCGCCCAGTTGGAACGGGTTGGCTACAAGCGTGCCCTGTGCGCCCACATGCCGCCACTGGAGAACGTCGACCAGGTCGCCGAGCTCCGCAAGATGCGGCTCCTGCTCGAAAGCCTGCTGTAGGTTTCGCAGTGACCGCTATCGCAACGTGGAGCCGGAGGCTTCCGCGCGGCTGGCCATCTCGGCGTAGGTCTGCGACTGCGTCTCGTCGCCCTGTTCGGCATACATCGTCGAGAGGTTGCCGTAGGCGACGGCCAGCGACCGCTCCTCCAGTTGCCTCGCGTCGACGGCGGCCACCATCAGGTCCACGCCCCGGCGACTGAGCGCCATGGCGTCGTCACGGCGATCGACCTGCCAATACGAGATCGCCATGCTGACGTAGGATTCGCCGAGCTGTCCGGCCTCGCGGTCGCGTTCCAAACGCGGATTGCCATCCCACATCGGGATCACCCGGTCGAACCAGGTCACCGCCGTGGCATGGTCGCCGCGCTGCAGGCTGTGCATGATGCCGATGCGGAAGAGCAGGTCGCCGGCATTTTTGCGTTCCTTGTCGGTGAGTTCACGATGCTCGCCCCCGCGCTCGAGGTACGCGGCCGTGAGCGTCGCGTTGTCGAGCATGTCGGAGGCATCGCCACGCATTTGGGCGGCGGACAGGGCATCGAGCAGGCCGAGCCCCACGTCCCAGTCGATCTGGCGGCGACGCCATGGGTCTGTGACCGATTCACCCATGCGGTCGCGGAGTTCCAGCAGCCGCTTCACCCAGGGCAGGGGCTCGAACGAGTCGGCGGAACCGGCGGCAACGGCCAGCGCCCCGCGGCACAGTTGCAGTTCGAGGGTCTGCTGAACGGACTCTTCCGCCTTGCACTCGGCGACGACGGCCTCGCTGCGGGCCATCCACTTGGGGATCACCCGGCTCTTCTGCTGCCACGTCCCCTGGGCGATGGCCTGCGCCGTGCCGAGGTGCGAGTCGAGCATGATCTCCCTGGCAGCCTGCTGGACTGCGGGGGATCGCTTGGCCAGCAGGGCAGAAGACCGACGGATCGCCTCCGCAAAATGCTCCACGGCTTTCTGATGGTCGGGCGTGACGCTGGCGAGTTCGACGCGGCCCAAGAGCCGTTCGACCTGTGCCGTCACCAGCGGCGGAGTGTTGGGAGTGGACTTCACGGCCTCCACCACGGTGCGAGCCTCTTCGGGACGGTCGAGGGCCAACAGAATCCCGCCGTGCTTCATCTTCGTCCAGACGTCGGACGGATCGATCTGCTCGGCGGCTTCCGCCAACCGCAACGCCTGCTGCCACTTGCCCTGCTCGCACATCAGCACCATTAGCAGTCGGTGGGCGCGAAGGTGCCTGGGGTCGATCTCCACCGCATATTGAAGGTCGGCCACGGCGAACGCGCTGCACGTGTCGATCTCCCCCTCTGCCCGGAGCACGAACGACTCGGGGTCGAGCGGTTCGATCATCACGGCAGTGGCCGATTGCGTGCCCGGTTTCACACTGAAGATGACGCCACGTTCCGGAAACACCTCGCCGATGGAGACACCCTGCTCGTCGAGAATCGACACGGTACGCAGGTCGGCAATTTCCAGTTGCTTGGCGAGGTCGCCGACGGCGACCGGCTCGGCCAGTTTGATGCGGATCGCCGCCACGACATCGCCGTCGAACGTGACCTCGACCCGCTCGAACGGCTCGATCTTCCAGAAGAACCCTCGCGTGCCGTCTTCCCGGGTGAACGGTTCGCCCGCACCCCAGCCGGCCCGCAGTTCATCGCCGGTGGTCTTGCCTGGATGGACACCGCGAAAACTGGCCGGATCGATCGAGAGCGTTGGCATCTCGTCGGGTGTCGCGGCCACGGGTGCCGTGACCGTGCTCTTGATCGGGCGGTCGGCGACCGGCGGTTCGGCGGGGCGGCTCTCACGTGAGGTCGCGGCGGTCTCACCGGCGTTGGCCGCAGCATTGGCATCGGACTTGGACGTGTCTGCCTTCGTGGTCTCGACCTTCGTGGTGACAGCCCCGGTGAGCGGGACCGCCGGCTTCGCTGCCGGCTTCGGCAGCCCGCCAACCGTATCGTTCAGCCATCGCTTGAGAACGCTCGTCTCGGGCCCCAAGCCCGACTTGCTCACGGATTCCTCGGCGGCAGGACTGGTGGCGGGGCTCGCTGCTGGAGCGCCCGTGGGAACCAATTCGGTCCATTCGGCCGTCAGGCGGCCTGCCGGTTCGGCGGTCGCCGGAGCGTCTGAACGCAACACGGCCGGCGCGGGCCTGACCTCGGCACGAAATGCGGGTGCGGCGACGTCACGAACCGGAGGCATCGTCCGCTCGGACGCCGGCTGGGAGGGAGCGACGGCCATCGGGGTTCGGGCCATCGCCTGTGGACCGGCAGGCTGAGTGGCCGCGGGCCGACCATTGCCCCCCTGATTATTGTTGCTGCCCTGAGCCTTCAGGGTCGGTGCCGCCACCGTCTGGGGCTCGGGCTTCCGCTTGGTGGCGGGCTCGCCGATCGATTCGATCCATCGAGGCAGCCGCATGATCGCCCGCGGCGGTTCAGGACGCGTGGTTTCATCCGCATGGACGAAACCGGCGAGCGCGACGGCTGCCGCGGCGGAGAAAAATGATCGAGAGACTGTGTGAGGCAGGCACCGCAGCGTGGCCACGAAAGAATCCTCCTTGGTTGCGAACGGCAGACGCCCGAAGGCGGCGGGAGGGTAGGCACAGGTATTCGCCACGTCCAGAGCAGATACGGGGTCATATTCACGCCGAAACCAGCCATCCCGCCATTCCTCGCATCCGTCCCAGCCTGACTGCACTCCCCCTTTTTTTCGCGGCGTCTCCAGCGCATGCTGTTCACGTATGAGCAATCCACGTCCGCAGCATGTGGTCGTCATCGGCGGCGGAATGGCCGGCCTGGCTGCCGCAGAAGCCCTGCTCGACGAGACGCCCAAGCAGACGGCGGGAGGGTCTGCCGCGGCCCGCCGGGTGACACTGGTCGAGCCATCCGGCCGCGTTGGCGGCGTGGTGGCGACGGTGCGCCGTGATGGCTGGCTCATCGAGCGTTCGGCCGATAGTTTTCTCGCCGCCCGCCCCGAAGCAGTCGCGCTCGTCGAGCGTGTGGGGCTCACGGGCGAACTCATCGGGGTCGACCCGCGGGTGCGGCGGGCACTGATCCTCCACCATGGCCGCACGCAGCCTGTGCCTGCAGGCTTCCGGCTGATCGCTCCCGGCATCCTGCAAAGCATCCTCACCACGCCTCTCCTATCGCCCCTTGGGCGGCTGCGGGTGCTCTGCGAACGGTTCGTGCCGGCGAGAGCCCGTGGCGTGGTCGATGAATCGCTCGAACAGTTCGCGGTTCGTCGCTTGGGACGACAGGCGTTCGAACATCTCGTGCAGCCACTTGCCGCCGGCATCTGGACGGCCGATCCGGCCCGTCTCAGCATGGCAGCAGCCTGCCCGGAATTTTTCGCCATGGAAGTCCGCGACGGCAGTCTCTGGGCTGGAGAGCAGAAGCGGGGCAAGGCTGCCGCGGGAGCCCAGCAGGCTGCCGGAGCCCGCTACGGCCAGTTTCTGACGCTGGCCTCCGGCATGGAGACCCTGCCGCGCCGGCTGGCGGACCACCTCGCGGCCCGCGGGGTACAGTTCCTCACCGCCTCGGCGACCGGACTCTCGCGGCGACCCGACCAGGTCTGGGAGGTTTCACTGCGTGGCGTGACGGGCGGCGAGACGACTGGTGGAGCCGTCAGCCTCCCTGCCACGATCGAGGCCGATGCCATCGTCGTGGCGGTGCCATCGGCCACGGCAGCCTCGCTGCTGCGTCCCTGCGATCCGGCGTTGGCGGCCGCCTTGGTGGCCATCGAATACGCCGGCTCGGCAATCGTATCGCTGGGGTTCGGCCGGGAGGACGTGGCCCATCCGCTCGACGCCGCAGGTCTCGTGGTGCCACGATGCGAGGGCCGCCGGATCCTGGCCGTCAGTTTTTCAAGCCAGAAGTTTCCGGGCCGTGCCCCGGCCGGGGCGGTGCTGATGCGGACATTCGTGGGGGGTGCCCTCGATCCCGAAACCGCATCACTCGACGACGAGCGGCTCGTGCCACTGGTGCTCGCCGAGTTGCGGGACGTGCTCGGAGTCCGAGGCACGCCACGGATCGTGCAGATCGATCGGTGGCGGGGAGCGATGCCGCAATACACCGTAGGCCATGCCGACCGTGTGGCGGGCATCCAGCGACTCGTCGCCGCTCACCGCGGCCTGGCGTTGGCAGGAGCGGCCTACGAAGGCGTGGGCATCCCGCAGGTGATCGCTTCGGGCCAGGCAGCAGCAGCGTCGCTGAAGCAGTTGTAGACGCTCAGACAAAGAGTCGGGAACAGGCGAAAAAGAAAGAGCGAAAACGCTTACTTCTTTTTCCCTGCGGCAGGGGCCTTGCCGCCAGCGGCTGCGGCGTCGCCTTCTTCCTTTTTGACCTTCTTCTTCTTCATCGCGGTCTTCACGACCCGCACCTTGGGGAGGCCCAAGGGGCTGCGGCCGTCCTCCCATCGTTCCTGCTCCTTGAGCTTGAGGATCCGCTCGCCGCGGGAGAGCACGCCTCGAGCACTGGAGGATCCCTTGCGAACACGAAGGCTTTTGTCCATGGTCATCGGCGGGGATCCTTCTCGAAAACGAAGTAAAGCGGATATGGCGTGGTGGGACCGGGGGACCGATCCAGACCTACAGAGATTAGAAACCGCATGCCCCGGCTTCAAGCCCTTCCCAGCCAATCCCGGCAGTCAGAGCGGGGAAAACGCTGAAAAAAGTCCATGGGTGGCTTTTGCCGCGTGACGCTAGATCGTGACGGTCGCAATCCGCTCCAGGAACTTTTCCAACGAGGGGGGGCGGTGATCGGGTTGGGCGGCGATGCAGGCCATGATGGCGGTCGCCAGAGCGGGCGGGATGTCTGGCCAGAATTCGCGGATGTCCCGCGGCGGCGAATCATGCCGCAGGGCCGCCTTGCCGCCCGAGGCCCGCGGCCACGGCATGTCGAGCGTGCAGATCTCGTACGCAGTCACGCCGAAAGAGAAGATGTCGAGCCGTTTGTCGATAGGGCGACGGCGCACGACCTCCGGAGCCATGTAACTCGGGGTGCCGATGCGGTTTCCGGGCTGGAGAAAGGCCGGCTTATCGGGCACGGTGAGCCCGAAATCGAACAGCACCAAGCGGCCATCCGGGCACAGCATCAGGTTTCGCGGGCAGATATCCCGGTGGATAAAGCCGGCGTTGTGCACCGTGGCGATGGCCGTGGCAGCCTGCCGCACGAGGTCGAGTCGCTGGGCCGGGGGCAGGGCCTCCCGTGCCGAGAGAACCGTGTGAAGCACGGTGCCCGGGATGAATTCCATCAGGATGTAAGACTCCCCCGCAGTCGACTCTCCCCACTCGAGCGTCTTGGCGATATTCGGCCCTATGATGCGGGAGCCGATCTCTCCCTCGCCAGGCTTTTTCAGCCCGCGATAGCGGTTCTCCACCGGGCCGCTCTTCTCGCTGTCGATGATCTTCAGGCCGTGGATCTGACGCGTGCCGATTTCACGCACCTTGTAAAACTGCGACATCGTGCCGCTCACGCCCTCTCGCATCCGTTCGTAACGGCGCCAGAGATCGACACGGGGCTTCCCTCCGAAAAAACGGGAGAAGAATCCGGAAAGGGGCATGGGCGGGCGTCGGTGGTGGGAGCTGCTCGCCGCCGTGCAATGCCGGCAGTCCGGGCAGCCACTGACAGGATACCACCGATGGGCCGCCACGCGGGCGAGCCAACGTGCCTCGGCCAGTCGGACTTAGGTCTTCAAGTCAGAAATTCCGAAAATTGCCGTCGTCTTCGGCAACGACCGGGCGACGGCGATCCTCGGGCATCACGATGTTCGGCACCCGCCGTCGCATGTTCGCGGGCTGTCGCGACGCGGTGTCCTCCGAAATGGAAGATACAGCCTGACGGGCGGCGATGCGATGGGCGACACCCCGCTTCGACGGGCTGCCGTCGCCTTCGGAACGCGACGTGCTCGCGATCAGCTCGTGCAGATGCTCGACGGCATCCTGCAGCAGCCTCGCCTGACCGCTTAGCTCATCGGCCGCACTGGATGTCTGCTCTGCGCTCGCCGCGTTGCCTTGCGTCACCTTGTCCATCTGGGTCATTGCAACACCCACATGGGTGATCCCCTGGGACTGTTCCTTGGCGGCGGCCGCGATCTCGGCGACAAGAGCATCCGCCTCGGTGACCTTGCCGACGATCCGCTCGAGCGATTCCCCGACGGCCAGGCAACTCCGCGAGCCCCGCTGGGTGCTCGCGAGGGCAGCCTCGATCTTGTCGGCCGTCTCCCGGGCCGCTGCGGCGCTCCGCTGGGCCAGCGAGCGGACCTCGTCGGCCACGACCGCGAACCCCGCGCCGGCCTCGCCGGCCCGGGCAGCCTCCACCGCCGCGTTGAGCGCGAGGATGTTGGTCTGAAACGCGATTTCGTCGATGCTCTTCACGATCTTCGACACATCGAGACTCGCCGCTTCGATCGACTGCATGGCAACCGTCATCCCCGCCATCGTCTCCATGCCGCTCTGGGCGGAGGCGCGGGCCTGATTGGCGAATTCCTTGGCCTTCCGGGCGTTGTCGGCCGTGGCCCGGATCATCGCCGAGATCTCCTCCAATGCGGAGCTCGTCTCCGTCACCGAGGCCCCCTGCTCACTGCAGCCAGTGGCCAGCAGACGGCTGGCGGAGGAGAGCTGCGCGGAGCTGGTCGCGGTCTGGTTGGCGCCCTCCTGGATGGAGTCGGCGACCGTGGAGAGCACGTTGTTGGTCCTCTCGATGCCGTCCTGAATGGCGTCGTCGATCGATGCCAGCGCCACCTTCGTCGCCTGGACCGTTTTCCAGCCGATCACGCCGGCAACGAAGCCGGCCAGCAGCATCGCGGTGACGAGCACGCCGTAACTTGTCATGACGAGCCGATCGGCCCCCCGCGATGCCCGGCCGGAGAGGAGCATGTTGTATTCCACGACGCGAATGAATTTCTCGACGGTCGCCTCCAGCGAGGGGTCGACCTCCTTCAGCAGCCAAGCCTGCGCCTGTTCCCGTTGCCCGGCTGTCACGAGTGCCACCAGCTTGTCTGCATTGGAGAAGAATCTCGTCCGAGCGTTCATCGCCTCACGAAACCGTTGCGCATCCTCTTCGTCACTCACGAGCCTGCTGTAGGCCTCGCACTGCACGTCGCCGTTCGCCTTGGACTCCGCATAGGTGGCCTCGGCCGCCGGCAGCTCCGGCGAATCCTCCTCGAGTTGGAGCACGCGACGGGAAGAGCGGCCGGCCCGGGCGTTGAAGTGGTTGATCTGCGCCAGTGTCGAAAGCGACGGCACCGTGTTGGCGGTCAGTTCGGCGACCTGCTGGTTGACTCTCATGACCAGCCAGGCCGTCAGGCCCGCCAAGGAGATGATCATCAGCACCATCGCGATGAATCCAAACGAAATCCGGCGGGGGATGTCCGATTCTTTCATGGAGTGCACGCGCGGGCTGGGGGTCTCGGGACTCGACGGTGCCCGACATTCCGGCCGCGCCGGATGATTCCTGCCGACACGGCTTCAGGCGAGACTACCCTCGCGGACCGGCTGCTTCAATTTCGCCGGAGCCAGCGGCACGAGGGTGCGCGAGGGCCTCAGGCCTTCTTGAGGGCGGCCAGTTCGGCGTGGGCGGCGGCAAGCTCCTTCTCCAGCCGCGGCACCTCTGCGGGATCGTCAGGCTGCTTCTTGGCTCCCGTCAACAGCTGCTGCAGCTTGGCGATCTTCTGCTGCAGCACCTCCAGCCGCTTCTTTTCCTTCTTGTCCATCGAATGCGCTCCACTCAAACGAGTCTGTCACACGAGCCTGTTGATGATCCACGTGGCGACGCCAGCCAATGCCGGGGCATCACTGCGCCGGGGCCGCCACCGGAGCGTTCTCGGAGACGCCCGCGGAGGGCTCACGAAAGACAGACCCGGCATTGCCATCACGATAGCGGTCGTCACCCTTCACCCCGCCTTCATCCCCATCGCGTCCGGCATCGCCGATGGCGCCTGGGGTGAGCGAAGGCATCCCGACGCCACCGCCTTCGACCTGGTTCGGGCCGGTGTGGAGCTGTCGCATCCAGCCCGATAGCAGCACGACGGCCAGCGTCAGCCCCAGCGTGACGGAGAGCCACTTGGCCCGATCGTTCCGCACCCACTGCGTGCCTTCCCCGCGGCCGACCAGGGCGCTGGCGAAGTAAAAGGCCACCATCGCCAGCAGGAACTTCGCGCCGAACAGGGCATGGTAGTTGTACTGGCGCATCCAGGAGCCACCAGCCCAGCCCTCTGCCTTGACCCGACCGTTGAACAGCAGGAAATTGACCAGCCCACTCGCCAGAAGCACGGTGATCGCACCGATCACCCACGGCAGCCAGCGGCGCCGAATGGTGTCATGAATTTTGTCCCGCGTGACGGCATCGATTTCGGAGAGCGCCGGCACCAGCGCGAAGCGGGCAAAGACAAGGCCACCCATCGCCACGATGGCGGCGAGGATGTGGGCCCAGCGAAGCAGGAGCAGGGTGGGATCCATGGAGCATTCCTGAGATGAACCTGGAGGAAAGGGCGTCAAACCGCACAATACTACCCGATGGAAAGCCCGGCCCCAAATGAGCCGCTGTGATCGGCTGTTTGTCGCCCCTGCTCAACGAAGACTACAGTGCGGGCGGTCTCCGGCGGGCCACCGGCCTGCGGACCATCCCCGCGAACCACGATCATGCTCCCTGACGAACAGACGCCGCCAGACGAATCGATGGAGGAACTGTTGGCGGCGTTCGGGCATGGCCTGACGGGCGAACAAACACATGCACGCTGGATGAGGCTGGCGCTCGAAGAGGCGAGAATGGCCGCGTCCGAGGACGAAGTGCCCGTGGGCGCGATCGTGGTGGCGGCCGGACGGGTGATCGCCAGTGCTCACAATCAGCGGGAGCAGTTGGCCGACCCCACCGCCCACGCCGAAATGATCGCCCTCACGCAGGCGGCTGCAGCGCTCGGGTCATGGCGGCTCGAGGGCTGCACACTCTACGTCACGCTCGAACCCTGCCCGATGTGCGCCGGCGCGATCCTACAGGCCCGCGTGCCCGTCGTGGTGTGGGGCGCGGCCGATCCCAAAGCGGGCGCCGTCGAATCGCTCTACCGTCTTTTCGAGGACCCCCGCCTCAATCACCGCGTCGACCACACCGGCCGAGTGCTCGCCGACGAATGCGGCCAGATCCTGAGCGCCTTCTTTAGAGGGAAGCGGAAGTGAGGAGCCGCTCGGCATGGCCGACGGTTCGGGGCTGCCCATGCCGCGTCGCCGGACGGTCGCTTCGGGCATCCTGCCCTTCGCTCACTCGATGGCGGTCGCGCTCTCGGCATCCTGCCTTCGCTTGCCGCCAACGCCGGCTCTCACGACATGGGCAGCCCCTCACGGATGCAGCGGGGCATCCCCCCATAGCCAGCCACCGAAGCACTCGATTTCTGATCGTGAGGAGCCGGTCGGAGGCACGCACAGGAGCCGGTGAATTCTGCGACTCACGAGCGATGCATGATTCGTCCACGAGCATCCTGTAGCAGAATCCGCCGGCGACGAGCATGCCGGAGCCGGCGAACCTATGCGGCCCGTCAGCACCGGCTTCATCAACTCCCGGACACGTTAAAAACGTGCCGCCAAGGAGGAAGGACGCGAACCTAGCCGCGTTTGTTGATCGGCTCGAACTCGCGGAGGGTTTCGCCGGTGTAGACCTGTCGCGGACGGCAGATCTTCTTCGTGGGCGAGTGGTGCATCTCGATCCAGTGGGCGATCCAGCCCGGCAGCCGACCCATCGCGAATAGGACCGTGAACATCTGCACGGGGATGCCCATCGCCCGATAGATGACCCCAGAATAGAAGTCGACGTTGGGATAGAGTTTCCGCTCGATGAAGTATTCGTCGGCGAGCGCCACCTCCTCCAGTTGCTGGGCGATGTCGAAGATCGGATCCCGCAGTGACAGCTTGGCGAGGAGCTTGTCGCACGTGGCCTTGATCAGCTTCGCGCGCGGGTCGTAGTTCTTGTAGACCCTGTGGCCGAAGCCCATGAGACGGAAGCCCGAATCCTTCTTTTTGGCGAGGTCGACGTATTTCTTCACGTTGCCGCCATCGGCGCCGATCTTCTCGAGCATCTCGACGCAGGCCTGATTGGCACCGCCGTGGAGCGGCCCCCACAGGGCGGAAATGCCGGCGGAGATGCTGGCGAAGAGGTTGGCGTCGCTCGAACCGACCATCCGAACCGTGGAAGTGGAGCAGTTTTGCTCGTGGTCGGCGTGCACGATCAGCAGCATGTCGAGAGCGTCGGCGAAGTCTGGATCGCAGTGGTACTCCTCGCACGGCACCGCGAACATCATCTGCAGGAAGTTTTCGCAGTAGGAGAGGTCGTTCCGCGGATAGATCAGCGGCTGGCCGATCGACTTCTTGTGGCTGTAGGCCGCGATCGTGGGGAGCTTGGCCAGAAGGCGATGCACACTCACCTCGACCTGACGCGGATCGCGGACGTCGAGCGAATCCTGATAGAAGGTGGAGAGCGCGCCCACCACGCTGCCGAGGATCGCCATGGGATGCGCATCACGGGGAAACCCGTTGTAGAAGCTGCGCATGTCCTCGTGAATCATGGTGTGGTGCGAGAGCGCCGTCCGAAAACTGTCGAGTTCGGAGACGTTGGGCAGCTTGCCGTAGATCAGCAGATAGGCCACCTCGACGAAGTCGCACTTCTCCGCCAAGACTTCGATGGGATAGCCGCGATAGCGCAGGATCCCCTTCTCGCCGTCGAGAAACGTGATCGCGCTGGTGGTCGATCCGGTGTTGACGAACCCCTCGTCGAGCGTGATGGCGCCCGTGGCGCTCCGCAGCTTGGCGATGTCGATCCCCTGCTCTCCCTCGGTGCCCACGACCACCGGGAGTTCGGTGGTGCGACCGTTGATTTCCAGTCTGGCGGTGCCATCCGACTTGGTGCCGGGCCACGGCGGAGTCACGGGGGCGGAGGGCGCCGAAGCGGAGGCAGCTGGCTTCACGTGAGCACTCATGGGCGAATCTCCTTGGCGGTGGGGCAGCCGGTACGGAGCGGAGAGGAGCAACGGCCGCAAAAATCCGCTGAAGTCGGCAGTCTAGCCCGCTCGGCACGGGTCGGCAATCGCTGCGGATGCAGCCCCGAACATCACCTCGTCGTGCGGGGCTGGCTCGCAGTCTGCGCCCCTGCCTGGGTCGGCCCGCCGCCGGGCTCGTCATCGAAGATCGTCCAGACGGGAGTGCGGTCGCGGACGGTGGCGAGATACTCGTCCATCTCGCGTTTGCGCCGTTCGTCCTGCAGTTGGTCGCGGATCCCCACCTGGGCATCGATGAAGGGCGTGCGACCGGCGTCGGTCCTCTCGGTCACCCGAACGATGTGCAGGGACGAACCGTCGTCGAGAATCGCACTCAACTGTCCGACCGGCAGCGTGAAGACGGCATCATCGACGACCTTCGAGACGAGGCTGCCCTTGGTGGTCCAGTCATAGCCGCCGCCGTTCGCCGCCGTCGACCCCTCGGACCTGCTCCGAGCGATGTCCGCGAAGGGCTTTCCCTGCATGACCTCGTTTCCCATGGCCGCCAGCATGTTCCACGCCTGCCCGCGGGGACGGCTGGCCGTGATCTTCACCGTCAGCTGCTCGAAGCGGGCCTTGGCGGGATACTCGTAATCGGCCAGGTGATTCTGGTACCAGGCGATCATCTCGGCGTGGGGGATCTCCCCTTCGTTGACCACCTTCTGCTGAATCCATTGCTGCGCGAGGGCGCGTTCGAAGAACGTCTTACGGATCCGGTCGAGCGACTGTCCCCGCGACCGCAGGAACTGGTCGTATTCGAGAGCATTGGTCACCCCCGCATCCTTGACCAGACGCGGCAACTGCTGCTGGTCGAATGCCTCGTTGACCTTCTTCTCGATCTCCGGCAGGCGATCCTCGGGAATCGTCCGGCACGCGTCGACGTAGACGACCAGCGATTCGACGTGCTGTTTGATCACCTGGCGGCAGATCTGCGTCTTCAGTTCACGCACCTGTTCCGGCGTGAGCCCCCCCGAGACCTTGTCCAGCCAGGCCAGCGCCGTGGGTGTCAGCAGGTCGCCTTCCAGCACGACCTCGGGGCCGACCCGGGCGACCACTCGGGCGTTGTCCAGCGACTGCATTCCTGCCGGCTGTCCTGCGGCGGTCGTCCCGGAAGGCAGCGTCTCCTCGAAGCCGGCCTGAATGACGTCCGACTTTCGCCCCTCCTTCGCATCGGCCTTTTCTGCAGGCATGGCGAGCGGTTCGAGCGGACCGCCCGGATTGGGCAGGATGCTCGACAGCACATGGTTGTCTTGCCCCCCCTTGGCACCTCCGTTGCCACCGGGCCAGCCCTCGGGCCGCGACAGCGCCTTGGGAACGTGGGGCATCTGGCCCGGGCCCACCATGCTGCGGGTGGCGGGGGCCGAGGCGGCTGGCGGTGCAGCAGCGGTTGCGGCTGGGTCGTCGGACGGCTGCGACTGGTTCTGGGCCGAAGCGGTGCCGGCAGCGAACAGGGCGACCGCGCAGCATCCCCATACGAGGCTGCTGTGGACCTGGGAATAGCTGCCGGGATGGAGCATCACGGTCTCGGTCAGGGACGTTCTGAAACCAACCGGCGAGCCGCGGTTACGGCCGCCTGAGGGTCGAAGTGGGCCGGGGACTATAGGGCCGCCCGCGAGCAGGTCGCAAGAGCGTCCTGACCGCTGCCAAAAGCCGGTCTGGATCGTCGCAAACCCGCGGTTCCAGCGGAACCACGGCACTGCGGTCGCCGACCACACGGAGCGTCTTCCCCCCAGCCTGCCAGGCGGCTCGCAGCCGCTGGATGGCCTGCGGGTCGTGATGGCCGATCATGAGCATGCCCGGCTGCCGGGTGATGGAGTCGATGCCGTGGGCCGCGGCGGCGACCCGCAGCCGGGCAAACTCGAGCATCCTCGTCACCTCGGCCGGCAGGGGACCGAACCGATCCAC
Source organism: uncultured Candidatus Kuenenia sp. (assembly GCA_964581055.1). Lineage (GTDB taxonomy): Bacteria > Planctomycetota > Planctomycetia > Pirellulales > UBA1268 > CAMCQY01. The sequence goes on from CAZOMJ010000139.1 coordinate 23,028, forward strand.
GAGTTCGGCTGCCAAATCGTCGACCTGTCCTTCTGCCGTCACCCGCGACAGCCGGCGATACACGTCGATCTTCGCGCGGAAGTCTGGGATGAAGTCGCGTGGCAGCCAGGCGGCGCCGGGCAAGTCGATGGTGACCGGCGGCAGTTCGGTCGGCGGCATCGCCTTGAGTCCACGGACGGCCTGCTCGAGCAGCCGGCAGTAGAGCTCGTAGCCGACCGTGGCGATGTGGCCGCTCTGCTGAGTTCCGAGCAGGTTGCCCGCGCCGCGGATCTCGAGGTCGCGCATCGCCAGCGAGAAGCCGGCGCCCATGCTGGAGAACTCCTGGATCGCGCGGAGCCGCTTGGCAGCCGTGCTCGTCAGCGTGGCCGCCTCGTCGACGAGAAGATGACAGTAGGCGCGGTGGTGCGACCGGCCAACACGGCCGCGGAGTTGATGCAGGTCGGCCAGGCCGTAGGTATCGGCTTCGTCGATGAAGATGGTGTTGGCCCGCGGGATGTCGAGGCCGCTCTCGATGATGGTCGTGGCCAGCAGGATGTCGGCCCTCCCTGCGACGAACGCCAGCATGACTTCCTCCAACTCCGACTCGGAGAGCCGGCCGTGGGCGATGACGATCGTCGCCTCCGGCACGATCTGGGAGAGCCGGTGCTGCACCTTGTGGATGTCATGGATGCGGTTGTGCACGAAGAACACCTGCCCGCCCCGTGCCAGCTCCCGATCGATCGCGGTGCGGATGAGCCGCTCGTCCCAGCGGGCCACGCGGGTCTCCACCGCGATGCGATTGGAGGGCGGCGTGGTGAGGTTGGAAATGTCGCGGATGCCGAGCATCGCCATGTGGAGCGTGCGCGGGATCGGCGTGGCGGTCATCGTGAGCACGTCCACGCTGGCCCGCAGCGCCTTAAGCCTCTCCTTGACGTCCACGCCGAACCGCTGCTCCTCATCGACGACCACGAGTCCCAGATTGGCGAAATGGATGTCGCCCTGGGCAAGCCGGTGCGTGCCGATGACGATGTCGACGGTGCCCCGGGCGAGCCCCTCCAGCGTCTCGCGTTCCTCTTTCGTGCCAGTCAGCCGCGAGAGCGCGCGGATCGTGAAGGGAAACTCGGAAAACCGGGCCACGAACGTCCGGCGATGCTGCTCGGCGAGCACCGTCGTCGGCACGAGCACAGCCACCTGGGCCCCCGCCTCCGCAGCCTTGAACGCCGCCCGCATCGCCAGCTCGGTCTTGCCGAAGCCGACGTCCCCGCAGAGCAGCCGATCCATCGGCCGCGGCCGTTCGAGGTCGGCGCGGATTGCCTCGATGGCCGTGAGCTGGTCCGGCGTCTCGTCGAAGGGAAACGAGTCCTCGAAGCTGCGCTGCCAGGGCGTGTCGGGCGGGAAGGCCACGCCGGGCCGGCTCTCCCGCCGGGCCTGCAGCTGGATCATGTCGGCGGCCATGTCGGCGACGGCCCGCTCGACTGCAGCCTTCTGCCGCTCCCAGAGGGTGCCGCCGATCTTCGCGAGCTTGGGGGCGAGCTTGGTGCCGCCCACGTATTTCTGCACCAGCTCGATGCAGGACGCCGGCACGTAGACCCGCGTGCTCTCGGCAAACTCGATCTCGAGAAACTCCTCCGTACGACCATGCTTTTCGAGCAGCTTGAGGCCCTTGTAGCGGCCGATGCCGTGGGCGACGTGCACGACATAATCCCCCTCGTGGAGATCGAGGAAGGTATCGATCGCCCGCGACAGCCGCTGCTTCGCGGGCCGGGACGTCGCCACGTCCTCGCGCCGGAAGAGTTCCGCGCTCGAGATCAGCACGATCTTCTCGGGCACGAGCCGAAAGCCTCCGGAGAGGTGGCCCCGGGCGAAGTGCAGCCGGCCCGATCGTGCCGGCGCGCACTCGGCCAGAAGCTCCCTGAGCCGCTTCTCCTCAGCGTCGGTCGGCGCGACCACCCAGACCTCCTGATCCCTGCCGACCGTTTCCAGTTCCTCGCGGACCCGGTCGAGCACGCCGGTAAACCGCTCCACACTCTCGATGGCCAGGAGCGCCGTGGATTCGAGGCTCGACGGTGCCACGGCGGAGAGCGTCACCGAGGGAAAACGGTAGATCCTGGCAAACACCTCTTCCGGATCGGAAAGCCCGGCGGACTGCCCTGCGTCATCACTGGCATCGGCCATCCGTTGGTGGGCTCGGGTCGCCTCCTCGGCGATCTCTCCCGGCTCGACAAGAGCCCACCAGGAGCCGGCGGGCACGATGTCGGCCAGTTGCGTCCGCCGGGCCGAGGGTCCTCCCGTCCCCTGAGCCTGCCGCACGAGCGCCGTGAGATCGATGGCGTCAAGCGCATCGACGCTCCGCTGGCTGACGGTGTCGAACGTGCGCAGCGACTCGATCTCATCGCCAAAAAGTTCCACGCGGACCGGACGGTCCCAGTCGGTCGCGAAGAGGTCGAGGATGCCCCCTCGCCGGGCGAACGTGCCGGGGGAATCGATGGCGTCGGCCGCCTCCCAGCCCCGCGTCCCCAACCAGTCGGCCAGTTCCGCCGGATCGAGCCTGCCCCCCACGCTGAGCCGGCGGGTGCTGGCCTCGATCTCACGGGGATCGGCCAGCGGGGACAGCAGCGCCTGGATGGTCGTCACGATGATCCGCGGCTGTTCGGCCGCCTGACCAATCAATCGCTTGACCAACGCCAGACGCTCCGCCGCGGTGGGATCGCCGGCAGGCGTCGCCTCGCCGTAGCCTTCCAATGCGGGCAGCACGGCGACGGGCAGCCGCGTAAACAGGGTGAGATCGTCGAGAAAGAAATCGGCGTCGGCGGCGTGGGGCAGCACGACGACAAGCAGGCCGGCGGCATCGGCCCCATCTGCCAACGCCTCCGCGAGGGCGGCGGCCGTCAGCGCAGACGCCGATCCCCAGGTTCCGCCGATCGTACCGCCGTGCCCCGCACGGAGACTGGCAACCACGTCGGCGAACCCATTGTGCGTATCAAGCGTGTCGGCAAGGCCGAGCAATCGCCCAGCCGGCACGGAAAGCGTGGAATCGGACACGGAGAGTAGTGTAATAAACGCGGAGAGCTGTCTTCACGCGAAACACGGCATCCTGCCGTTTTCGCTTGGCAAACGCAGTTTGAGGGTGCTGCGCATGGCATCCTGCCATGCAGTCTTGGGCGAGCCGGAGAGCTGTCTTCACGCGAAACACGGCATCCTGCCGTTTTCGCTTGGCAAACGCAGTTTGCGGGTGCGGCGCATGGCATCCTGCCATGCAGTCTTGGGCGAGCCGGAGATGGGCGGAAGCTCGAGGAGCGTGAGGATTTTTCGACCTTCTCGGGAAGTTGCTGCCGTAGGTCGTGGAAGGAGAAAAAGCCGTGGCGACGAGACTTCTGCCGATTCCCGGCGGCGGCTCAACAAGCCAGGTGGCCCCCGCCCGGCCCCATCCATGCACCGTAATCGGCAAATTCTCCGAAAAATCGGCCCCTGACGCGACGGCCCATTTATCGTGTATTTTTGAGGGGAGGCTGATCGGCCGTTGCCGGACCAGCCCAGCCCACACCAGAGGAGCCCACCCCATGGCCACCGTCTCCCGCCCCCGCACCTCAGAAGCCTTCGTCAGCGGGGCCGACGTGGTCGTCGAGTCGCTGATCCGGAATGGCGTGGACGTGATCTTTGCCTATCCGGGCGGCGCGAGCATGCCGCTGCACCAGGCACTCACCCGCGCAGCCGATCGGCTGCGGACGATCCTGCCGCGGCACGAGCAGGGCGGCGGCTTCGCGGCCCAGGGCTACGCGCGAACAACCGGCAGGCCCGGTGTCTGCATGGCGACGAGCGGTCCCGGCGCACTGAACCTCGTCACGGCGATCGCCGACGCAAAGATGGACAGCGTCCCGATGGTCGCCCTCACCGGCCAGGTGGGCACGAGCGTGATCGGCACCGATGCCTTCCAGGAGACGCCGATCGTCGAGGTCTGCCGCGGCATCACCAAGCATCACTACCTGGTCACCGACGCCAACGATATCGCCCGGGTGATGCGCGAGGCATTCCACATCGCCACCACGGGACGGCCGGGCCCGGTGCTGGTCGACCTGCCGAAGAACGTTCAGCTGGCGCAGATCGTGCCCGACTACGATGCCCCGATGAATCTCCCGGGCTATCACCCCGAGGTTCGCAAGCCGCACGCAGAACAGATCGCCCAGGTGGCCGCGGCCATCAAGCGGGCAAAGCGGCCGGTGCTCTACGCCGGCGGTGGCGTGATCGCAGCCGACGCCTCTGCCGAACTGCGTGAACTCGTACGGCGCACCGGCATCCCGGTCACGATGACCCTCATGGGACTCGGGGCATTTCCTGGCGACGATCCGCGGAGTCTCGACATGCTCGGCATGCATGGCAGCGTGTATGCCAATCAGGCCGTCGATCAGGCCGACCTGCTGATCGCGGTGGGCGTGCGGTTCGACGACCGTGTGACGGGCAAGGTATCGGAATTCGCCCAGCACGGCTTCATCGTGCACATCGACATCGATCCCTCTGAGATCAACAAGAACAAACTCGTCCACGTGCCGATCGTGGCCGACGTGAAGGAATCGCTGGCGATGCTCAACGCCATCGTGGAGCCGCCGGCCGCGTCGCTCGACGGATGGTACGCTCAAATCGACGAGTGGAAGCGGGAGGATCCGTTTTCCTACGACCGCTCTTTCAAGGGGATCCTGCCGCAACACGCCATCGCCGAACTCTCGCGGCTCACGGCCGAACGCGACACGATCATCACCGTGGGCGTGGGCCAGCACCAGATGTGGTCGGCCCAGTTCTACAAGTTCCGGCAGCCCCGGACATGGCTCTCCTCCAGCGGCCTGGGCACGATGGGATTCGGCCTGCCCGCGGCGATGGGTGCCAAAGTCGCGCACCCGGAATCACTCGTGGTCGACATCGACGGCGACGGCAGCATTCTGATGAACATCCAGGAGCTCGCCACCTGCCACTGCGAGAACATCGGCGTCAAGGTGCTGCTCCTCAACAACCAGCACCTCGGCATGGTGGTGCAGTGGGAGGATCGATTCTTCAAAGGCAACCGTGCCCACACCTACCTCGGCCCTGTCGGGAATCCCGAGGCCTCTGGGCAGGGCAACGGCATTTCGCCGGAAGCCCGGTATCCGGACTTCGTGGGAATCGCAAGGGGATTCGGCTGGCAGGCCGAGACGGTCGTGGAACGGGGCGATCTGGAGGCAGCGCTCAAGCGGCTGATCGACGCCCCTGGTCCCGCGTTGCTCGACGTGCAGGTCCCCTACCAGGAACATGTTCTGCCGATGATTCCGTCGGGCGGTACAGTCCGTGACCTGATCAAGCGGTAGCCGGCGTCACAGGCTCGGTTCGAGTGACTGCAGTTCACGTGACTGCAGGTCAATGGACTGCAGTCACTGGGCCGAGGCAGACGGGGCCGCTTGTTCTGGTGCCACCGCCGGAGACTGATCGGAGGTCGGTGCCGCGGGAGACGCTGGCTTCAGGCCCGCCAACGCCTGCCGCAGCGTGGTTTCCTCGGGCGTGGCATCGAGATCCATCGCGGCCCGCCGCAGGCTCTGGGCCAGATCAACTGCAGTTGGTGCGGCCTCACCCCCCAGCCTGGCCAGGCCGCGTTTCGAATCGTCTGACAGAATTGCATCGGCGAGCACCGCCAACCGCCAGGCGGCCCGCCGACAGACCTCCCGCGGAATCAGTTGCTCGACGAGCGGTTGGCCGGTCGGGTCGAAGGGCATGCCCAGCGGCCCCATACCCGGCGGCCCCATACCCGGCGGCCCGGACAGAGCCTGACCGGTGCCACCGCCATACTGGCGGTCGAGCAGCAGTTTGTCCGCAGCCGCCACGTCTTGTTCAAGAGCCACGACAGCCAGCGTTCCGATCGACGTGATCGCGGCGGCCTTGTCGACCTTCGACTCCGGGCCGGCGGCAGCCGCCAGAGCGGCCGCAGCCCGAACACGCACATTGATCGCCCGGTTGCCATCATTCAGGATCCGCACGACATCCGCCGCGGTCGCCGGTGTCAACGGGCCAAGCAGCGGGAGCATCGACAGGCACCGCGAGGCCATCCAGTCGGTCTCGACGGCCCCAGCCGGAGGCATCGGATCCTTCGGTTGCTCCTTGATGATCGCCGTGATGGCGGGGATCGCGACGGCAGCCATCCGTTGCTGCTCCTCTGCCGCCATCCCCTTGGCCGCTTCGACGTGCTTGGCGAGGCCTACGCAGGCTGCGATCCGCACCGCCTTGGGCAGTTCGGCATTCTCGGCCACTCGTGCGAGCACCGCGGCGGCAGGCTGCCAGGGCTTCCGATCCGGCGACTGTAACTCGCCGATCAGCAGCATGGCATTGACCCGCACCACCGCATCGGCGTCATCCTTGCCTGCCAGCGACTCCATGAAAGCCAGGACGGCCTTGCTGGCTTCGTCCGCTGCTTTCTCGTTGCTGATGTCGGCGAGCAGAAATTCCCGCATCCGCTTACGGACCCGCTCGATCGTGGTACGGTTGGCCTCCACCGCCAGTTGCGGCAGCGCGATCTCCTCGAGAAACCCACGGGCTGCAGCGTCGAATCCGCCACCACCACGCATCGCCTCCTTGAAGGTGCGGGTTTCCGCCGCAGACTCCACCTTGGTCCAGCCGGAGAAACGAGCGTCGTCGTCCTGGCCGAAGGCGACGGTCGCGGCCATCGTCAGCATGCCCGTCGCCACGACGACCATGCCGCGAAGGCACAGGAATCGGCCGCTCGGCCGCAGGTGTTCGGAATGGAAGAGACTCATCACGGATGCCCTCACGCCATGTGCGGCTATTTCTTGGGTGCAAACGGGTTGCCGAACGGCGAATCGCCGGCGGCCGGCGGCTGTCCGGCAGCTGGGGCGATCCCTCCGTCATCGGCAGGCAGCGTGAGCTGATACCGGTCGATATCCTGCTGCGAATCTGCCGAGGAAGCGACTTCGAAGGTGCCGTCCGGTCGCAGGAAGATCATTTCGAGCGGCTCGGGCGGTGGTGTTGGCTTGCCCGTCCTGGTCTCTGCGCGATCCTCGAGTCGGCCACGAACGTCAAGGAGCACGCGGTCTGTGACGATCGCATCGCCTCGCGAACGGGGATCGCCTCGCCTGTTCTGTGTCGGATCGACGTTGGCGATGCCGCCTACTTCCATCAACAGCGACCGCAGAGCGAACGAGCCGGCGTTGGGTTTTTCGCCGAGAATCAGTGCGGGTACCACTCCCGACTTCAGCCGTTTGATGTCCTGCTTCTTCATTGGTTGCACGAGCAACCGGGTGCCGTCGGGCACGACGGTCGCAGGGGTGGCGTTGCTGGCCGGTGATTCCAGGGTGGACTGCTTGGCAAGCGATGCGTCCACGAGGTGGCGGCTCGGCACGTTCAGATTCGGGTTCCTGCAGACCGTCTTCACCCGGTAGCGGTACGTCCGCCCCGGCACGACCGCCAGATCGATGAAGCGGAACAGACGGTATTCCAGTCCCGTGGCCACCATCCCCTCGTCGCTGGGCATCATGGCGGGACCGCCTGGCTCCATCGGCATCCCCGGCGGTTCAAACCCGCCGGGGAGAGCCGAGCCAGCCGTGCCGCCAAAGACGTTTGTATTCGCTTCGGCATTCTCCTGGTCGGCCTTGGCCTTGGCTTTTCTCTCCTCGGCATCCCGCTGCAGGAAGTCGGTGAACCAGGGATGCAAGGCGTTGAATCCCCAGAAGCCTTCCGCCAGTTGCGGCATAGGAATACAGAATGGCAGGGGCGACTGCACCGGATCCCGCCGCTCGAGTTCCGGGGGCAGCAGCAGTTGGGGCAGCAGTGGTTCGGACTGGATGCCCGCCCAGTCGCTGGCGTAGCGACGGGCCACGGTCTTCATGTCGACGGGAGTCCATTTCTCGGCGGTGCCCGGCAGCACCTCGGTCTTTTCGAGCCGGTAGCTGTTCCAACTCGGGGTGTCGAGCACCGCATCGCGGAGGCTGGCTGTGTCGAACCGCCGCTCGTATTCCGCCCGCTGCTTGGCGATTGGAACAAGACCGGTGACGAGCACGTAGGGCACGATCTTGCCTTGAGTGGCATTCGCGCCGGCCTGAGGCGGCATCATCCCCATGTCCGGCGGCGGCACGGGTGGCGGCACCGGTCCACCACGCCCACCGCCCCGCGGCGGCTTGCCGGGCTTAGCCATGTTGTTCGCATCGAGATTGAGGGGGCGTTCAGGAGCCGGCCTGTCGCCGATCGGCTTGGGCTTGAGCGACAAAACAGCAACACCAGCGACGGCCCGCAGATCTTCGATGGGCAGGATATCTGGGCTGCTGCGCCGGGCCAGTTCACCAAAAAGCGGCTTGTTGAACATCGCGAGCGGCGGCGCGGGCTCAATTTTTGGCGACAACCATTGGGCCACGGTCTTCGCCAGCCCCTTCTCGCTGGTCAATTCGTCGTCGGGTGCGATCTTCACCGCCTCGATATGTTCGGCCGTTGTCGCCGCATCGGCGATGATCGCCTGCGGCTGCTGCTCCACCGTCGGCCTCATGTTGCGGAGCGCCCCGACACCGCCCCAGGCCAGCAAGCAGGCCGCCAAACCGACCATGCCTGCGACGAGTTTCTCGCCATGCTGCAACAGGAATGAAAGCACGGCATCCTTGTTGAGGGCGATCCGGGGTGCCTTCATGACGCGATCCTCCGACGGACGGACCGACCCAAGAGGGCGGCCTTGGGAGCAGGAGCAGGCTTCTCATCCGCCTCGCCCGGAGCCACCACATCGCCCTGGCCCAGCTCCAGCCCGACGGTTTTCTCATTCGGCGGAGTGGCCAGCCCGACCGTGCCGCGAAGTTCGAGGGGCACGTCGTAAAACCTTCCCGCACCCGAGGGAGCGGGTGTGATCGAAACCGCCGGCGCCCCACCCTGCATTGACGCGGCACCGGCAACGGCAATCCGAACCTGGCGAACATCGATAGGAATCGTTGCGGTGGACAGGGCGACGAGCAACGCATCGACCTGACGCTGATCGATCACGATCCGCAGCACGAATGGCATGAGGTGAACCATCTGGCAATCGACCGCCGCCTCCAACTGCGCTGCGTCCAACGGTTTCCCCGCAAAGTCGACATAGACCCAATTGCGCAACGACGCGTCGGCATCCACCGGCGGTGCGCCTTCCTCCGGAGGTGCCACCATCGGAGGCGCCCCGCCCCCGCCTCGGGCGCCTCCCTCGAACCGCGGATTGGGCGGCCGTCCGGCGGTTGCGCTCTGGGCCCCCGGAGCCATCAGATCCGGCGGCGGCCCAGCGCTCGCGTCGCCCCCCTGTTTCGACGCCATACGGATGACGCGTCCGCCGCCCACACCCCCAGGGTTATCCTCTGCCGCCAGATAGCCGACGTACAGTTCGTCGATGCTCGTGATGGCGGCGTTGTGCGGCCCCGTCGCCGGTTTGTTGATGCGGGCCACCACATCACACAGCACTCCATAGACCCACAATTCCTCCTGTGCCAGCAGAACCTTGGCCGTGGAAGGCTTCTTGTCCCAATTGAACGACGACGCGATCCGATTCTGGTTTTCGGCGTTCCAAACCGCGAAATAGGGCGATGCCTCCGGAGCCGCATCGGCCGGGCCCATACCCGGCCGCATCACCTCCGACTGAGCAGGCCGTGGCGGACGGGCGGTCGGCAGCGATTGCCCCGCCTCGGAGATGTCGCCCATGCCGTCTTCCACCCCCATGCGTGCAGGCAGGTCCCGCACCAGCGTCCGCACGGTGTTTTGATAACGCTCGAGCAGCCGTGGGGAGAGTTTGCCGTCCGGCTTCAGCAACTCAGCCGCCTTCACGAAATCGGGCCCCAGCGATTCAGGCCAGACTCGAAGCGATTGCTGGCTGTCCCAAAACTTCCGCCATTCGGCGAATGTTTCCCGCTTCACACGCATGGTGCTGGTGTCGATGTCGTTCGCCCACGAACTGTTGGGGTGCTGGGGGATGCGTCGTACGGTCTGCAACGCCGTGATATGCCCTTGGATCTGCTGCCGCACCGCCTCGATCTGCGTGATCAACTCGCCTCGGGCCAACAACAGCGACGGCAGCAGGACCAAGGGTACGAGGAGCGACAACAGCCAAAAATGTTGTTTGACGAACATCGCCACCAAGGGACGAGACTGATCCAAAGCTGAGTTCTTGGCCATGGTGTTGCAGTTCGCTGGCGAGGTGGGGTGCTTGAGAACGAGGGCGGGCGGGGATGGGACCGAGCGGGTTTATTCCCCTGCCGCGGCCGCAGATGCGGCTGCCGGCGAAGGTGCGGGAGACTGTCCGGCGGGCCGCGGCTGCCAACAGAATTGCAGCACGAAGTCATATCGCTTGAGCGACAGTTCCTGCGATTCGGGCGACTGCGCGGGGTCAGCCGAAATGCCCCCGCCGGGCCGAACGCTGCCCTCGCTCAGGTTCGCTACCGGGATCTTCACAGACTTGATGGGCGACGACTCGACAATGATCGGAAAGCCAATGCCCAGATCGGAGACGCTCACCTGCGTTCCAGCCAACGGCCCAGCCGAAACCGTCACTTTGATATCTTCACCCATCAGGTTTTTGACGAGCGTGGAACGGAGAAACTCGGCGCCCTCCAGGGGCTTGTGACGCGGCTCATTGTGGAAGTGATAGCCACGCAATTCGACGACCCACCCGGGGCCGCTGGGGCCGGCGACCGCGTTCGTCGTTTCCGTCGTGACACCCTCCGTCGCGGCGGCATCCGCGGCCGGCGGGTCCGAAGCTCCGGCTGGCTGCTCGCCGGCCGCAGGGTTCTCCCCATCCCCGGCCGCCTGAGCCCGCTGCTCCTCGGCGGCGGCATCTTCAGCAATGTGGGTTTCGGTCCACTGCTGCTGAAGGCTGCCAAACCACTCGGCGAGATCGGGAAAATATTGGCAGTCCATGCTCACGATATGAAGCTCCTGGCGATCGGCAGGATTCTCAGGCGACGTGCCCCCTTCGTCACGCGGCAGCAGCGTCTGCACCGCCCGCACCATGTCCAGCGATTCGAACCGCTGGTTCTGCACCTTCGCCAGCCACTGCTGCTGGGCGATGGCGGCGGTCTGCCGTTCGCGAACCTGGCCAATGGCTGCCGTGGCTGCAGCCGACTGTTTCTTGACGCTATCGGCCTTGCCGAACGCGCCTGCATACAAGTCGGGGGCGTAGGCGGTCCAGGCGGCGAACATGCCGAAAAAATTGATCAGGGCAGCGGCCAGGAGTCCGACCAGCGCGGCCACGGCCCACGGCTTCTTGGATTCGATGATGCGATCGCGGACGATCTCATCAGGCAGCAGGTTCGTGCTGATGCCCGCAACATCTGCAGCTTGCAGCGCCAACCCGTAGGCGGTTCCAAACGCAAGTTGGTGCTCCCGGAATGCCGGGTTCGACAACACCGCCGCCCCCTCCAATCCGGTGAACTTGTCCAGTCGCTGCACATCGAGCTGCAACTGCTGCCCGACGAAGTCCGTCAACCCGCGGAGCTTGGTCGCATTCCCCAACAAGAGCACCTTGCCGATGGTCGCCGTCCGATCGGTGCCGGTGAAGTAATTCAGCGACCGCTGAAGTTCGGACGCGAATTCATTGAACACCGGCTTCATCATCTTGAAGACGGCTTTCGGATCCTCCGCCTTGACGGCATTGCGCTTCAGGTTTTCCGCCCTTGAAAACGTGAGCTTCATCCCCTGCACGAGGGCCTTGGTGAAATTGCTGCCGCCGGACGGAATGCTGCGCTGCCAGATCCGCCGCCCGTTGGTGACCACCAGGTCGGTGGAATCCACTCCGACCGACACAAGCGCGATCGAGGGGGCGGGCTGGTCTGGATCCATCGAGGCAGGGTCGGGCAGCAGGTCGAAGATCGCCATGTTGGCCAACGCGATCGGCGCCAACTGCAGGACATCGACCTGGATGCCTGCCTGCATGAGAGGCGACAGCGCCTTGAACACCTGTTCTCGCTTCATCGCGAACAGCGCCACCTCAGCGTCGAGCACGAACCCGCTTTCCTCCATCCCGCCGGCCAGCCGTTGCCAACGCCACACCACCTGCTCCAGCGGAAACGGAATCTGCTGCCGCGCCTCGTATTTCACGATGTCGGGAATCTTTTTGGCCTCGATCGGCGGCAGCTTGATGAACTTCGACAGCCCGAGATTGCCAGGCACCGACACGGCGACTTTGTCGCCCTTGAGATCGTGGCGGCTGATGAGCTGCTCGAGGGCAGACTGGACCAATTCCACAGGGTCGGCCTCGGGCTGCGTGAGGATCATCGGGTATTCGATGTACTCACACGCCACGGCCTCGAGCTTTTTGGACTGGGTGGACACGCGGCACCGCAGCGCCTTCAGGGCGCATTTGCCGATATCGATTCCCCATACGTAAGAACCGCTGGCCATGGCCGTTTCCAGAACATCCTTGGGAAGCGTGTCGGCTGAGACTCACGGGGGCATCAAAACGCTTCGCTATCAACACTTTATGAGTGATGTGCGCGGGGTGTCAAACGGGTGCAGTTCACGCCGTGGGCGGCAGGGGCGAATGCCGGGAGGGTCCCCCGACCACGCTCCGGGCCTCGCCCACGCTTTCCGCGTTCCGCTTTCGCTAAACTCCTCCTCATGAAACCCGACCGCATCACAGTCTTCCTCCCCTGCCATTCCCTCCATGATTTCCCCACGTGGCTGGATGAGGCGGAGGCCGACGCACTGCTGGCGGCCTGGACGGCGGCCTGGCACCCCTGGCTCATAGCAACCACCGGCGTTGTACCCGGCTGGGCAAGCGTCGATCTGCCGCCGACTGACCACGCCACTCTGGGAATCGTGCCCGCCCCTTGGGATGACCGATTCGCAGTGCAGGCTGACGCCCTCTGCACTGGGGTGTCGTTCTGGGTTCGCGGTGTCACGGGCCACGCGACTATCGTGGCTGCCGCGGCGGCCGCGTTGGCGGGCGATCACCCGGTTGCGGAACCGCTCCCGGGCGGACCTTTGGCGGATGCATTCCAGGCTCTTGGCCTGGCGGCGTTGCTCGCAGAATTGCTGGCGCATCGGATGCGATCCTCGTCCAGCCTGACTGACTCGGGCTTTGGCGAAGCCGCCGTGCGGGCGGCCAGGGCTGCGGTCGGCGGCGACGACGAGGCCGCCAGAGAGGCCCTGAAGGAATGCTACGGGTTCCTCGAGGCCACGCGGGCCCACTACTATCCCGTCGATGTCTGGCTTCTCGACACCGTTCTCCTGGCAGACTCGACACTCGGCGACGCTCTCGATCGGGAACTTCAGTCGTCGGTGCCCATGACACTGGTCGCCACCGGCGACATGATCGAGAAGCTCGCGTCCACCAATCCGGCAGCGCTGGCACGTGTGCGGGAGAGGTGCGAGGCCGGCACGATCGCCCCGGCGGGCGGGCGGTACGACCCACGGCCTCTCGACGAATGTACACCCGAGGAAATTGTCGGCTCATTCGAGCGAGGGCTCGCGGTATGGCGGGAGACCGTGGGCGCTATCCCTGTCACGTATGCCCAACAGACCGGCGGATCGTCGGCGATCCTGCCGCAGGTGCTGAACGGACTGGGCTTTACCGGCGTCATCTGGCCCCTCTTCGACGGCACCCCGTTGCCCGATCCGGGCGGCAGCCGCATCCGTTGGGAAGGCACCGGCGGTGGCTGCATCGACGGGGTCGCTCGGCCTCCGCTGGATGCAAGATGCGCGCCGACGATCCTGTCCCTTGCCGAACGGATCGGCGATGCCATGGACCACGATCACACCGCTGTCATCCAGTTTGCCCACCACGCCGGCACCGCCAGCCCATGGTTCGATATTCTGCGGCGGATTGGCGCCGCCAGCACCGTCCTGGGCAGCTTCGTCACGCCTCCCGAGCTTTTTAGCCGGACCGCGGGCGCCGGCACGGTGGTCTCCTTCGAGCCGGATGTCTTTCCGGTCGGGCTGCCGGCCACACCTTCGGCCACCGCCACGGACGGCAGCCAGCATGACGCCGTGGCCACCCGCGTGGCCGCGGCCCAAGCCGAGGCCCGCCGACTCGTGGCCGCGCGGGAGTCGCTTCACGATGTCCTGCACCGTCCACCTGTGCCCGCCGTCGCTCCGACATCCATGATCGCAGGCCGGGGAGGTCGCTCCGTCTGGGGGCTTGGCGCCCTGCTGACCGCAGGCCGACGGGCTGACGAGGAACTTGTGCTCGAACACAACGCGCTGCGGATCCAGGTGCACCGGCAGACCGGCGGCCTGCTCTCCGTGCGGCGTCCAGCCGACCGGGGCAATCGTCTTTCGCAGCGGCTTGCCATCCGTACGACCCGTCCGGCACCGCCAGCGGGTCAGCCCTGGGAAGACGTGACCGAACGCGCCGTCTACTCAGGGATGCAGGCCGACTCGATCGAGCGCCTGCCTGCAGCCGATGGGCGGGGCGAGGCGATCATCAGTCACGGCCGCCTGATCGGCGGGCAGCACCGCGAGGCGGGCACGTTCAGGCAGCGGATCGAACTGGTGCCCGGGCTGCCATTGGCGTTGATCGACGTCGAGGTGTTGGGCGTCGAGCCTCCCCGCGGACCGCTCTTCGAGCACCATGCGGCCTGCCGCTTCGCGTGGAGCGAAAACGAGGACGTCGACGTCCACCGCAGCCTGCACACGCAGTCGATCGTCACCGAAAGGGGACGATTCACGGCCCCCTGGTTCATCGAACTCAGCACCCCCGACGATCCGGACGGGCGCGTGGCGATTCTCACCGGCGGCCTCCCGTGGCACCTGCGGTCGAGCCCCCACATGCTGGATGCGATCCTGCCCCTGCCACCCGCGACCTCGGCAGGCCGCGTCTCGCACCGGCTGGCCATTGGGATCGGACTCGAATGCCCCTGGGACCTGGCGGCCGCTCTGCTTGCCGATGCGCCGATGACGACGTGTCGGCCGGCCGCGACGGCGAACGTGCGGCTCACGGTCGGGCCGGTGCGGCAGGAAGGTGGACGCATCGTGGCGGCGCAGATCGGTCTGCTCGAATCGAGAGGACTCGCGGGAGAGGTCAGGTTGGAATGCGCCGCCAACGTGGCTCGGGCCGTCCCCTGTGATGCCGCGGGCAGGCGACTCCCCGACGACGATGCGACCGCGGATGGCGTGACCATCGACGGGCGGTCGATCGCCCTCCATCTCAAACGGTATCAATGGCGGCACCTCGATGTGGAGTTTCAAAGATGATCATCACGCTCGACGGGCCGGCGGGCGCCGGCAAGAGTTCCGCCGCCAGGGCGCTGGCCGCCCGACTGGGCTGGTGCTACATGGACACCGGCGCGATGTATCGCGCCGTGGCCCTGACGGCACTGGAGCGGGGCATACCGCTCGACGATTCCACCCGCATCGCCGCGCTTGCCGAGGAGGTGCGCATCGAGTTCCGTGACGGCCGCGTCAACGTCGACGGCCGCGACGTCTCGACGGAAATCCGCTCGGAGCGGATCACGGCGGCGACGCGACCGGTGGCCGATGCCCCGCCCGTGCGCGACGCCATGAAGCGGATCCAGCGACGCATGGCGGAAGGGACCGATGTCGTCACCGAGGGCCGCGACCAGGGTTCCGTCGTGTTTCCGCATGCGGAACTGAAGGTGTTTCTCACGGCCTCGCCCGAGGAGCGTGCCCGGCGGAGGCACCGTGAGGAGATCGGCCGCGGTCATACGACCACGCTCGATTCGGTGCTCGAATCGCAATCGCGGAGAGACGACGCCGACTGCTCACGGCCCGTGGGTGCGATGCGGCAGGCCGACGACGCCGTCCTTCTCGAGACCGACGGGCTGACGGCCGAGGAGGTGGTGCAGCGTCTGGTGGACATGGCCGAGACGTGCCGTTGCAGGCGGGAGCAGCCATGACCCTCGCACGTGACAGCGCAGTCGACGACGGCCGGGATGCGAAGGCTGTCACCGGTGGCCAACGCGGGCTTGGCCGCTGGCTGTATGACTTGCTGTGGGTGCTCTGTCGCACGCTGGCGGTCTCCGTGTTCGGGTTCCGCGTCCGGTTCGCCGAGCCGCTGCCACGGCAAGGCGGGCTGCTCGTGGTGTCGAGCCATCAGAGCCATCTCGACCCGCTCCTGCTGGGGCTGGCGACTGACCGCAGACTGTCGAGTCTGGCCCGGAGTTCGCTGTACCAGTTCAAGCCTTTCGCCGCGGTCATCACGGCGCTCGATGCCGTGCCCATCGATCGCAACGCATCGATGGTGAAAACAATGAAGGCCTTGATCGGCCGGCTGCGCGACGGCCGCGCCGTGGTCATCTTTCCGGAGGGCACGCGCACCAACACCGGCCAACTCGGCGAGATCAAGAGCGGCTTCGCGCTCCTGGCAAAGAAGGCGGAGGTGCCGATCGTGCCGGTGGCGATCGTTGGTGCCTACGAATGCTGGCCCCGCAGCCGACTCCTGCCCCGGCCGGGCCGCATCCGCCTGGAGTTCGGCCGCGTGATTCCTGCCGCGGAAATCGCGAGGCTCGACGAGCGGGAAATCCTCGAACGGTGTGCGGCCCAACTCCGCGAACTCGACGCCAACGCCCGCCGCCTCCGCGACGGCCGTGGGGCGACACCGGCCTGAGCCGATTCACCGCGACGTCTCTCGGCCACACGGGGCGCATGGCATCCTGCCATGAAAACGGGAGCACGTCCGGCGACCGAGCATGCATCAGCCGGCGGGCCGGGTGAACGCCACGCCCAACTGCTCAGGAGGTGGGGTGGCCGAGAAATCGATCTGCGGCACCGTCTTGATCGCATGCCTGAGCGCCTGCTCCCAACTGGAGCGGATGTCACCGAGTTCGGGATCGCTGGCGTCGAGACGGCGGTATCGTTTGACTGCCAGATCATCGTTGGCATAGACGAGCAGGTCGATCGGCGGACCGACGGCCACGTTCGACCGCATCGTCGAATCGAGCGAGATGATGGCATAGGTCACCGCCTGATCCAGCGTGGTCTCCCCGAAGCGGATGCCCCGGTCGAGGATCGGCCGGCCGTACTTGCTCTCGCCGATCTGCAGAAACGGCGAGAGCCGCGTGCAGCGGAGCGGGTTGCCCTGGGCGTAAATCAAATAGAGCTGCGGCGACTCGCCCCGGATCTGGCCACCCACGAGCAGGTTGACCGAGAAGTTGATGTTGTCCCGCTCCATGAATTCCCGGTCGAGCGATCCAACCGCGCGGACCTGCTGCCCGACGCAGCGGGCGGCCTCGTAGAAGTTTGCGGCGCTCGCCAGGCCATCACCGGCACGAAAATCCTGCTCGAGCCGGGTCATTACCGACTGGGTCAGGGAAAGGCTTCCGCTGGAGAGAATCGTGAACATCCGCTCCCCGGGGATCACGAAATTGTGCATCTTGCGGCACACTTCCACCTGATCGATCCCCGAGTTTGTCCGCGAATCGGAGGCCAGCACGAGCCCCTGATGGGTCCGAATTCCGACACAGTAGGTCATCGAATCCTCTGCTGATCTTGAATATGGCGCGAAACTTGCTCTGGTAGATTCCGATGAGAGTCGCAGACTAACGGACACGGTGTTTTCGTCAAGGAAAAAGGCGGATGACGTCCCAGCAACCCGCGGCCGCTGCCCGCCGTTCGGGCACGGAGTGCGCGAATTCCGCGCAGGACGGCCTGTTCGCCGGCTATGAACTCGGTGCGGCCTACGACGAGATGTTCGGCGGGACGCACGCCGACGGGCCGGCGGCCCGTCCCCACTACCAGCCGCTCCACGAGCGGCTCTTGCAGACGAGCCCTGACGATTTTCGCCGCCGCAAGGCGATGACCGACCTCTCGATGCGGCAGGACGGCGTCGGCTTCACGGTCTACCGTGCCGAGGAGGGGATCGAACGGGTGTGGCCCATGGACCCGGTGCCGCGGATCATTCCGGCCTCGGAATGGAGACAGATCGAGGCGGGCCTCACCCAGCGGATCAACGCCCTGAACCTCTTCCTCTGGGACGTCTACCACGAGCAGCACATCCTGCGGGACGGCGTGGTGCCCGCCGGGCTCGTGCTGCAAGGAGCCTTCTTTCGCCGTGAGTTCGTCGGCGTCAACGTGCCGCGACGGATCTACATCCACATTTGCGGCACCGACCTGATCCGTGCCGCCGACGGCGAGTATCTCGTGCTCGAGGACAACGCCCGTACGCCGTCGGGCGTCAGCTACATGCTGCAGAACAGGCAGGTCATCAAGCGGGTGTTCCCGTCGCTCTTCAACGACTACGACGTGCTCCCCAACGACGACTATCCGGCGGCGCTTCTCGACGTGCTGCAGTACATCGCACCGGAATCGGTGTCGCACCCCACGGCGGTGCTGCTGAGCCCGGGCATGTACAACTCCGCCTACTTCGAACACAGCTTCCTGGCCCAGCGCATGGGGATCGAACTGGTCGAGGGGCGGGACCTCCTCGTCGACGGGAATCGCGTCTTCATGCGGACGACGCGGGGCCGCCAGCGCGTCGACGTCATCTACCGGCGGATCGACGACGACTTCCTCGATCCGCTCACGTTCCGACCCGACAGTGCACTCGGCGTGCCGGGGCTCGTGAATGCGTATCGGTCCGGATCCGTCGCGTTGGCCAACAGCATCGGCACGGGCATCGCCGACGACAAGGGGATCTACCCTTTCGTGCCCGACATGATCCGTTACTACCTCAAGCAGGAACCGCTGCTCAACAACGTCGAGACATTCCGTCCCGAGATTCCGTCGCACCGCAGCCACGTGCTCGAAAACCTCGAGAAGCTCGTCGTCAAGCGGGTCAACGAATCGGGGGGCTACGGCATGCTCGTCGGACCGGCCTCCACGAAAGAGCAACAGGACGAATTCCGCCGCATGATCCAGGCGAATCCGCGGGACTTCATCGCGCAGCCCACGATCCAGCTCTCCACCCACCCGACCTTCGTCGATGGCCGCCTCGAAGGCCGTCACCTCGACCTCCGACCGTTCGTCCTCTGTGGCGAGCGGGTGACGGTCACGCCCGGCGGCCTGACACGCGTGGCGCTCCCAAAGGGCAGCCTCGTCGTGAACAGTTCCCAGGGCGGCGGCAGCAAGGACACCTGGATCCTTGCCGACAGGACTCCCCCCGTCCCCCGGACACCTTGAGGACTCGCATGCTCAGCCGGGTCGCGGACGCGCTGTTTTGGATGAGCCGCTATCTCGAGCGGGCGGATCACCTCGCGCGGGCGGTGGATGTCACGTTCCAGCTCGACCTCGACCTGCACGGCGTGCTTGCCAACCCGGTGGAGCTGGAGTGGAACGCACTCCTGTCGTTGCTGCGGCAGCCGCCCCCGCAACTCCGGGACGGCGAGCAGCCTGTCGGCGCCGTGCAACGCTGGCTCCTCCTCGACATGACCAATCCCGGCAGCGTGATGTCCTGCGTGAACCGGTCGCGAAACAACGCCCGCAGCATCCGTGGCTCGATCAGCCCGCCCATGTGGCGGGAGCTCAACAAGCTGTACTGGCGGCTCTCCGACGCCGGCTTGCCGGCACGGGTGGCGGAATCGCCGCATGACTTCTGCGAAGAGACACAGATCGGCGTGCTTCTCTTCCACGGCGTGTGCGAGGCGACGCTCATGCACGACGAAGGCTGGCACTTCATCCAGCTGGGACGGAACCTGGAGCGGGCCGAGAAGGTGCTGCGCATCCTCGACTCGAAGTTCGGCCTCCTCGAAAGGTCTGACACCGCCGACCTGCCGATCAACAATCTGCAATGGGGCGCCGTGCTCAAGAATTGTGCCGCCTACGAGGCCTACCAGCGACTCTACATCAGCCGCGTCGAGCCCGAGCGGGTCGTGGAGTTTCTCCTCACGAACCCCGACTTTCCGCACTCGGTCCGGTTTTGCCTGTCGCGCATCATGCAGTCGCTCACCGAGATCAGCGGCCGGCTGCCCGACCGCTGCGACGACGAGGTCGTCCGGACGGTCGGGCGGCTACTGAACGACCTTGTGTATCTCGATGGCGCCTCGCTCGACGGCGAGCGACTGCACTCGTTTCTCGGCAACTCCCTCAGCCGCTGTGCGCGGATTGGCAACCTCCTTCAACAACAATACGCCCTGCAGTAGCAGCCGCCGGGCGGCCGGCACGGAGACGCTTCGATGATCCTGGAAATCCAGCACGAGACCGTGATGGAGTATTCGCAGCCGGTAAGCGAATGGCTCTGCGAACTGCGCATGGAGCCGGTGAGCGACGCCTCGCAGCGCTGCCACTCCTTCCAGATCAGCGTCGGACAGCCCGTCTCCCTCAGCCACTATCTCGACGGTTTCGGCAACCGCGTGCATCACTTCAATATTCTCAGACCGCCCACGACGCTGCGCATCCTCGCGGCCAGCGTTGTGGAGACCGAGGACAGCGGCATCGGCCCGATGGCCAGCCAGACGGCTTTTCCAGCCGAGGCCACCGGCGACGACTGGCAGTTGCCGCTCGAAGCGATCGACTACCTGCCGCTCCGTGGGCCAGCCAGATCCACGCCGCTTTTGGAGCCGCTGCTGGCAAGTCTGCGACCGATGCCGAGGATGCGGGTCGGCATGTGGGTCTGCCAGGTCGCCGAGTACATCCGCGGACGTTTCGAGTACGCCCGCGATGTGACCGATGCCACCTCGCCGATCGACCATCTGCTGACACGTGGCAAGGGAGTCTGCCAGGACTTCACCCACCTGATGATCGCGGTCCTGCGGTCGTTCGGCGTTCCCGCGCGCTATGTCAGCGGCTACATCCACCGCGAGAACAGGGAGTCGCAGAGCCATGCCTGGTGCGAGGTGTGGCTGCCCGATGTCGGCTGGACGGGATTCGACCCCACGAACGGCTGTCCCGTGAGCGGGCATTTCGTGAAGACGGCGGTGGGCAGGGATTTCTCGGACGTGCCACCCAACAAGGGCATTTACCGCGGCGCCGGAGACGAACGCATCAAGGTCCGCGTCGCCACCCGGACGCTCGATCGTCTGCCATCCCTCTCGTGGCACGATCATCTGGCACCGCTCGACGCACCCGAGCACTCGGTGCTGCGGACGGCGCCGGTGTATGCCGCCGACGAAGATGCCCAGCAGCAGTGAATGCCGGTGCCGGCAGCATGCGCCGGTGAGACGGCCAGCGGTCACAGTCCGGCGGTCACAGTCCGGCCAGGGCGAGCAGTCGTTCGGCGATCTCGGCCCGCGTGGCCGCGATGATCGGCATCGGCTGCCGGACGTCATAGGGCCGGCCGTCGATGCCCCAATACACGCCTCCTCGTTCCTCGACCCAGAGCTTGACCGGGAGCACGTCCCACGCCATCTGCTTCGGAAATGCCGGCGAGTTGTCATGGATCACGGCTAGTCGCCGTTTGGTTCCCAGTGCCAGGCTCGCCATCGAGTGCGGGATGCGGCTCTCGATCGCCATCGTGTGGGCCCCGGTCCGCATTGCGTTGTGCAGTTGCACGAACGCCGGATGGGATCGCCCGCTGTCGCTCTGCGGATTGAAGAGCAGACAGCCCTCCTTCAAGGTGCCCATCGACGCGAAGCCGCCTGCGGGCAACCAGTGGATCCCGTCTTCGCTCGATCGAAGGATCGCCGCCCCGCGGCCGCGTTCAGCGATGCCGAGCGTCGTGCCGTCGAGCGAGAGCATCACGGCAACCTGCGGCTCACCATGTTCCAGTCGGGCGACCATCGGCCCGCAGAGTGCCGTTTCACCGCAGAGTGACGCCGTGGTGCCGTCCAACGGATCGATGAGCCAGGCCTCGGGCAGGGCATGCAGGTCGGGCGTCACAGCCCCCTCCTCGGAGATGACGGGCATGTCCCTGATCGCCGCGAGTGCCCGGGAGAGATGGCGGTCGAGGCTCAGGTCGAGTGCCGTCACGTAATCGCCGACCGATTTTTCCTTGATCGCCAAACCTTCCGCCGCCGGGGCGGCGTCCTCGGCCGCCTGCCGTTCCCCGGCTGCCTCGCTCTCCGCCAATGCCCTGTCGGTGGCGTCGATCACGGTGCTGGCCAAGGCCAGTGCCGCAGCCGACACCAGCCGGTCGGTCTGTTCCGCGGTCTCGAGGGTGCGAAGAAGGTCGTGTCGGAACCGCAATCCAGATCGCATTTCAGCCCATCCCGGGAACGATGATTCGGGGCGTAGTGACGTGACGAGAGCTCGAAAGAATGTAGCCTCCGCGGCGGAATCCGTGTGCAGCATTCCAACCGGCCGGCACGCTCTACGGCTGCACGGCACGGGCCCGCTTGAACGGATCGACCGTGCCACCACCAGGGCCGGGAGGCGGCGCCGAGGACGACTGGCCGAACGGGAGCAGCTTCGGCCAGTCGAGATTCATGCCGGGCCACTGCTGCACGGCCGCCGTGGAAGGGCTCGCCGGGGTGGCCGCAGGAGCCGCAGCGGCCGCCGCCGGTCCCGTAGCATCAGCTGGCCCCGGGATCACCGTGGGAAGGGGCGAGGGCACGGCATCGGGGCCGGCGAGCAGTTCGCTCGGTTGAGGGAATGCTGGGGGAGCAGCGGCTGGCTGGGGAGCGGAAACGACGGTGGCCGGAATGCCGCCGACGCCGCGATCCAGCACACGGATCGAAACGTCGTCGATCCGCGCCTCCCCCATGCCGGTGAGTGCGAAAGTCACAGTGAGTGGTTCATCGACGGCATCCGCCGGCACGATGCGATAGAGCACAAGCCGCCGCCAGGCCGGCGTCATGCCCACGCGTTCCGCGAGGGCGGGACCGCCGAGGGAATCGAACACAAGCAGCCCGTCGACGCTCCCCTTGATCGGCCGCGGCACCCAGACACGCGCCTGGATCTCGAGCAATCTGCCGGCCGGAACCCGCACCGCCGGTGTGGTCACCCAGACCGGCGGCGTCTCCACAACCACTGGAGCGTCGGCGGCCGACGTCGGCTCGGCTTTCATCAAAAGGCTGCCGGTGCCGGCAGCGGGCTGGGAGCGGTCGATTTCCACGGCCGAGAGGAGCGACTGCTGTTCGAGCGCGAAATGACGCCAGCCCGCTGCGGCGAGTTCCTCGATGCGTTCCATGCCGCCACCGGCCAGAAGCTCCGTCGAGGGAGCGGTGGCGGAGAGCGCATCGATGAATCGCCAATGCTCCGCCAGCGTGGCGTCGGAGGTGGAGAGCGGACTGGCCACCATCGAACCGGTGGCCAGCACGCCGCGTTCCCAAGCGAGCCGCTCCACCTGCCCGCCGATGGCGGCGGCGCGGCGCAGCCCTTCGATCGCCACGGCGGGATCGGCTGCAGACGCCTCGGCCTGCTGCATGTCCCTCTGGGCCTCGGCGAGCATCGCGGCCACCGGCAGGTTGCCGAGCGCCGTGGGTGGCAGCCGTCCGAGCAGGCTGGCATCGTCGGCCAACACGCCCGCAGCCAAGGCCCGTGCCGAGGCCAGTTCGAGGGGCACGAGCCCGCGAACACGTTCCTGCACGTGCGCCGTCACTGCCGGATCGCCGCTGAGCAGCACCAGCGAATGGGCGCGGAATGATTCGAGCGTGAGCGAGATTCCGCCCGTCACCCGCTTGTGACGCAGCGGACGCAGGCCTCCGGGAGAAACCTCCCATGCCTGATGTGCCTCCGGCACGCCGGGCACCAGCAGCGTGAGCGGCTGGGCGTTGCGGGGAATGTCGCCGTGATAATGCCGGGCCACGATCTGTGATCCCTGCACGCACCGCCACGCGACCACCATCCGCGCCCGGGCCGCCTCCAGCACGACCGCCTGCACCTCGGGGTCGCTCGACTGCGCCGCCGCTGCGAACCGTCCCGCCGCGCCCCAGGGCTCGAGCAGTTGCAGTTGGAGGTTCATGGAGAGCGACGCCGCCGCCCGGGCTTTCGACTCGTGGTCGTCACCATCGATCCGACGCGTCGAGGAGAACAGGATGCCTCGAGTGCCCGCAGAAACCGCCGCCAGCGAGGCCAGGCAGAGGCTCTCAGGATCGACTGCCAGCCCCTGCCCGCCGATGCCCGAAAGCGCCGCGGCCTGCCGCGACGTCCGCGGATCGATCTCGGTCGAGAGCGCGGCCAGAATCGGCGTGCCGGGCCGGGTGAGCCGGGGCCGCTCCCGGAGCCAGGCGAGATAATCGAGGAGTTCGAGGCTGGTGCCCAGAACCGTGCGCCGCGCCACGAGCATGTCGACGTGTCGCGAGACGGCACGCAGCCCCGAATCGGCGGCTGCGATCAACGGCCGACCGACGCGCGAGTCGCAGGTCCGCACCCGCCGCACCCGCTCGGCGAGACTCTCGACGTCGTTTTCCGCCAGCCCGCTACCCATGTCCCAGAAGAGCACCCTGTCCCAACGGGCGGAGAAACTAGGGAGCGAGTCGGCATCGCGGATGTCGATGTCGGGCAGATCGGGAGGCGGAGAGATCAGCCACACACCCGCCCGCTGCGCCTCGGCAAGCAGATCGGCGGTCGCAGGCGCCGAGAGCCGCACGCAGTTGAAGCCGAGTCTCGCAATCGCTTCGAGCGGTTCGCCTTGGTGGTCAAGGCTGCGGGGAAAGAAGGGCAGACCGCCCACCTCCAGCACGCCCCGTGTAAGGGCAGCGGCCGGAGCCGCCATGGCCTGCGCGGGGGCTGCCGCCTCGGTGAACGCCGCCTGCCGCACGGGGAACGCCCCGCCTTTGTCGCCGGAGGCGGCTGGCGGGGAACGCGGAGCAGTGGCGGGAATGACTCCCTCGACGCGAAGATCGTCGATCGACAGATCGTAATGACCAGGGGCGGAATAGAGTTCGAGCACGAGATGGGTGACCACGGCGCCCGCGAGGCTTCCATGTGGCCCGTGCTGAGCGCGAATCGCTGAGAGTTGGCGTTCCAGCCCGGTGACAATGTCGCCCGCTTCCAGCATCTCCCAGCGATCCGGGTAGCGGGAGGCGGTGCCCTGCACCACCACGTCGATCGGTTGGCCCGTGTGCCGCGAGGACACGTTCGGCAACGCGACCCTCACACCGAGCCGGACGGCAGGACGATTGGCCCTGACCCAGACAGAGGCACGGAATTCATCGATGACGCTCGCCGGACCGACCGGGAACTGCACCCGCAACGTCGACCCCGCGGCTGCGTTCAGCACGATCCGCTCGCCGGAATCGCCACGGTGGGCGGCATCGCCCGCGATGGCGTGGCCGGTCACTCGCGGGCCGCAGTCGGCTTCGGCAAGCGACCAGAGGGGCCGTCTGCCCTCGAAACCTTCCTCGATATCGGCGGCCTGGGCGCCGACCGCCCCCAGAAACAGCATGCACCAACCCGCCACCAACAGGAGGTGACAGGCGGGCAGCGGCGGCGCAGGCGGATCGGACATGGGTTCTCCACGGGGGCCGTGCGGAGGACAGCGGCGACCTCGAGAGGCGGGTTTGTAGCACCCGGATCGTCGCAGGCTCCAGAGCGATGCCCGT